>NZ_JAOCCV010000011.1:0-153390 GCF_029840585.1 Pseudomonas sp. GD03875 | reverse complement strand
CGGCAGCTTGAACACCCAGAAGGAACCGCCCTGGGCGACCGGCTTGGTCAGGTCGGCCATGTCGCCGCCCCACAGCGGTACCGCGCCGCCGTAACCGGCGGTCACACCGATGTACTGCTCGCCGTCCTGTTCCCAGGTGATGGGCGGGGAGACGATGCCGGTGCCGACCTGGAACTTCCACAGCTCCTTGCCGTTCTTGGCGTCGAAGGCCTTGAAGTAGCCGTCGCCGGTGCCGGTGAACACCAGGTTGCCCTTGGTCGCCAGCACGCCGGCCCAAAGCGGCAGGCGCTCCTTGTGTTCCCAGACGACCTTGCCGGTGGTCGGGTTCATCGCGCGCAGGATGCCGACGTGGTCGTCATACAGGCGCTTGATGCGGAAGCCCATGCCCAGGTAGGCGGAGCCCTTCTTGTAGTGTGCCTCCTCGGCCCAGTAGTCCTCCTTCCAGTGGTTGGCGGGGACGTAGAACAGGCCGGTGTCCTGGCTGTAGGCCATCGGGTTCCAGTTCTTGCCGCCGAGGAACGGCGGGGAGACTTCCACTGCCTTGCCTTTCGATTGGCCCGGCTCCGGCTTCGGCGGACGCTGGCCCTCGTTCTCCACCGGGCGACCGGTCTTCAGGTCGATGTGGCTGGCCCAGGTGATCTTGTCGACGAAGGGGAAGGCGTTCTGCAGCTTGCCGTTGCTGCGGTCGACCACGTAGAAGAAGCCGTTGCGGTCGGCGTGGGCGGTGGCCTTGACGGTCTTGCCGTCCTTGCCCTTGTAGTCGAACAGCACCAGCTCGTTGTTGCCGGAGAAGTCCCAGGCGTCGTTCGGGGTGTGCTGGTAGAACCACTTCACTTCGCCGGTGGTCGGGTCGACGCCGACCTGGCCGGAGGTGTACAGGCTGTCGTAGTCGTGGGGGTTGCCGCCGTCGGAGGTGCGCGCCCAGCCGTTCCACGGGGCCGGGTTGCCGGCGCCGACGATGATGGTGTTGGTCTCGGCGTCGAAGCTGGCGCTCTGCCACGGGGCGCCGCCGCCCTGGCTCCAGGCTTCCTTCTTGCCGGTCGGCGAGTTGGGATCGTCCGGCCAGGAAGGGGCCTTCACGTCGCCGGTCGGGGTGCTGTCCTTGCCGTTCAGGCGGCCCATGTGGCCTTCCACGAACGGACGCATCCACACCTCTTCGCCGGTGTCCGGGTCGCGGGCGAACAGGCGGCCTACCACGCCGAACTCGTCGCCGGAGCTGCCGTGGATCAGCAGGACCTTGCCGCTCTTGCCGTCCTTCACGATGGTCGGCGCGCCGGTCATGGTGTAGCCGGCCGAGTGGTCGGCGAACTTCTTCTTCCAGACGACCTTGCCGGTGTCCTTGTTCAGCGCCACGACGGAGGCGTCGAGGGTGCCGAAGTAGATCTTGTCGCCGTAGATGGCGGCGCCGCGGTTGACCACGTCGCAGCACGGGCGGATGTCGTCCGGCAGGCGGTGGTTGTAGGTCCACAGGCGCTTGCCGGTCTTGGCGTCGAGGGCGAACACGCGGGAATAGGAACCGGTCACGTAGATCACGCCGTCGTTGACGATGGCCTGGGACTCCTGGCCGCGCTGCTTCTCGTCGCCGAAGGAGAAGGACCAGGCCGGGGTCAGCTTGAACACGTTCTGGTCGTTGACCTGGGCCAGCGGGCTCCAGCGCTGGGCATTGGTGCCGAGGCCGTACTGCAGCACGTCGCCGGTGGTGGTGTGGTCGTTGGCGATGTCGTCCCAGCTCACCGACTTGGCGAAGACGCTGCCGGACGAGACCAGCGCGAAGCCCAGGATCAGGCTCTGCACGGTGCGCGCCAGCGGGGTGGCAGTGCTGGGGGGAGTTGTTCTTGTCATGTTTGCGGTTCCCATTGGTTGATGAACACGGGGCCTTCCGGAGGTGTGGCTGACCCGGCGACCCGGTGCGATCGATAGTGGGAGCGGCCCGGAACGGGCGATACGGAAAAAGTCCCGCCGATCACGGGAAAAATTCCCGAACCGGCCATGACTTCGCACTGCTGCGAACGGCTGCCGCCTGGCGTACCGGAGGGTTACTACCAAGGGCGTAGATGGCGGCCACCAAAGCAGCATACTGGCGCTGCCGACGGCCTTTCTAAGATGCGGTCAACGCGCTGACCACAAGCGCTCGCCTTGCCCAGCATCTCGATGAGGATGGTCGTCATGAACAACAACAACCTGCTCCGTGGCCTGCTTTTCTGCATCGGCCTCGGCGCTTGCGCATTCGCCATGGCCCACGGTGACGTGGTGCCGCAGAACGTCAACACCGACGGACTGGAACCACTGGGCAAGGAATGGCTCGACGAGAACCCCTATCGCGAGAACCCCAAGGCGATCGAGATCGGCTCCTCGGCCTACAACCAGAACTGCGCGGCCTGCCACGGCCTGGAAGCCAAGTCCGGCGGCATCGCCCCCGACCTGCGTTACCTCGAACTGGGCATCACCGGCGACGAGTGGTTCAAGGAGCGGGTGATCAACGGCGCCGTGCGCGACGGTCGTGTGTACATGCCGAAGATGGCCAACTTCCTCAGCCAGGAAGCGCTGTGGGCGATCCGCTCCTACCTGGAAAGCGTCCACGTCGAACAGTAGGCCGTGGACGGCGGCGCGGGGTTCGCGCCGCCACCGGCTGCCGAGGAGAACGTGCCATGTCCCGCGTGCTGTGCCTGCTGTCCCTGCTGCTGGTCGGCCTGCACGCGCTGGCGGCTGAGGAGGTCGACCCGCTGCATTCGCCGATGTGGGAATTCCACCGCCAGCGCCTGCTCGGCGCCGCTCCGGTGCGCTTCGACGAGCGCGTGAGGGTGCAGGCGCCGCCCTTCGCCGAGGACTCGCGCCAGGTGCCGATCGAGATCGACGCACGCGCCCTGGAGCGCCCGGTGCAGCGCATGCTCGCCTGGGCCGAGCTGAACCCGATTCCCCATATCTTCACCCTGCACACGGAGTCGGAGCGCCTGCTGCCGTTCCTCGCGGTGCGCATCCGCGTCGAACAGGCCACCCTGATCCGCGCGGCGGTGCAGACCGAGGATGGCGTCTGGCACGTCGGCTCGACCCACGTCGAGGCCGCCGGCGGTGGCTGCACGGCGCCCAGCGTGGTGCGCGCGCAGCCCGGCTGGGAGCAGCGCCTGGGGCAGGTCCTCGGCGGCCGCTACCCACAGGGCGATTTCGACCGCCTGCGCCTCTCCGTATCGCACCCGATGGACAACGGCCTGGTCGGCGGCATCCCCGAGTTCTATCTGGAGAGCGCCGAGCTGCGCGATCCCGAAGGCCAGCGCCTGGCCCTGCTCGAACTGTTCCCGGCAGTGAGCGAGAACCCGACCCTGGGCTTCGAACTGCGCGGCGGCGGCAAGGCCGAGCTGCTACTGCGCGACAACAATGGCAACGAGTTCGAGGCCGAACTCTGAGCCCGTCCCATTCCTGTGGAGAACTTTCATGATCAGAGTCAGCGTGCTCTACCCCAACCGCCCCGGCGTGCGTTTCGACCTGGGCTACTACGGCGGCGCGCACATGGCGCTGGTGCGCGAATGCCTGGGCGAGGCCTGCCTGGGCATCGCCGTGGACCAGGGCGTCTCCGGCGCCGCGCCCGGCAGCCCCGCGCCGTTCGTGGCGGTGGGCCATCTGTTCTTCGCCAGCCTGGAGGCCTTCCAGCAGAGCTTCGCGCCCCACGCGGCGAGGATCATGGGCGACCTGCCCAACTTCACCGATGCCGAGCCTCTGGTGCAGATCAGTGAAGTGCGCGAGCGCGCCGCCGGGGTGGAGGGCTAGGCATGCGTGGCCTGTTGCTGCTGCTCGCGCTGCTCTGCGCCGGCGCCGCGCAGGCGGCCTACGACTATCGCCTGCTGCCCCGGCAGATCGCCGCCGACACCTGGCTGCTGGAAGGCAGCACGGAGAACTTCGCCGAAGGCAATGGCGGCAACATCGTCAACACCGCCTTCATCGTCACCGACGAAGGCGTGCTGGTCATCGACAGCGGCCCCTCCCGGCGCTACGGCGAGGCCATGCGTGCCGCCATCGCCAGCGTCACCGACAAGCCGGTGGCGCGAGTGCTGCTGACCCACCATCACCCGGACCACGTGCTCGGCAACCAGGCCTTCGCCGATGTGCCCATCGCCGCCCTGGCCGGCACCACCGAACTGCTGCGCGAGCAGGGCGATGCCATGGCGGAGAACATGTATCGCCTGGTCGGCGACTGGATGCGCGGCACCGAAGTGGTGCTGCCGAGCGAAACGCTCGAAGCAGGCGTGCGCGATATCGGCGGCCATCGCCTGCGTCTGCTCGCGCTGAGCGGACACACCGGCGCCGACCTGGCGATCCTCGACGAGACCACCGGCGTGCTGTTCGCCGGCGACCTGGTGTTCTACCAGCGCGCGCTGACCACGCCGAACAGCCCGGGGCTGGACGTGTGGCTGGCCGACCTGGAGACCCTGCAGGAACTGCCGTGGAAACTGCTCGTCCCCGGCCATGGTCCGCTCGCCACCGACCCCGCACCTTTCGCCCAGATGCGCGACTACCTGGGCTGGCTCGACGGCCTGCTGCGCGACGCGGCCAGCCGCGGCGAGGACATGAACGAAGTGATCCGGGCGCCGATCCCCGAGCGCTTCGCCGGCATCAGCCTGAGCCGCTACGAACTGATCCGTAGCGTCAGCCACCTCTATCCACGCTACGAGCAGGAACAGCTGAGGCGGGTGGATCGGCGTTGAGTTCTGGCGGCGAACCTAGCAGACGCTGGCGTTGACCGGCTTGCCCTGCAGCAGGTCTATCCCGAGGTAGCAGAGGTAGCCGTTCTGCAGGCTGTACTGGCAGACGACCGAGCCATCGCCCCTGGCGCGGAAGCGGCTCCCGTCCTCTGCACCGCACTGATCCTCCCGATCGGGGCCGATCCGCTGGAAGATCTCCTCGGCCGCCTCGCCCGTTATCGCCAGCGACAACTTGGCATCGTCCTGACCGGCCGGCATCGGATCGCCGATCGAGCCTGAATAGAGCCGGTACTGGGCCTCTATCGGCTTGTATTCTTGGGCATTCGTGGCGAAGGGAAGGGCGAGCAGCAGAAGAAGCATGGTGGCGCGAGTCATTTCAGATCCTTGATAGGGACAGGTCCGATCACTGGACAATGCCGGATCATAGGCCGTGCACGGGCTCGCTCTCCAGCCGGAGACAACTTTACCCATCAATGACTTGGCACGAGGAAGGCTATAAACTTGCCGCCCTTCACGAAGAACCTTCCCTGCCGTCCTGCGCATGAAACCTGTCCAGCTGCCCCTTGGCGTGCGTCTGCGTGACGATGCCACCTTCGCCAACTACTACCCCGGCGCCAACGCGGCGGCCCTGGGCTATGTCGAGCGGTTGTGCGAGGCCGATGCGGGCTGGACGGAGAGCCTGATCTACCTCTGGGGCGGCGAAGGCGTGGGGCGCAGCCATCTGCTGCAGGCCGCCTGCCTGCGTTTCGAGCAGCGCGGCGAGCAGGCCGTCTACTTGCCGCTGGCCGAGGTGGCGGACTACGGCCCCGAGTTGCTGGACGGCCTGGACCAGGCCGAGCTGGTCTGCCTGGACGATCTCGATGCCGTGGCCGGTCGTGCGGACTGGGAAGAGGCGCTGTTCCATCTGTTCAACCGCCTGCGTGACTCGGGTCGCCGCCTGCTGCTGGCGGCCACCGCGTCGCCCCGCGAACTGCCCGTGGCATTGCCCGATCTGCAGTCGCGGCTGACCCTGGCGCTGGTGTTCCAGCTCCACGCGCTGTCCGACGAGGACAAGCTGCGCGCCCTGCAGCTGCGCGCCTCGCGCCGTGGCCTGCACCTGACCGACGAGGTCGGCCGCTTCATCCTCACCCGGGGCGAGCGCAGCATGAGCGCGCTGTTCGAGCTGCTCGAACGCCTCGACCAGGCCTCGCTGCAGGCCCAGCGCAAGCTGACCATTCCCTTCCTCAAGGAAACCCAGGGCTGGTAGTCGCTCCACCGTAGGGTGCGCTGTGCGCACCGAGTGGATAGGTGCCCGGTATTTCGGTACGCACGGCGCACCCTACCGGCGAGACGTATGAAGTCGGTCAGCTTTCGCCTGCCAGCCTGCGGTCGTGCTGGAACTTCCAGCGCACGTAGAGCAGCGCGCTGCAGAACAGGCCCAGGCTGATCACCGTTTCCAGGGCGCCGAACAGGGCACGGGCTGGGTCGATGGCGGCCAGCACGCCCTGGATGAAGTAGATGTTCACCACGAAGCAGGCCCAGGCGTGGGCGCGGGCGTTGCCCAGCAGCAGGCCGGGGGCGAGCAGCAGCAACGGGACCAGCTGGATGCACAGCACCACCCAGGTGCGCGCGCCGTGCAGGTCGGCGAAAGCGAGGTTCCACACCAGCAGCAGGAGCAGCAGGGCGGCGAAGCTGAACAGGCTCAGGGTGCGGCTGAGTTTCAGGCGCGGGGCCAGCCATTCCAGGCTGGGCAGGGGCTTGGGCGTTCTAGCCACGGGCGGTCTCCAGTTTCGCGGCGGTCTGCGCCAGGCGCTGGCCGAGGGCCCGGCACAGAGCGATTTCGTGTTCGTCCAGGTTGCGCTTGCCATCGGCGCCGGCGTGGTGGCTGGGGCCGTAGGGCGTGCCGCCACCACGGGTGTCGAGCAGCGCGCCCTCGCTGTAGGGCAGGCCGCAGAGCAGCATGCCGTGGTGCAGCAGCGGCAGCATCATCGACAGCAGGGTGCTTTCCTGGCCGCCGTGCAGGCTGGAGGTGGAGGTGAATACGCCGGCGGGCTTGCCGACCAGTTCGCCGGTCAGCCACAGGCTGCTGGTGCCGTCCAGGAAATACTTCAGCGGCGCGGCCATGTTGCCGAAGCGGGTCGGGCTGCCGAGGGCGAGGCCGGCGCAGTGGCGCAGGTCGTCCTGGCTGACGTACGGAGCACCTTCCACCGGGATGTCAGGGGCCACGGCCTCGCATTCGGTGGAGACCGCTGGCACCGTGCGCAGGCGCGCCTCCAGGCCGCCCAGTTCGACGCCGCGCGCGATCTGCCTGGCCATCTCGGCGGTAGCGCCGTGGCGGCTGTAGTAGAGCACCAGGATGTAGGATGGGCTCATGCCAGCAGCTCCAGGACCTTCTCGGGCGGACGGCCGATCACGGCGCGGTCGCCAGCCACCAGGATGGGACGCTCGATCAGCTTGGGATGCTCGACCATGGCGGCGATCAGCTGTTCGTCGCTCAGGCCGGCGTCGGCCAGGCCGAGCGCCTTGTATTCGTCCTCGCCGGTGCGCAGCAGCGCTCTCGCACCGATGCCCAGCTTGGCCAGCAGCGCGCGCAGTTCGGCGGCGCTGAGCGGAGTTTCCAGGTAGCGCACCACGTTCGGCGCCAGGCCGCGGGCTTCGAGCAGCTCCAGCGCGCCGCGGGACTTGGAACAGCGCGGGTTGTGGTAGAGGGTCAGGTTGGTCATGGCGGTGCCCATTGGCGAATGAGGGCGCTATTCTAGCCGCGTCGGGTACGAAAACAGACTAAGAGCCTTTTTACGATCTGCTGCGCGTCGGCCATGCGTCGTTAAAAACAGGCTCGGAATGCTCATTTACTACTTGTAAACTCCGCTTCCTCGCCGGTTTTTGCCTAGCCTGGCTCTAGCTCGCGAGGTCCTAAACAGGCTCTAAGGAGTGGGGCATGCGGCAACGGCTGGATGATGTGGTGGAGTTCTGGCGCTTTCTGTTCCAGCGGTTCCTCGCCGACCGGGCTATCAACAATGCCGCCGCGCTGACCTACACCACGCTGTTCGCGGTGGTGCCGGTGATGACCGTCACCTTCGCCATGCTCTCCGCCGTGCCGGCCTTCCAGGACACCGGCGAGCAGATCCAGAGCTTCATCTTCCACAACTTCGTGCCGTCGTCCGGCGAGACGGTGCAGCAGTACCTGCGCGAATTCACCACCCAGGCGCGGCACCTGACCTGGGCCGGCGTGGCGCTGCTGGCGGTGACCGCCTTCTTCATGCTGGTGACCATCGAGAAGACCTTCAACGCGATCTGGCGGGTGCGCCAGCCGCGGCGCGGCATCTCCAGCTTCCTGCTGTACTGGGCGATCCTCAGCCTCGGGCCGCTGCTGCTGGGCGCCGGTTTCGCCGTGACCACCTACATCGCCTCGCTGTCCCTGCTGACCGGACCGGATGCGCTGATCGGCGCGCGCACGCTGCTGCGCTTTGCCCCGCTGCTGTTCAGCACCGCGGCCTTCACCCTGATCTACTCGGCGGTACCCAATGCCCGGGTGCCGCTGCGCCATGCCCTCATCGGCGGGCTGTTCACCTCGGTGCTGGTGGAGATTGCCAAGAAGCTGTTCGGCCTGTTCGTCAGCTTCTTCCCCGGCTACCAGCTGATCTACGGCGCCTTCGCCACGGTGCCGCTGTTCCTGCTGTGGGTATACCTGTCCTGGCTGATCGTGCTGCTCGGCGCGGAACTGGTGTGCAACCTGTCGTCGTCGCGCCACTGGCGGCGCCAGGCACTGCCGCGCCTGCTGGTGGCGATCGGCGTGCTGCGGGTGTTCCACGACCGCCAGCAGCGGGGCCGACCGGTCCGCCATCTCGACGTGCAGAGGGCGGGCTGGCTGCTGCCGCAGGACGAGTGGCAGGAGGTGCTGGATTTCCTCGAACGGGAGCATCTGATCTGCCGCGCCAGCGGTGGCGGCTGGGTGCTGTGCCGCGATCTCGAGAACTACAGCCTGCATCGCCTGCTCAGCCACAGCCCCTGGCCGGCGCCACGGCCCAACCAGTTGCCGGAAAAGCTGGACGAGGCGTGGTACCCCGGCCTGCGCGCCGCGCTGGAGAAGCAGCACGAGGATCAGGCGGCACTGTTCGGCGCCAGCCTGGCCCATTGGCTGCGGGCCGGTTCGTGACGGAGTGACGAAAAAGGTCAGTTTAGGGCGAGGTACAGCGCGCCACAGGCTGTCGCCCGGCCTTTGAAGCACGGCAGTGGTAGTCCAACCGGGCTGGCACGCTTCTGGCAAATACCCGCCCGAATGCTGGCAGACTGCTAGCGAGCGCAGGGTTCGGGGATGTCGGGCGAATGAGCAGTAGCAAGAACAAGGTGGTGCCGTTGCAGTCCCGGGATTCCGACGAGGCGCTGGAGCGGCTCAATCGCATCACCGGCCTGCGCTTCGCCCGCTGGCCAGAATCGCTGGCGGCGCTGGCCCGCCAGGCGGCCGAAGAGGCCGAGCCGACGAAGCCCGATTCGGTGGTGCGCTTCGGCGTTTTCTGAACCCTGAAAAACAAAACCCCGCCGAAGCGGGGCAGGCAATGGCCGGGAGAGTCAGGCCATCGCCTGGCGGGAGGCGCTGTCCAGCATCTCCACGGCTTGCACGAACAGTTCCTCGACGATCAGCGTCTGCGCCGGCACCGCCGAGCGCAGGCGCACCTGCATGTCCTCGATCCTGACCTTCATCGGCAGGCGGGCGACGCCGGAGAGCATCACCTTGCTGTGGCCGTTGACCTTGCCATGGTCCACCGCCACCTCGCGCACCTGATTGCCGTCGCGGTAGCGCACCATGAGCGATACCGGCAGGTTGGCCAGGCCCGGCAGGTGCAGCCAGACGGCCACGTTGAATTCGCCGACCCGGCCCTCGTAGGGCGTCACGCTCAGGCGCGCGCTGTTGACGATGCTGGCAGGGACTGGGCCGATCAGCTTGTCGTTGGCTTGGGTCATCGGGGGCTCCGGCAGAACTCGTTGGTATAGGAATGGGGGCGATTATAGGAAACGGCCGGTGACGAAACTGTGCACTGAGGCTTCGCCGGCTGAGACTTCCGTCGCAGAACCTGGCTGAATGTTCAAGCCAGGCGCAGGGGGTGGCGGACCACGATGGGCGTGTCGAGGTTGGCCGCTGGCAGGGGCAGCACGGCCTGGTTGTTGGCGTTGGCCAACTGCAGCCAGACGTTCTCGCCCTCGACGAACTGCCCGCAGGGCAGCCACAGGCCGTGGTGCCAGCCGGAGCCCGGTTCCGGGGTGCTCTGCAGCACGCCTGGGTGGGTCTGGGCGCTGGGTGCCCGTCTCAGCCAGACGGCGCGCGGCAGCCCCTTGAGGTAGCGCAGGCCCAGGTGCAGGCCTTCCTGATTGATGTGGCGCCAGCGCACCAGCGCCAGGGTCGGGGTGCCGCTGCGGGGCAGCACCAGCGCCAACTGGCCGACCGGCAGCTGCGCCGCCAGGTCGGCCTGGCAGACGACGCGCGCACCCCCGGCGCTGGCGTCGAGCATCTGCGCGGCGCAACTGGCCGGGCGTTTCTCCAGCAACTGGGCATGGATGGCTTGCAGGCCGATCACCAGGCTGCAGTCGGCGCTGAAGTCGGCACGCGGGTGCCGGCGCTGCTGGCGGCCGAGCCAGTTCTGCCTAACCCGCTCCAGCAGCTCGCGCTCGCGCGGGCTCTGCAGCGGCGCCGGCTCGTCCACGGCGACCAGCAGCGCACCCAGCTCCAGGCGGCGCAGATGCTCGGTCGAGCCGTCAATCCGGGTGTCATAGGGCAGGCAGGGCTGGGCCTGGCTCAGGTCGATCAGCGGCCCGTCGCTTTCCTCGTCCTCGTCCCAGGGCATCAGCCGGACGAGGGGCGCCAGCGGCGTGAGTGCGCCGAACAGCAGGGCGCATTCGCCTTCGGCGAGATGGAAGGGGTTGCTCAGCGCGAGCATCAGCATCTGCTGGTAGAGGCCGCGCAGCGATCCGGCTGGGGTGGGCTGGAAGGGGGCGGCGACGTGTTCGTCCAGGCAGTCCTGGTGCTCGCCGATCCAGTACAGCAGGTGGCTGTCGCTCCACAGCGAGGCGGGCGGCTCCTGGTAGCGCTGGTAGTGGCGCAGCAGGCTCTGGGCGAGGAAGTGCTGGGCCATGTACAGGCACCAGGCGAGGTGGGGCCTTGAGGGCTGGCGGCCCTGGAGTATCTGCAGCAGCAGGCGCTTGAAGCCGGCGGCCAGTTCCTCGCACAGCCCCAGGAAGGCCTGGGACGGCAGCGGGCCATCGCCCATGGCCGCGCAGTAGTGGCGGTATTCCTCGCAGAAGCTTTGCAGGGCGCGCTGCCTTTCCAGTAAGGTCATGGCGCTGCGATTGAGCCGGAATAGCAGTCCGACGACCTGCTGCAGGCCTTCTGCGCGGGGCTGCAGGCGCGCGTCGGCGAGTTCGGCATTGAGTTCGCCGAGCCGGGTGACGTGCTCTTCGAGAATGTCCGGCACTTCCAGGCGCAGTGCATCCAGCGTCATATCAATCCCGCGTGCACGAGGAGCGAATGCATGGGAAGGCCACTCCAGATGGTGATAGGTGTCGTTGCCGGGCTTCTGCTGGCCGGCTGCGCCGATGACTGGGGCGTCGATCAGCATGGACGAAAGGTAACGGCTGGACAACTGGAAGGCCAGTGGTTGGTGATCAATTACTGGGCGGAGTGGTGCAAGCCCTGCAGGACCGAGATCCCCGAGCTGAACCGGCTGGAGCAGGAGTTGCGCGACAAAGGCGCGCAGGTCCTCGGGGTGAACTTCGACACGTTGCAGGGCGAGGCCCTGGCCAAGGCCGCCGAGGCCTTCGATATCCGTTTCACCGTGCTGGCGCAGGACCCTGCCGAGCGCCTCGAACTGCCGCGCAACGACGTGTTGCCGGTCACCTACATCATCGGCGCCGACGGCCGCCTGCGCGAGCGGCTGGTCGGCGAACAGACGGCGGCCGGGCTGCGGGCCCGGCTCGATCACTGGCAAAGTAAGGAGTGAGGCGCATGACCATCTGTCTGCATGGATTCGTCGGCGGCAAGGTGCAGGGTGTGAGCTTCCGCCAGCGCACTCTGGAAGAGGCCGAGCGCCTCGACCTGAACGGCTGGGTGCGCAACCTCGCCGATGGCCGGGTCGAGGTGCTGTTCGAAGGGGAAGAGCCCGCAGTGCGCGAGCTGGAGGCCTGGTTGGGCCAGGGGCCGGAGAGTGCGCGGGTCGATGCCCTGGAACTGGAGCAGCAGCCGGTGCAGGGCGTCACCGGCTTCGTCATCCGCCGCTGATCAATCCTCGCCCGGGTCGGCCGCCAGGCGGCCGGCGTCCTTCATCAGGGCCTTGAGGAATTCCTGCTGCAGTTCCGGGTCGTTGCGGGTCAGCTCGATCAGGCTCTGTTCCAGCTCGCTGGCTTCCTCCTCCAGGCCCAGGTCCGACAGGCGCTTGACCCGGTGCACCCACTGGCTGACTTCGTCGTCCTCGAGGTCGTCGTAGATCAGCGCGTGGGCTTCGCGCAGCTTGCCGCGCAGGTCCCGGCTGACCAGCAGGGTGGCGTCGGCACGGGCGCTGTCCTGCGGGTCTTCCACGCTCAGCACCAGGGTGCCGACGGTGCTCGCGTCGTGCTCTGCGAAGGGGCCGTCGAGCAGGTTCAGGCGCAGCACGCCCTGGCGGTCGGTGGTCAGTTCGTGGGTGTCCCGGCCGGCCTTGACCTGCACCGGGCGCTCGGCCCAGGGCAGGCTGGAGTACTCGGTGCGGCGGTCGAGCTGGACCTCCTCGATCTTCGCCAGGTTCTGCTCGGCGCGGCCATTGGACTCGACGTTCATCGCCGGGTTGACGCCGGCGAAACCGTAGCTGATCCAGTCCTTGGTGACGCTGTCCGGCAGGCGGCCGAGCATCACCACGTTGAGCACGTTGGCGCCGACGCCGGCGACGATCGCCACCGCCCCCAGCGGCACTTCATACAACTCGCGCCACGGCTGGTAGGGGGTGTAGCGGTCGTAGCGGCGGGTGACCTCGAACTCGGTGACCTCGAAGGTCTTCTGTTCGTGGATGCGCACCCGGCGCTGCGGCAGTTCCAGCACCCTCGGCTCGCCCGTGTCGATCTGCAGGCTGTGGTCGAGCAGGCGGCGCTCGAAGCGTTCCTCGTGCTCGCTGCGCTGCGGCAGGTGGTTGGCGCAGCCGACCAGAAAGAGGGCGCCGAGCAGGGCGGCGCCGGGGCTAAGGGTATGACGCTGGAACATGCGGGCTTCTTGGTCGGACTCAGCGGGGAATGCGCTCGGCGAGGAACGCCGGCAGGTCGGCGGCGGCCACCTGCTGGTTGTCGCTCTCGCGGCGGTTCTTGTACTCGAAGGTGCCTTCGGTCAGGCCGCGCTCGCTGACCACGATGCGGTGCGGGATGCCGATCAGTTCCATGTCGGCGAACTTCACGCCGGGGCTGGTCTTCTTGTCGCGGTCGTCCAGCAGCACTTCGTAGCCGGCGGCGGTCAGCTCGGCGTAGAGCTTGTCGGTGGCCTCGCGCACGCTCTCGTTCTCGTACTTCATCGGCACGATGGCGATCTGGAAGGGCGCCAGGGCGTCGGTCCAGAGGATGCCGCGCTCGTCGTAGTTCTGCTCGATGGCCGCAGCCACCACGCGGGACACGCCGATGCCGTAGCAGCCCATGGTCAGGGTCACCGGCTTGCCGCTCTCGCCCAGCACCTTGCAGCCCAGGGCCTCGCTGTACTTGGTGCCGAGCTGGAAAATGTGGCCGACTTCGATGCCGCGCTTGATCACCAGGGTGCCCTTGCCGTCCGGGCTGGGGTCGCCGGCGACCACGTTGCGCAGGTCGGCCACCGCCGGCAGCGGCAGGTCGCGCTCCCAGTTGAGGCCGAAGTAGTGCTTGTCGTCGACGTTGGCGCCGGCGCCGAAGTCGCTCATCAGCGCCACCGAGCGGTCGATGATGCAGGGGATCGGCAGGTTCAGCGGGCCGAGGGAACCGGGGCCGGCACCGATGGCGGCGCGGATCTCGGCCTCGGAGGCGAACACCAGCGGGCTGGCGACCAGTTCGTGGTTGGCGGCCTTGATCTCGTTCAGCTCGTGGTCGCCGCGCACGATCAGGGCGATCAGCTTGCCTTCCTCGGCGGCGTGCACCACCAGGGTCTTGATGGTCTTTTCGATGGCCAGGCCGAACTGGGCGACCAGTTCGTCGATGGTCTTGGCATCCGGCGTGTCGATCAGGCGCAGTTCCTCGGTGGCGGCGCCGCGCTCTTTCTCGCGCGGCACGGCCTCGGCCTTCTCGATGTTGGCGGCGTAGTCGGAGGTGTCGCTGAAGGCGATGTCGTCCTCGCCGGATTCGGCCAGCACGTGGAATTCGTGGGAGCCGGTGCCGCCGATGGAGCCGGTGTCGGCCTGTACCGGGCGGAACTTCAGGCCCAGGCGGCTGAACACGTTGCAGTAGGCCTGGTGCATGCGGTCATAGGTTTCCTGCAGCGAGGCCTGGTCCAGGTGGAAGGAGTAGGCATCCTTCATGATGAACTCGCGGCCGCGCATCAGACCGAAGCGCGGACGGATCTCGTCGCGGAACTTGGTCTGGACCTGGTACAGGTTGATCGGCAGCTGCTTGTAGCTGTTCAGCTCGTTGCGCGCCAGGTCGGTGATGACTTCCTCGTGGGTCGGGCCGACGCAGAAGTCGCGACCATGACGGTCCTTGATGCGCAGCAGCTCGGGGCCGTACTGCTCCCAGCGACCGGACTCCTGCCACAGCTCGGCCGGCTGGATGGCGGGCATCAGTACCTCCAGGGCGCCGGCGGCGTTCATCTCTTCGCGCACGATGGCTTCGGCCTTGCGCAGCACGCGCAGCCCCAGCGGCAGCCAGGTGTACAGACCGGAGGCCAGCTTGCGGGTCATGCCGGCGCGCAGCATCAGCTGGTGGCTGATCACCACGGCGTCGGCGGGAGTTTCCTTGAGGGTCGAGAGCAGGTACTGACTGGTACGCATGTTTGGCCGTTATGTCGGTTGCGAGGGCAAATAATGACTCGGCATTGTACGGTGCCAGCCATGTGGCGTACAGGACGGACCGGGAGTAGACGATGGCGGAGCTGACCGCTGGCCAGGTGCAGGCGCTGATTCGCGCCGGCGTGCCGATGGCGGAGGACATCGACCTGCGGGTCGATCGTCTGGACGGGGAAACGGCCGTGGCAAGGGTGCCGTTTCATGCCCGACTGGTGCGTCCGGGTGGCACGCTGTCGGGCCCGACCATCATGGCGCTGGCCGATGCCGCCATGTATGCGGTGGTGCTGGGTCGCCTGGGGCGGGTGGAGATGGCGGTGACGGCCAATCTCAACATCAACTTCCTGTCCCGGCCGGCCCCGGTGGACCTGATCGCCGAGGCGCGCATCCTGCGCCTGAGCCGGCGCCAGGCGGTGTGCGAGGTGCAGTTGTATTCACAGGGCGCGGAGGGCGATCTGGTGGCGCATGTCACCGGCACCTACGCGTTACCGGCGTAATCCCGCGCCTCCCGCAGGCAAAGTTGGCGTATGAGGCGCGGATGCCCGCCGTCGTAGGGTGTGCCGCGCGCACCGGCAAGCAGGCAGATCATTCCGGTGCGCATGGTGCACCCTACGGCAAGCGTAGCGGCTCGTTGTGTCATCACAAAAAAAGAAACCCGGCCTGAGCCGGGTTTCTTCGTTCGCATCGAGGATGCTCGATGGGAATCCTTACAGGATTTCCAGCGGGTACTCGACGAACAGGCGCCACTCGTTCAGGTCGGTACCGAAGCGGTTGTCGGTGCGATAGATCGAGTTACGAGCCTTGAAGGACAGGTCCTTGGCGGCGCCGCTCTGGATGGTGTACTTGACCTGGTTGAAGAACTCGCGCTCTTTGGCGTCGCTGTCGCCCGGCACCTTGATGTCGTAGCCGTAGACGTAAGCGGTTTTCCAGAACAGGCCCGGTACGCCGTAGCCAGTGAAGTCCAGCTCATAGCTGGCCTGCACGGACTTCTCGTCGGCGTTGTTGAAGTCGGAGTAGTAGGAGTTGGCTACCCAGATCGCGCTGCCGCCGTCGCCCATGTCGTAGGCATAGCCCACGTCGCCGCTGTTCTGCTGGTAGGCCAGGATGAAGGCGTGCGAACCGACGCTGTACTTGCCGGCCAGACTCCAGATGGTGTTGTCGTCGCCGGTCAGACCGTTGCCGAAGAAGCCATCAGCGGTGGTGTCGTCTTCGTACTTGGTCTTGTAGTAGTTCAGGTCGAAGTTCAGAGCCTGCTCTTCGGCCAGCGGGATGGTCCAGTTGATGTTGGCGTACTTCTTCTTGTAGACGTCTTCGACGTCGGAGAAGTAGACCGAGGCGCTCAGGTTGTCGGTGAACTGGTAGCTACCGCCGATGACGTCGGTGCTCTTCAGGCGGGCATCGTCACGGGCGCCGGAGGCCATCGGGCTCTCGGCGGTGAAGTGACCGGCGTTCAGCTCCAGACCTTCGATCTCGCTGCTGGTGATCAGGGTACCGGTGAAGCTCTGCGGCAGCAGACGGGAGTCGTCATAGGCCAGAACCGGCATGCTCGGCATCTGGTCGCCGTACTTGATCACGGTGTTGGAGATGCGGGCCTTGACCGCGGCGCCAACCTGGCCGACGGAGTCGTTCCAGTCCTTGCGCTCGCCCGGGAACATATCGCCCTGGCCGCCGTCGAGTTTCAGACCCAGCAGACCGAAGCCGTCCACGCCCACACCTACGGTGCCTTGGGTGAAGCCGGATTCGAAGGTGGTGATAAAGCCCTGGGCCCAGGTGCTACGGTCGTAAACGCCCTTGTTGTAGTCACGGTTCCAGTAGGTGTTGCGCAGCAGGAGGTTCAGGCTGCTGTCTTCCACAAAGCCCTTGGACTCGGACTGAGCGCTGGCGAATGCCAGTTGGGTGGTACCGGCGGTCACGGCGAGAGCCAGTGCGCTCCACTTCATCACTTGCATTGTGATTGCTCCTTTGGTTTAGAAGATTTGTGCCGCCCATTGTTTGTTTTCTGGGCGACTCTTTCTTTTTGTGTCGGCGCTAACTTATAGCACGGAGGCTTAAATTGGCGACAGATATCATTGATTTCCTACGGCTTATTTACATCGGCGTCGCAAATTTACATTGTCGACGTCGCATTTCTGTAGATTCCAGCCGTGTCGGACGTTTCTTCCCTTCTCCCTGAAAAGGCTGCAAATCCAACGGCTTAGGGGCCTGCAGCCCGACTGCAGGGTGCGCACGAGCAGAGGGTGCCAGACTCTTAGCAACTTCCATGCACAAAGTGACGAACAGGATTCGCAATCATTTACCGTTGTGCCGCAACTTCATGTTTGCGTGCCTCGCAGGCCTTGTAGTTACAGGCTTCGCGAGGCCATGTCCGATCGTCGCCCGGCGGCTATCCTTACTTGCCATGAGCGGTCGTTGTTACCGCACGTCGGCTTCCGAGGGTGACGGTAGCGGCCGGTAACGTTTCCTGTCTGTGCGGTTGGTCAGTTTGTGGGCGTCGCCTGGGTAGTTTTGCCCACTTTTGGGGCGGTGCCCGGTCATGCCCCGGTACAACCGCCTGGACCCGTCCGGACGGCGCCTTGTTTTGGCGCGTCGTTCCGCTTCCCGGGCGTCGTCCGGATGGAGATGAATTGCCGGGCCTGTCCCGCTATGCTGCGCGCCGATTGTCTCGGCTTGGAGGAGAAACGCATGTTCAGTCTGGATTCCCGTCTGCAGCAGGATTGCCTGGTCCTGGGCGACTTTCCCCTGTGTCGCCTGCTGCTGATGAACGACGCCAACTACCCCTGGTTCATCCTCGTGCCCAGGCGCGAGGACGTCAGCGAGCTGTTCCAGCTGGATGCGGCCGACCAGCAGCAGTTGTGGCTGGAGACCACGCGCCTGGCCGAGGCGCTCAAGGATGCCTTCGTGGCCGACAAGATGAACGTCGCCACCCTGGGCAACGTGGTCAGCCAGCTGCACATGCATGTGGTCGTGCGGCGGCGGGAGGATCCGGCCTGGCCGGCACCCGTCTGGGGCAGGCATCCGGCCCGCCCATACGGCGCCGAGGAAGCCGCGGCGGTTCGCGAGCGGCTGACGCGGGTGGTCACCGACGATTTCCGGTTCGTGGAGAGCTGAGCATGGATCTGGAACAGCGTGTGATCGAGCTGGAGAGCCGCCAGGCGTTTCAGGATGACACCATCGCGGCGCTGAACGATGTGGTGGTGGAGCAGCAGCAGGTCATCGAGCGCCTGAGGCTGCAGGTCGCGGCGCTCGCGCGGCGGCAGGAGGAAATCCAGGGGCAGTTCGGCATCGCGGAGGACGAGGCGCCGCCGCCTCACTACTGAAACGAAAAAGCTATGTCGTTACGTGCTGGTGGCGCAATTCGCGGATAAATCCGCTCCCACAAGATGTGCAACGACTAATGGTGACATGGCCACGAAAAAGCCCGCGTCGAGCGGGCTTTTTTGCATCCTTCCTTTATTAACGGTGGCCGGGCAGGGCGATGATCACGTCTTCGGCCTGCAGGCCCTTGTCGCGTTGCATCACGGAAAACTCCACGCGCTGGCCCTCGACCAGGATGCGGTGGCCCTCGCCGCGAATGGCACGGAAGTGGACGAAGATGTCTTCGCCGCTGTCACGCGAGATGAAGCCGAAGCCCTTCGAGGTGTTGAACCACTTGACGGTGCCGGTCTCGCGGTTCTCGTCGAGTTCGCGCTGGACGGCCGGGGTGATGCTGCGTGGACGATTGCCACCCAGGTTGATGGCCAGGTGCAGCAGGGTGGCGGCCAGCAGGGTGATGAGGCTGAGCGAAACGGCCGGCTGGTTGCCGATCTGGGCCAGCGGCGCCAGCAGGATCAGCGCCTGCAGCACGCTGGCGAACACCAGCAGGGCCGATACCAGGGCCTGCAGCTGGTTGCGCACGCCGTCGTGGCGAACCGGCAGCAGCGGCGCGAGCAGCAGGTTGGCCAGGCCGAACAGGGCCAGGTAGAGGGCATCCGGTTGTTGCAGGTAGGACAGCTCGTCGTTGCGAAGACTTGGCGTAAAGGACAGCAGCAGAGCGCCGCCGCCTGTGATCAGGTGAACGATCTTCAACATGGTAGAGAAACTCGCTTGTTCGAAATGGCTAATCGAGGAGCGGAGCGGACATCGGGCGATGGGCTCCGCCTATGCCGCGGCGATGCGGCACGGCGGCTATTTAACCGCAAAGAGGATATGCGCTCAAATCAAGCGGTTAGCGCTTCCTTCGGGGTGGGCGGGTGGATCTGGTCGCGGCCGTTGCGCTTGGCCTGGTAGAGCGCGTCATCCGCCCGGGTGACGAGGCTGTCGAAGTTGTCGCCCGTCTCGGCCAGCGCCAGGCCGAAGGAGGCGGTGATGGTGTCCAGTACCTTGTCGGTACTGCGCACCTTGACCCGTAGCGCCCGGATCTTCTGGCGCAGCTGCTCGGCGAATTCGCCGGCGGTTTCCAGATCGAAGCAGTCCTTGAGGATGATGCAGAATTCCTCGCCGCCGTAGCGCGCCGCCACGCCCCGGGCCGGGAGCAGGTCCCGAAGCAGCTGGCCGACATGCTGCAGCACGCGGTCGCCCAGCGGGTGTCCGTACTGGTCGTTGAACTGCTTGAAGTGGTCGATATCCAGCATGACCAGCGCCAGCCCCTTGGTGTCGCCGGCCAGGGCCTGCTCCAGCAGACGGGTGAAGGCGTGGCGGTTGAAGACGTGGGTCAGGCTGTCCAGGGTGGCCGCGGCCTGCGCGCGCTCCAGCTGGCTGCGCAGGTTCTGGATCTCGGCCTGCGCCGATTTGAGGCGATAGAGGAATTTTTCCTGCTGCTCCTGCATCTGCTGAGTGCTCAGCTGCAGTTCGTTGAGCACGCTCGGCAGGTCGTCGACGATCGGCTCCTGCAGCGCGGCCAGGCCCTGCGAGAGGCTGGCATGGTAATGCTGGCCGCCACTGACGTTGCGTTTCACGTCGTCTTCGATGTCGTCGACCAGTTCGATCACCTGCCGCTGCCCGGCGCGGGCCTCTTCCAGTTCGCCGCGGATGATGAAGTCGCGGAACAGCTTGACGGCCGTTTCCGGCGGGAAGCTGGAGAAGTCCTTGATGATCTTGTCCAGGCGGCGGTTCAGGTCGGGCTCCGAACCCTTGCAGTAGCTGTACCAGAGGGCGTAGTGCACCGGATTCGGCGGGATGTCGTGGCGCACCATGTGCGGCACCGCTTGCTTGAGCAGATCGGCAGCCTCGCGGGTCTCTTCGGGAAACAGCTCGAGAATGGAGGGGGCTTTCGGCGGCTGGCTCATGCACGTCACTGTGGCGAGGTGGGAATGGACAAAGGATAGATTAGCCGCAGTGCGCACGCCTAGCGAAAAAGGGGCGCAGGCGGCTCTACATGGGGGATGCGCGGGTGATCCGGCCGCTCATGAACGACGATTCAGGTGCGCCGTGCTCGATAGATGCGGAAGCCTTCGCCTTCGTCCAACGTGTGGCAGCGGCCCAGGTGCTGCTCGATCAACGGTGGGTACTTGAGGAAGCTGTTGGCCACCAGCCGCAGTTCGCCGCCCGAGGCCAGGTGGCGGGCCGCCTGGCGCAGCAGGTGCTCGCTGGCCTGGTAGTCGGTATGCACGCCGGTGTGGAAGGGCGGGTTGCTGACGATCGCCGACAGCCCGGTCGGCGCCGCATCGATGCCATCCCCGGCGATCACCTCGGCCTCCAGGCCGTTGGCCGCCAGGGTAATGCGGCTGCTCTCGACGGCGAAGGCGTCCACGTCGAGCAGGCTGACGGCACTGGCGGGATTGCGCCGCTTGAGCACGGCTCCGAGTATTCCGGCGCCGCAGCCGAAGTCCAGCAGATGGCCCTGGGGCAGGCCGTCCAGATGCTCCAGCAATAGTGCGCTGCCGCGATCCAGGCGGCCGTGGCTGAACACACCCGGAAGGCTCAGTACCTGCAGCGGCCCGTCGCTCAACGCCAGTTCGAAACGCTGGGCCAGAGCGCCCAGGTCGGGGGCCGCCGGCGCCCGCTCGACGGTGACCTGCCAGAGCTGGCAGTGGCGCGCGCTGTCGAGTTTGCGTGGCTTGCCATAGGCGGCGAGCTGTTTGGCGGCGCGCTCGATGCCGCCCCGTTTTTCGCCGACTAGGTACAGCTCACGGCCGTCCAGGCGCGCGGCCAGGGCCTGCAGCAGGTAGTCGGCGAGTTCGCGGGACTTGGGCAGGAACAGCACCGCGCTGTCGAACGCCCGCTCGGGCGGGCGGGTGCCGAACAGGCTGCGCCCGGGGAAGCGGGCATCGAGGGCACCTTGCTCGCCCGCGTGCCAGCTCCAGCCGTGGGCGTGCGGCAACTGGCCGAGCAGGTCGTCCCCCGGTAGGCCGGCCAGCAGCAGGTCGCCCTGGAACAGTTCCACCTGGCGCAGCAGCACTTCGCTTCGTGGGTCCATGGGCATGCTCCGCTGCAGAAAAAGGGCGCGTAGTTTACCCGCTGACCACCTGCCTTGGCGTGCCGGCGAAGAAGGCCTCGGCGTTCTCCGCCAGTTGCCCGACGATACGCTGGCGTGCCTCGCGGCTGCCCCAGGCGTTGTGCGGGGTGAGGATCAGGCGCGGGATGTCCGGCGCCAGCAGCGGGTTGCCGTCGCGGGGTGGTTCCTCGCTGAGCACGTCGAACGCGGCGCCGCCCAGGTGGCCCGCGCGCAGCGCGTCGGCCAGCGCCTGCTCGTTGATTAGGCCACCGCGGGCGGTGTTGACCAGCAGGGCGCCGGGCTTCATCAGCGCCAGTTCGGCGGCGCCGATCAGGTCGCGGGTCTGTTCGTTGAGCGGGCAGTGCAGGGTCAGGGCGTCCGCCTGGGGCAGCAGCTCGCTCAGTGGCAGCCGGTCGGCACGGGGTGGCCGGCCGGGCAGGGCGCCGAGCAGTACGCGCATGCCGAAGGCTTCGGCCAGGCGCGCCACCGCGCTGCCCAGCTCGCCGTGGCCGAGCAGGCCGAGGGTCTTGCCTTCCAGTTCGACGATGGGGAAGTCCAGCAGGCAGAACTGGCTGGCGCGCTGCCAGGCGCCATCGCGGATCGCCGCCTGGTAGTCAGGCAGGCGGGTCGCCAGGGCGAGCAGCAGCATCAGGGTGTGCTGGGCCACCGAGGCGGTGCCGTAGCCCTGGCAGTTGGCGACGACGATGCCGCGCTCGCGGGCGGCCGCCAGGTCCACGTTGTTGGTGCCCGTCGCCGAGATCAGGATCAGCTTCAGGTCCGGGCAGGCCGCCAGGGTCTCGGCGCTCAGGTTCACCTTGTTGCTGATCGCCACCTGGGCGCCGCGCAGCAGGCCGGCCACGTCCGCCTCCTCGCAGCTCGGTTGCAGCACCAGTTCGCCGAAGACCCGGCGCAGCGGCGCCATGTCGAGGTCGCCGAGGTCGAGGGAGGCATGGTCGAGAAAGACCGCACGTGCGCTGTTGTTCATCGGCTGTACCTGTCTGGATGCGGAGGACAGGCGTAAGGTTGCCAGCCTGTCTCACCGATTCCCACCCTGCGGAGGTCGCATGTACTGGACGGAGTTTCTCACCGTCGCCCTGATCCACCTGCTGGCGGTGGCCAGCCCGGGGCCGGACTTCGCCATCGTGGTGCGCGAGAGCGTGGCCCACGGCCGCCGCGCCGGTACCTGGACGGCGCTGGGCGTGGGTGTCGGCATCTTTGTCCACGTCGCCTATTCGCTGCTCGGCATCGGCCTGATCGTGTCCCAGTCCATCGTGCTGTTCAACGCGTTGAAATGGCTGGCGGCGGCCTATCTGTTCTACATCGGCATCAAGGCGTTGCGCGCCAGGCCGGCGGCGCCCGGCGAGCTGGAAGTGGCCATCGACGGCCAGCAGCGCTCGGCGCGGGGCGCCTTCGTCACCGGCTTCGTCACCAACGGGCTCAACCCCAAGGCCACGCTGTTCTTCCTCTCGCTGTTCACCGTGGTGATCAACCCGCACACACCGCTGGCGGTGCAGGCCGGCTACGGCGTGTACCTGGCCTTCGCCACCGCGCTGTGGTTCTGCCTGGTGGCGCTGCTGTTCAGCCAGCGCCGCGTGCGCGCCGGCTTCGCCCGCATGGGCCACTGGTTCGACCGGCTGATGGGCGCGGTGCTGGTGGGGCTGGGTATCAAGCTGGCGTTCACCGAGCTGCGTTGAGGGGCTTCAGGTCCGCAGTTCGGCAAGCCGGTTCAGGGCCTTCAGGTACTCGCGCGGGTTCTCCCCCAGCAGCCGGCGGAACATGGCGCTGAAGGCCCGCCCGCTGCCGTAGCCCAGGGCGTGGGCGACTTCCTGGACGCTGGCGCCGGCCAGCAGGCGCGGCAGCGCCTCGGTCAGGCTCAGCTGCTGGCGCCATTGCTGATAGCTCATCTGCAATTCCTGGCGGAACAGACGCGCTAGGGTGTGTGAGCTGGCGCCCGCCTGCTGGGCCCAGTCCTCGAGCCGGTAGGGATGCTCCGGGCTCTGCAGCAGCGCCCGGCAAATCGCCTGCAGGCGGCGGTCGCGCGGCATCGGCAGGTGCAGCGGCAGGCGTTCCAGCGCCGCCAGTTCGCGTAGGATCAGTTGCTCGATCAGCTCGCGCACGTCCTCCTCCGGGTGTCCGTCGCTGGCGCGCAGGATCAGTTCGCGCAGCAGGGGCGTGACCACCAGCACGCAGCAGTCCTCCAGTCCTGCGGGGCAACGCTGCGGCGGGATGAACAGCGGGCGCATGCGCAGCTCGCCGGAGACGAATATCTCGTGGCGCAGGCCCGGCGGAATCCACACCGCCCGTCCCGGCGGGATGATCCAGGCGCCGCGCGCGGTGACCAGCCGCATCATGCCGGCGACCGCGTGGAGGAACTGGGCCTGGGGATGGCTGTGCGGCTCGATCCAGTGGCCGTCGGGGTAGTCGAAGGGCAGGGCGGCGAGCTGGCTGTGGCTGGGAAAGTCCAGCCATTTGTCCGATTGCATGACTTCTCTGTCAGGTATGCGATTCAGCGCCAACCTAGCATGGCATTTCCTTCCCACCAAGCGAGACGGAAATGCCCTCATGAGCCTGCCCCGCACCATCATCCGCTACGTCAACGCCGCCCATGTGCTCGACCACATGTTCATGCTGATCTACCCCGCCGCGGTGCTGGGCATGACTGCCAGCTTCGGGCTGAGCTACGCCGAGATGATCGGCCTGTCGCTGGGCGGCTTCATCGCCTTCGGCGCCTGCTCGCTGCCGGCCGGCTGGCTGGGCGACAAGTGGGATCGCCGGCACATGCTGCAGCTGTTCTTCATCGGTATGGGCGCCTCGGCGATCCTAACCGGACTGGCCAGCAGCGTGCCGATGCTGGTGGTGGGGCTGACGCTGATCGGCGTGTTCGCGGCGATCTACCATCCGGTCGGCACTGCCATGCTGGTGGCCCACGCCGAGCGGCGCAGCCACGAGATCGGCGTCAACGGCATGTGGGGCAACCTGGGCGTGGCCTTCTCGGCGCTGGTCACCGGTTTCCTGGTGGCG
The DNA here is from genome assembly GCF_029840585.1 of Pseudomonas sp. GD03875. Classification (NCBI taxonomy): domain Bacteria; kingdom Pseudomonadati; phylum Pseudomonadota; class Gammaproteobacteria; order Pseudomonadales; family Pseudomonadaceae; genus Pseudomonas; species Pseudomonas sp. GD03875. The sequence goes on along the minus strand of NZ_JAOCCV010000011.1, from coordinate 129,316 downwards.
CAGTTCGGCTGGCGCGCGGCCTTCCTGCTGCCCGGGGCGGTGGCCGTGGCGATCGGCCTGGCCTTCGCCTGGCAGGTGCGGCGCGAGGCGCCGGTCCCGGTTCAGCCGGCGGCGCAGCGCGGTCGCGATGGCCGGCGCCTGTCGATGCCGCTGGTGTTCGGTGTGCTGGCGGTGGTCACGGCCACCGGCGGCGTGGTGTTCAACGCCACTACGGTGACCTATCCGAAGCTGTTCGAGGCAGGGCTGGACGCCTGGTCGGCATCGCCGCAGCGGCTCGGCCTGATCGTCAGCCTGGCCTATGCCTTCGGCGCGGTGGCGCAGCTGATCATGGGGCGTCTGCTGGACCGTTTCAGCCTGAAGGCGCCGTTCGTGGTGCTGACCCTGGTGCAGGCGCCGTTGTTGCTGGCGCTGACCCAGGCCGAAGGCTGGGGCCTGGTCGCCGCCGGGGCTGGACTGATGTTCGCGGTGTTCGGCCAGGTCACGGTGAACGATGCGATGGTCGCCCAGTTCGTCGCGCCGCAGTGGCAGTCGCGGGTGTTCGCCCTGCGCTACTTCCTGTCCTTCGGCGCCAGCGCGGCGGCGATCCCGCTGATCGCCTTCGTCGAGCCGCGCCAGGGGCTGGCCGGGCTGTACGCGGTGCTGGCGGCGTTCGCCGCGTTGACCTTCGTCGCGGCGCTGGCGTTTCCCCGCACCGGCCAGCCGGCGCCCGTCAGAGTTCCGGCCTGAAACGCACAGGGCGCGGTGATGACCGCGCCCTGTGGGTGACCGGAAAGAGCCGCTGCGTTACAGCAGTTCAATGGCCACCGCAGTGGCTTCGCCGCCGCCGATGCACAGCGAGGCCACGCCACGCTTGCCGCCCTTGTTACGCAGGGCGTTGATCAGGGTGACGATCAGGCGCGAGCCGGTGGAGCCGACCGGGTGGCCCTGGGCGCAGGCGCCGCCGTAGACGTTGACCTTGGCGTGATCCAGGCCGTGTTCGCGCATGGCCAGCATGGTGACCATGGCGAAGGCCTCGTTGATCTCGTACAGGTCGACATCTTCCTTGCTCCAGCCGGTCTTCTTGAACAGGTTGCTCATGGCGCCGATCGGCGCGAGGGTGAACTCGCTCGGGTCCTGGCTCTGGGTGGCGTGAGCGACGATCCTGGCCAGCGGCTTGAGACCGCGTTTGGCGGCTTCCTCGGCCGTCATCAGGACCAGGGCGCTGGCGCCGTCGGAGATCGAGCTGGCGTTGGCGGCGGTGATGGTGCCGTCCTTCTTGAACGCCGGCTTGAGGCCGGGGATCTTGTCCAGGTTGGCGGTCAGCGGCTGCTCGTCATCCTTCACCACGACCTCGCCCTTGCGGCTGGTGACGGTGACCGGAACGATCTCGCTGGCCAGCTCGCCGCTCTGGATGGCGGCCTGGGCGCGCTTGAGCGACTCGATGGCGTAGGCGTCCATCTCTTCGCGGGTGATGCCGTACTTGTCGGCGGTTTCCTGGGCGAAGGAGCCCATCAGGCGGCCGGTGCGGGCGTCTTCCAGGCCGTCGAAGAACATGTGGTCCTTGATCTCGCCGTGGCCCATGCGCAGGCCGGTGCGGGCTTTCTCGATGATGTAGGGCGCGTTGGACATGCTCTCCATGCCACCGGCGACCATCACTTCGTTGCTGCCGGCCTTGAGCGCATCGAACGCCTGCATCACGGCTTTCATGCCCGAGCCGCAGAGCTTGTTGATGGTGGTGCAGCCGGTGGCGGACGGCAGGCCGGCATTCAGCGAGGCCTGCCGCGCCGGGCCCTGCTTGAGGCCGGCGGGCAGCACGCAACCCATGATCACTTCCTGCACATCGGCCGGCGCGATGCCGGCACGGGCCACGGCCTCGCGGATGGCGGCGGCGCCCAGCTCAACGGCCGGAACGCTGGACAGGCTGCCCTGGAAGCCGCCCATGGGGGTGCGGGCGCCGCTGACGATGACGATATCGGACATCGGTGTTACCTCTGGAGAGTGAAGCCGGAACGGCAGGTATGAGCCGATTCTACTGCGTGACCAAAAGTGGCTAAAGGGTCACGCGAAAATCATTCTTTGGGTTGATTAAGTCCGGGCCAGAGCGGCTCTAGATTGGCGGCGAAGAAAATCCAAGAACAGGTTACCGCCATGCTGAAGACCCGCGTCATCCCGCCAACCGAAAACGCCAACCAGGCTCCGCTGCTGATCAAGCGCCTGCTGCTCTCCGGCAGCCGTTACGAGAAGACCCGCGAGATCGTCTACCGCGACCAGATGCGCTACAGCTACGCCACCTTCAACGAACGCGTGGCGCGCCTGGCCAACGTGCTGAGCGAGGCGGGCGTGAAGGCCGGTGACACCGTGGCGGTGATGGACTGGGACAGCCACCGGTACCTGGAATGCATGTTCGCCATCCCGATGATCGGTGCGGTGCTGCACACCATCAATATCCGCCTGTCCGCCGACCAGATTCTCTACACCATGAACCACGCCGAGGACCGCTTCGTGCTGGTCAACAGCGAGTTCGTGCCGCTTTACAAGAGCATCGAGACCCAGCTGACCACGGTGGAGAAGACCCTCCTGCTCACCGACGGCCCGGAAAAAACCGCCGAGCTGCCCGATCTGGTAGGCGAGTACGAGAGCCTGCTGGCCGCGGCGAGCACCCGCTACGACTTCGAGGATTTCGACGAGAATTCGGTGGCCACCACCTTCTACACCACCGGTACCACCGGCAATCCCAAGGGCGTGTACTTCACCCATCGCCAACTGGTGCTGCACAGCATGGCCGAGGCTGCCGTGCTCGGCGGGCTGGACAGCGTGCGCCTGCTCGGCACCGACGACGTCTACATGCCGATCACTCCGATGTTCCACGTGCACGCCTGGGGCATCCCCTACGTGGCCACCATGATGGGGGTCAAGCAGGTCTACCCGGGCCGCTACGAGCCGGACATGCTGTGCCGGCTGATCCGCGAGGAGAAGGTGACCTTCTCCCACTGCGTGCCGACCATCCTACAGATGATGCTCAACGCGCCCGGGGCCCAGGGCTACGATTTCGGCGGCCTCAAGGTGATCATCGGTGGCAGCGCGCTCAACCGCGCCCTGTACGAGGCGTCGAAGGCGCGCGGCATCCAGCTCACGGCCGCCTATGGGATGTCCGAAACCTGTCCGCTGATCTCCTGTGCTCACATCAACGAGGAACTCAAGGCCGGCAGCGACGACGAGCGCGTCACCTACCGGATCAAGGCCGGCGTGCCGGTGCCGCTGGTCGAGGCCGCGTTGATGGGGCCGGACGGCCAGCTGCTGCCAGCCGACGGCGAGACCCAGGGCGAGCTGGTGCTGCGCGCGCCCTGGCTGGCCATGGGCTACTTCAACGAGCCGCAGAAGAGCGCCGAGCTGTGGGAGCACGGCTGGCTGCACACCGGCGACGTCGCCACCCTGGACGACTTCGGCTACATCGATATCCGCGACCGCATCAAGGACGTGATCAAGACCGGGGGCGAATGGCTGTCTTCCCTGGAACTGGAGGACCTGATCAGTCGCCATCCGGCCTTACGCGAAGTAGCGGTGGTCGGCATTCCCGACCCGCAGTGGGGAGAGCGACCCTTTGCCCTGCTGGTTCTGCGCGAGGGGCAGAGCCTGGATGCCAAGGTGCTCAAGGAACACCTTAAACCCTATGTCGAGCAGGGCTGCATCAACAAGTGGGCCATACCCAGTCAGATCGCGGTTGTTACCGATATTCCCAAAACCAGTGTGGGTAAGCTGGACAAGAAACGAATTCGCCTGGACATCGCCCAATGGCAGGCGGCAGGCAGTGCATTTCTGTCTACGCTCTGAGCCCTGAAAGTGAGGGGCAAGGGGCTTTTGGCGACCCGTCCGAGCAAACGCTTGGCTTGTAAATTGCTGTCGCGAGAAGAATCCGGCCGGCTCGCATCGCGTGACCGGCCGGTCTAGAGAGGCCGGGGGCGGGAAATCACACTTTAGGGGGATCAAGCCTAGGGGGGTGGTAGCTATAGTCCGCGGCATCCATAACAAAAAACACATGGAGTAGCGTCGATGACAATCACCCAACCGTTCTGGCGTCTGGCCAAACTGCCTCTGGCAGTCAGCCTTGCCTCAACCCTCGCTGCCCCGGCTTTCGGTGTCACCTTCAATATCGGTGAGATCGAGGGGCAGCTCGATTCCTCTCTGTCCGTTGGTGCCAGCTGGTCGGTACGTAGCGCCGATCCGGATCTGATCAGTTCCCGCAACGGCGGCGGCGCTTCCACCTCCACCAACGACGACGGTCGCCTGAACTTCAAGAAGGGCGAGACCTTCTCGAAGATCTTCAAGGGTATCCATGACCTCGAGCTCAAATACGGCGACACCGGCGTATTCGTGCGTGGCAAGTACTGGTACGACTTCGAGCTGAAGGACGAGCATCGCCTGCTCTACGACATCGACGACCACAATCGCAAGGAAGCCGCCCAGTCCTCGGGCGCGCAGATTCTCGACGCCTTCATCTACCACAACTACAGCATCGCCGATCAGCCGGGCTCCGTTCGCCTGGGCAAGCAGGTGGTGAGCTGGGGTGAAAGCACCTTCATCTTCAACTCGATCAACGCCGTCAACCCGGTCGACGTGGCTGCTTTCCGCCGTCCGGGCTCCGAGATCAAGGAAGGCCTGATCCCGGTCAACATGTTCTATGTCTCGCAGAGCCTGACCGACAACCTTTCCGCAGAGGCCTTCTACCAGCTGGAGTGGGACCAGACCGTACTGGACAACTGCGGCACCTTCTTCGCCAGTGCCGACGTGGCGGCCGATGGTTGCGATACCCGCTTCTCCGTACTGGGTACCGACTTGGACCCGGATCCTGCCGCCGGCTACCGCTACTTGGGCCGTCGTGGCGACGTGGACGCCCGTGACAGCGGTCAGTGGGGCCTGGCGCTGCGCTGGTTCTCGCCGGAGCTGAACGATACCGAGTTCGGCCTCTACGCAATGAACTACCACAGCCGTACCCCGATCAACTCCTACATCACCGGTCAGCCGGGCTTCTACCACGTCGAGAATCCGGCGACCGGCGAGACCAGCGCCAAATACTTCCTGGAGTATCCGGAAGACATCCGCCTGTACGGCCTGAGCTTCTCCACCAACGTCGGCTCCACCGCCGTGTCCGGTGAACTCAGCTATCGCCCGAACATGCCGATGCAGATCAACACCCAGGACCTGAGTGTGACCGCGGTTGGCCAAGTCCCTGGCCTGATCGAGTTCAACAGCCCGATCTACCTCAGCGGCCATGCTCCGCTGGGCTCCGGCCAGACCATCCATGGCTACGTGCGCAAGCCGATGACCCAGGCTCAGGTGACCGTGACCCAGTTCATCGACCAGGTGCTGGGCGCCGAGCGCCTGACCCTGGTGGGCGAGGTTGGCTATACCCATGTCAGCGACCTCGGCAAGAACGAACTGCGCTTCGGTCGCGCGCCCGAGTTCGGCCTCGGAGAGGTACCTACCAACAGCATCTGTACCGGCCTGGCCAACACCGCCAATCCGGATGAGTGCAACAACAAGGGCTACTTCACCAACACTTCCTGGGGTTACCGCGCTCGCGTCATCCTCGACTACAACGACGTGTTCGCCGGCATCAACCTCAAGCCGAACCTGTCTTGGTCCCACGACGTCGACGGCTACAGCCCGACCTTCAACGAAGGCAGCAAGGCCATCAGCATCGGTATTGATGCCGAGTACCAGAACACCTACTCCGCCAGCCTGTCGTACACCGATTACTTCGGTGGCGAGTACAACACCAGCATTGACCGTGACTTCGTTGCGCTCAGCCTCGGCGTGAACTTCTAAGGTCAGGTTTCACTAGGGATATACATACATGAAAACAACAAAATATCTGTTGCAAACCGGGGCCCTGGCTCTGTCCCTGCTGGCCACCAGCGTTATGGCTGCCGTTTCCGCCGACGAGGCCGCCAAGCTCGGCACCACCCTGACCCCGCTGGGCGCCGAGAAGGCCGGTAACGCCGACGGTTCCATTCCCGAGTGGACCGGCGGCCTGCCGGAGAACGCCGGCACCGCGGACGAGAAGGGCTTCCTGTCCAATCCCTTCGCCAGCGAGAAGCCGCTGTTCACCATCACCGCGCAGAACGCCGAGCAGTACAAGGACAAGCTGACCCCCGGTCAGTTGGCCATGTTCAAGCGCTACCCGGACAGCTACCGCATGCCGGTGTACCCCACCCATCGCTCCGCCAGCGTGCCGCAGAGCGTGATGGATGACACCAAGCACAACGCCACCAACACCAAGCTGGTCGAGGGCGGCAACGGTCTGGAGAACTTCAAGACCGCCAACCCGTTCCCGATCCCGCAGAATGGCTTGGAAGTGGTCTGGAACCAGATCACCCGCTATCGCGGCGGCAGCGTGCGTCGTCTGGTGACCCAGGCCACGCCGCAGGCGAACGGCTCCTACAGCCTGGTCTACTTCCAGGACGAGTTCGTCTTCCCCACCAGCCTGACCGACTACGATCCGAGCAAGCCGAGCAACATCCTGTTCTACTTCAAGCAGCGCGTGACCGCCCCGGCGCGTCTGGCCGGTAACGTTCTGCTGGTCCACGAGACCCTGAACCAGGTGAAGGAGCCGCGTCTGGCCTGGCTGTACAACGCCGGTCAGCGCCGCGTGCGCCGCGCCCCGCAGGTGTCCTACGACGGCCCGGGTACCGCCGCCGACGGTCTGCGTACCTCCGACAACCTGGACATGTACAACGGTGCGCCGGATCGCTACGACTGGAAACTGGTCGGCAAGAAGGAACTGTACATCCCGTACAACTCCTACGACCTCGACTCGCCGAAGCTGAAGTACGCCGACATCATCAAGGCCGGTCACATCAACCAGGACCTGACCCGTTACGAGCTGCACCGCGTCTGGCACGTGACCGCCACCCTGAAGGCCGGCGAGCGCCACATCTACGCCAAGCGTGACATGTACATCGACGAGGACACCTGGCAAGCCGTGGTGATCGACCACTACGATGGTCGTGGCTCCCTGTGGCGCGTCGCCGAGGCCCATTCCCAGTACTACTACGACAAGAAGGTGCCGTGGTACACCGTGGAAACCCTCTACGACGTGATCTCCGGCCGCTACCTGGCCCTGGGCATGAAGAACGAGGAGAAGAAGGCCTACGACTTCGGTTACAAGGCCGCGACCACCGACTTCACCCCGGCAGCCCTGCGTCAGGCCGGCGTGCGTTAATCGCTCCGCGCCACCCGAAGAAGCCGGCCTCGTGCCGGCTTTTTCGTTTGTGGCGGACGGGCCGGGCTTCAAATGCGCAACGCGAGGGGATAGGCTGCGGGAGTTTTCGCCTCAGGATCCCGACCGCTCCGTGACCGACCTGTCCCGTACCTCTGCACTTGCCAGCAGCCCGGCTGCCGCCGGCGAGGGGCGCTTCTTCCGTCCGCCCCTGCCTGCCGGCCACGTGCGCCGGCCGCGCCTGTGCGAGCGGCTGGAAGAGGGTATGGACGGCCGCCTGCTGCTGGTCTGCGCGCCGGCCGGTTTCGGCAAGAGTTCGCTGGCCGTGGAGTTCTGCGAGCGCCTGCCGGCCCACTGGCAGAGCCTGTGGCTCAGCCTCAATCGCCGCGACGGCGACCCGGGGCGCTTCCTCGAACGTCTGCTTGAGGGCCTGCGCCGGCATTTTCCGCGGATCGGCGACGAGGCCCTGGGCCTGCTGAAGATGCGCCAGCGCCACCAACCCTTCGCCTTCGAGGAATGGCTGGACGGCCTGCTCGACGAGCTGGGCGAGCGCCTCGACCCGGAGCATCCGCTGCTGCTGGTGCTGGACGACTACCACCTGGCCCAGGGCGCGGTGCTGGACCGTTGCCTGCAGTTCTTCCTCAACCACCTGCCGACCGGCCTGCTGGTGCTGGTCACCAGCCGCCAGCGTCCCGACTGGCATCTGGCCCGCCTGCGCCTGTCGCGGCAGATGCTCGAGCTGCAGGAACAGGACCTGCGCCTGACCCGCGACGAAACCCGCGAATTGCTCTCGGTACAGGGCGCCGAGCTGCCCGGCGTGGCACTGGACAACCTGCTGCAGCGCAGCGAGGGCTGGGTCGCCGGCCTGCGTCTGTGGCTGCTCACCGCCGGCGAGGGCGAGCGCGACCTGCATGGCGCGCAGGGCATGATCCGCGACTACCTGCTGGAGGAGGTGATCGAGCGCCAGCCGCCCGAGCTGCAGGCCTTCCTCTACGACACCGCCTGCCTCGAGCGCTTCTGTGCCGAGCTGTGCGACGCGGTGCGCGACAGCCATGACAGCGCCGCGATCCTCCAGCACCTGCAGGCCCACCAAGTGTTCCTCGTGCCGCTGGACGAGCAGGGCCGCTGGTTCCGCTACCACCATCTGTTTTCCGACCTGCTGCGCGCCAGCCCGGCCGGCCAGCTGTCGCAGCCGCAGGCACGCCTGCACCTGCGCGCCTGCCGCTGGTTCAGCGGCCAGGGCCTGCTCGACGAGGCGGTCGAGCAGGCTCTGCGTGCCGGCCAGCCGGATGTGGCGGCCAGCCTGGTGCAGAACTTCTCCGAGGAGCACCTGCTGGCCGAGCAGAACGTGGCCATGCTGCTGCGCTGGAAGATGGACCTGCCGGACAGTCTGCTGACCAGCACGCCGCGGCTGATCCTGCTGTACAGCTGGGCGCTGGCCCTGGCCTGCCAGCTGGATGCGGCGGAGGAACTGGCCAACCACCTCGAACGCTTCCTGCCGGCGCCTGACGCCGCCGAGCAGCAGTCGCTGCTGGCCCAGTGGCTGGCGGTCAGCGGGGTGATCGCCCGTGGCCGCGGCGACAGCCAGAGGGCCGAACTCTACTGCAGACAGGCCCTGGCCGGCATGCCCGGGCAGCACTACGGCTCGCGTCTGCTGTGCCTGTCCACCCTGGCCAACCTGGCGATGGTGCGTGGCGACCTGTGGCGTGCCCGTGGCCTCAACCGCGAGGCCCTGGAACTGGCCCAGCGGCACGACAATCCGCTGTTCGAGGCCTTCTGCCGCTATGACCGTGGCCGCGTGCTGCTGGCCCGCGGCGAGATCGTCCGTGCCCTGGAAGAAGTGCGCGCCGGCCTGGAACGCCTGCGCCGGCTGCCGGCCCAGCGGGTCTACGCGGTACGTGCCCGCCTGAGTCAGTACGAGGGCTTCCTGCTGGCCCTGCGCCTGCGCCCGGACGAGGCGCGCGAACGCCTGCTGGTCGGCATCGCCGAGGCGCGTGCCTGCCGCGACATCAGTCTGCTGGTGGGCTACTGCATCCTGGCCAGCCAGGAGGGGCGGCTGGGGCGGCTCAACGAGGCCTTCGCCCACCTCGCCGAGGCCGAGCGGCTGATGCATATCTGGGACGTGCCGCCGGTGTACTACCTGGCGATGATCACCGTGACCAAGTGCGAGCTGTGGCTCGGCCAGGGCCAGGTCGACCTGGCCAATGCCTGGCTGGTGCGCCTGGCCGAGACCTATGACGGCGAGCAGGCGGCCACCGCGCCGGAGTTCCACCCGCAACTGCCGCTGCATATCGAACTGCATCGTGCGGCACTGGAGCGCCGCCTGGGCCAGCTGGAGGCGGCCGAGCGGCGCCTGCGAGCCCTGGTGCAGCGGGCCCAGGCCCACGGCGGTCAGCTGCTGGGGGTCTTCGCCCAGGTCCAGCTGAGCCTGATGCTCTATGTGGGGGGACGCGAGCGCGAGGCCCAGCAGCAGTTGCTGGCCGGCCTGGAGGCGGCCGCCGGCGGCGCGCTGTTGCCCTTCTCGGAACTGCTTGCGCACCAGCCCGGCTGGCTGCGCGCCCAGTTGCAGACGGCGCCGGCCACGCCGCTGGGCGAGGCGCTGCTGCGCTGCCTGCCGCAGGAGGTGGTGGCCGAGCCCGTTCCGGTCGGCACGGCCGAGGCGCTGAGCACCCGCGAGCTGGCGGTGCTGCGGCTGATCGCCCTGGGCTGTTCCAACCAGGAGATCAGCGAGCGGCTGTTCATCTCCCTGCACACGGTCAAGACCCACGCCCGCCACATCAACAGCAAGCTCGGCGTCGAGCGGCGGACCCAGGCGGTGGCCCGGGCCAAGGGGCTCGGGCTGATCAGCTGACCTCGGCGGGCAGGTCGAACTCCCGGCGCCGCTCCAGGATCAGCTGCAGGTTGTCGTGCTGCCAGGGGTGGAAGTCCGCCCGGTAGAAGTCGAGGTAGGCGCGCACCAGCGGTCGGAGGATGCCGCGACTGCCCCACAGCCAGGCCAGGCCGTCCTTCCACACCCGCCAGCTCGCCAACAGGCCGTCGCGGCGCAGCATGTGCACCAGGCCCTTGAACGTGTCCAGGGTGAAGAAGAAAGTGCTCTGCAGCATGGCGCGGCGGCGCAGCCAGGTCTTGCCGCAGACCTGCTGGTAGAGGTCGAAGGCCACCGCCTTGTGTTCGCTCTCTTCCAGCGCATGCCAGCGCCACAGGCGGGCCATGTCGGGATCGGCGCCGGCCAGCCAGTCCGGGTTCTGCAGGATCGCGTCGGCCATGATCGCCGTCAGGTGTTCCACGGCGGTGGTGGCGGCCAGGTGCACCTTGGGCGGCAGGTGCTTGCGCACGAAGGCCAGGCGCCTCTTCAGGCGCCGCTCCAGATAGTCCAGGTCGTAGCCGACATCGCGCAGGGCGTCGCTGTAGTGCTGGTGCTCGCGACTGTGGTGGGCTTCCTGGCCGATGAAGCCGCGGATCTGCGCCTGCTGGTGCGGGTCGGTCACCTGGTCCCGGTAGGCACGCACAGAGTCGATGAAGAAGCGCTCGCCGTCGGGGAACAGCAGCGACATGGCATCGAAGAAGTGGCTCTTGAACGCGTCGCCGCCATGCCAGTGACGCACCCAGGGCGAGGGAAAGGCGAATTCCGGCTGGCGCGGCTTGATCAGCAGGTCGTGCGGGGTGGGGCAGTGCATGCGGCCTCCCATCTTGTTGTTATCGATGTCCCGACTATGGGCTTGCCGGCTTTTCCGGAACAAGGTTATCTTCAGCCATTCTTCAGGTCATATCCGGCCAGCGGCGGACGAGCAGGACATGAGCAAACCCCTGACCCTGCATTCGGAACTCGTGCCGATCACCTACGCCGAGGCGCTGCTACAGCTCGCCGGCGAGTTCGGCGTCGCCCGCGAGCGCCTGCTGTCCGCCGCCGGGCTGCGTGCGGAGCTGCTGCACAATCCGACCGGCCGGCTCTCCCTCGCCGACTTTCATCAACTGGCCGGCGCCGCGCTGTCGCTGTGCGACGAGCCGGCGCTGGGCCTGCTGCTCGGCCTGCGCCTGAACGCGTCGACCCACGGGATTCTCGGCTATGCCCTGTTGTCCAGCGCCAACCTGGGCCGCGCCGTGCAGTTCGCGCTCAAGTATTATCGGGTGCTGGGCCTGACCTTCGATCTGGAACTGGTGGAAAGCGCGGACTGGCTGGAGCTGCGTGCCAGCGAGTCGATCCCGCTCGGCATGCTCGGCCGGTTCGCCGCAGAGGGCCTGTTCGGCAGCCTGTATGCCATCGCCCAGTTCCTCCTGGGCGAGCGGCCGATGGGTATCGAGGTCGGCTTCACCTTTCCCGCGCCGGGGCATGCCGAACGCTATCTGGAGGCCTTCGCCGTGCAGCCTCAGTTCGACCAGCCCTGGCACTGGTTCCGTCTGCCGCGCCACTACCTGGATCGGCCCATGGCCCTGGCCAACCCGGCCACCATGCAGATGTGCGAACAGCAGTGCGAGGCCCTGCTGGCCACCCTGGATGTACAGGAAGGATTGCTCAGCCGCTTGCGGCGCCTGTTGCTGGCGCGCCCTGGCGACTTTCCCAGTCTGGACAGCGCCGCCCAGGCGCTGCACACCAGCGGGCGCAGCCTGCGCCGTCACCTGGCGGCGGCCGGCACCAGCTACCAGCAGGTGCTCGACGAAGTGCGCAAGCGGCTGGCCCTGCAGTATCTGGAGACCACCCACCTGCCGCTGTTCGAGATCGCCCAGTTGCTGGGCTTCAGCGACCCGTCCAACTTCCGCCGTGCCTTTCTCAAGTGGACGGGCAAGGCGCCCAGCCAATATCGAGCCGGGTAGGGCGGGGAGAATCGGGGGAGGGGGAGAGAGTTGGAGCCCCGCCGGGGCGGGGCTCCGCTGCGGTTACAGGCGCAGGCCGCCGTCCAGCTCGAGGATGCGACCGGTGTAGTAGTCGTTCTCCAGGATGTAGGCCACCGAGTGGGCGATCTCGGCCGGCTTGCCCATGCGGCGCAGCGGGATGCCGGAGGTCATCTTCTCTAGGGCTTCCGGCTTCATGCCGCCGGTCATCTCGGTCTCGATGAAGCCCGGAGCGACGCCGGCCACGCGGATGCCATAGCGCGCCAGTTCCTTGGCCCATACCACGGTGTCGGCGGCGACGCCGGCCTTGGCCGCGGAGTAGTTGGCCTGGCCCATGTTGCCGGCGCGGGAGATGGAGGAGATGTTGACGATCGCGCCCTGGTTCTTCAGCTCGATCATCTTCGCCGCCACTTCGCGGGTGCACAGGAACACGCCGGTCAGGTTGACGTCGATCACCGACTGCCACTGGGCCAGGCTCATCTTGGTCATCTCGCCGTCCTTGACCTTGATGGTCAGGCCGTCGCGCAGGATGCCGGCGTTGTTGACCAGGCCGTTGATGGCACCGAAGTCCTCGGCCACCTGGGCGACCATGTGGGTCACCTGCTCCTCGTTGGCCACGTTGCACAGGTAGGCGCGGGCGTCGCCACCGGCGGCCTTGCAGGCGGCCACGGCTTCGTCCAGTTTCTCCTGGTTCAGGTCGACCAGCGCCAGCCGGGCGCCGCGCGCGGCGAGGTACTCGCCCATGGCGCGACCCAAGCCCTGGCAGCCGCCGGTGATGATGATGACTTTGTCTTTGAGTTCCATAACACTACTCCTCGAAGGTCTGGCAGATGGCCTCGCTGGCGCCACGGTTATTCCGGGTGCCTGTCCGTTTTGTTTTCGACGAATTCTCAGCGAGGAGTCATAAATTGAGCATGACGGCGGAAAAGAATGCCCGAGAATTGCTGCTCAAGGAATACCGGGGCGTGCTTTCCACCCATTCCAAGAGCATGCCGGGCTTCCCTTTCGGATCGGTGGTGCCCTATTGCCTGGATGGGCAGGGTCGACCGCTGATCCTGATCAGCCGCATCGCCCAGCACACCCACAACCTGCAGAAGGATGCCAAGTGTTCGCTGCTGGTTGGCGAACGTGGCGCCGAGGACGTGCAGGCTGCCGGGCGCCTGACCCTGCTGGCCGAGGCCCGGCAGTTGCAAGCGCCGGCCGACATCGAGGTCGCCGCCGAGCGCTACTATCGCTATTTTCCCGAGTCGCGCGACTATCACAGCGCCCATGACTTCGATTTCTGGGTGCTGGAGCCGGTGCGCTGGCGTTTCATCGGTGGTTTCGGCGCCATCCACTGGCTGCAGGATGTGAGCCTGGCCAACCCGCACGCGGGCGAGGCCGAGCGCGGCATGGTCGAACACATGAACGACGACCACGCCAGCGCCATCGCCCACTACGTACAGCTGGCCGGCCTGCCGGACCACGAGCCGGCGCGACTGGTCGGCATCGACAACGAGGGTTTCCACCTGCGCATCGGCAAGGCGCTTCACTGGCTGGCCTTTCCAACATCCTGTAACAACCCGGGCGCCGTGCGCCAGGCCCTGGTATTGCTGGCTCGCGCCGAGACCTGGCCGACCGTCGGGCCGGTTTCAGGTTGAATTCAGCCTGCGGCCCCATACTTCTTCCCTATCGGAAGCCGTTCTTCCGCCAAGGACTCTGCGATGCGCGCTTTTCTCTTTCTGTTCCTGCTGTTCCCGATCATTGAGCTGGCCGTGCTGATCAAGGTCGGCAGCGCCATCGGCGTGCTGCCCACCCTGCTACTGGTCATCGGCACGGCGGTGCTCGGCAGCATCCTGCTGCGGGTGGCCGGTGTCGCCACCGCCTGGCGTGCGCGCGAGAAGCTGGCGCGCGGCGAGATGCCCGAGCAGGAGATGTTCGAGGGGCTGCTGATCGCCGTAGGTGGCGGCCTGCTGCTGCTGCCGGGTTTCATCAGCGACGTGTTCGGCCTGCTCTGCCTGATTCCCTTCACCCGCCGCCTGATGATCGGCCGCCTGCAGCGCCGTGCCCAGGAGCAGGCCCTGCGCCAACGGGCCTTCTTCGACGATCCCCAGGCGCAGTCCGGCCAGACCCATCCGCACGTGATCGAGGGCGAGTACCAGCGCCGCGATTGAGGCCCCTCGGTGCGCACTGCGCACCCGGCGGCCATAAAATTTTTCACCGTCCGCCCTTGAAATACCCTTGAGCGCCCCTATCTAGCGTTCACCGCAAGGTTTCTACCGCTTCGGTGGAACACTTTTCCGCGGTGCGCCCCGAGCGTGCCGCAATCCGGCCCCGCCGGACATTGCCTAAACCCGCCGGCGCAGTCGCCGGCCAGTGAAAACAACTGACTCAGGAGAGATCGACAATGAAGCTTCGTCCTCTGCATGACCGCGTCGTCATCCGTCGTAGCGAAGAAGAGACCAAGACCGCTGGCGGCATCGTGCTGCCGGGTTCGGCCGCCGAGAAGCCGAATCAGGGTGAAGTCGTCGCCGTCGGTACCGGCAAGGTTCTGGACAACGGCGAAGTCCGTCCGCTGGCCGTCAAGGTCGGTGACAAGGTGGTGTTCGGCCCGTACTCCGGCAGCAACACCGTCAAGGTCGACGGCGAAGACCTGCTGGTGATGGGCGAGCATGAAATCCTCGCCGTCGTCGAAGCCTGATCCCCGCGAATCTCCGTTTAACCAAGAATTGAGGAACAACCACCATGGCTGCTAAAGAAGTCAAATTCGGCGATTCCGCTCGCAAGAAGATGCTGGTCGGCGTCAACGTCCTGGCCGACGCGGTAAAAGCGACCCTCGGCCCGAAAGGCCGCAACGTGGTCCTGGACCGCAGCTTCGGCGCTCCGCTGATCACCAAGGACGGCGTCTCCGTCGCCAAGGAGATCGAGCTGAAGGACAAGTTCGAGAACATGGGCGCCCAGCTGGTCAAGGACGTCGCCTCCAAGGCCAACGACGCCGCCGGTGACGGCACCACCACCGCCACCGTTCTGGCCCAGGCCATCGTCAACGAAGGCCTGAAATCCGTCGCCGCCGGCATGAACCCGATGGACCTCAAGCGCGGCATCGACAAGGCCACCGCGGCCATCGTCGCCCAGCTGAAGGAGCTGTCCAAGCCGTGCGCCGACACCAAGGCCATCGCCCAGGTAGGCACCATCTCCGCCAACTCCGACAACTCCATCGGCGACATCATCGCCGAGGCCATGGAGAAGGTCGGCAAGGAAGGCGTGATCACCGTTGAAGAAGGCTCGGGCCTGGAAAACGAACTGTCCGTCGTTGAAGGCATGCAGTTCGACCGTGGCTACCTGTCCCCGTACTTCATCAACAAGCCGGACACCATGGTCGCCGAGCTGGAAGGCCCGCTGCTGCTGCTGGTGGACAAGAAGATCTCCAACATCCGCGAACTGCTGCCGGTACTGGAAGCCGTCGCCAAGTCCGGTCGTCCGCTGCTGATCGTCGCCGAGGACGTGGAAGGCGAAGCCCTGGCCACCCTGGTGGTCAACAACATGCGTGGCATCGTCAAGGTCGCGGCCGTCAAGGCTCCGGGCTTCGGCGACCGTCGCAAGGCCATGCTGCAGGACATCGCCATCCTGACCGGCGGTACCGTGATTTCCGAGGAAGTCGGCCTGTCGCTGGAAGGCGCCACCTTGGAGCACCTGGGTAACGCCAAGCGCGTCGTGCTGAACAAGGAAAACACCACCATCATCGACGGTGCCGGCGCTCAGGCTGACATCGAGGCTCGTGTTGCGCAGATCCGCAAGCAGGTCGAAGAGACCTCTTCCGACTACGACAAGGAGAAGCTGCAAGAGCGCCTGGCCAAGCTGGCCGGCGGTGTTGCCGTGATCAAGGTCGGCGCTGCCACCGAAGTCGAGATGAAAGAGAAGAAGGCCCGTGTCGAAGACGCCCTGCACGCGACCCGCGCCGCAGTGGAAGAAGGCGTGGTGCCTGGCGGCGGTGTCGCCCTGGTACGTGCCCTGCAAGCCATCGACGGCCTGAAGGGCGACAACGAGGATCAGGACGTCGGTATTGCCCTGCTGCGTCGCGCCGTCGAGTCTCCGCTGCGCCAGATCGTCGCCAACGCCGGCGGCGAGCCGAGCGTGGTGGTCGACAAGGTGAAGAGCGGTTCCGGCAACTACGGCTTCAACGCTGCCACTGACACCTATGGCGACATGATCGAGATGGGCATCCTGGACCCGGCCAAGGTCACCCGTTCCGCCCTGCAGGCTGCTGCCTCCATCGGCGGTCTGATGATCACCACCGAGGCGATGGTCGCCGACATCCCGGAAGACAAGGCTGCTCCGGCCATGCCTGACATGGGCGGCATGGGTGGCATGGGCGGCATGATGTAAGCCGACCTGGCTCCCCCGAGCTGAAACGAAAAAGCCCCGCCTGGTTCCAGGCGGGGCTTTTCTTTTGGCTATGTCCCGTTGGTTGCTGCACACCTTGTGGGAGAGGATTTATCCGCGAATTTCGCGACCAATCGGAATGTAGCCCAGCCGCTCCCACAAAAGCAGGATTGCGCCAACACGTAACGGGGACTGTGGGCCATGTGTGCCCATGGAGCGATGCGGTGTGGGGGCGCCGCACCGGGGCTGTGTGCAGGCTTGCCGGTGCGCGTGGCGCACCCTACAGGGCAAGCGGGGCTACTGCTCGCCTTTCAGGGCGTGGGAGAGACCCACCATCAGCAACAGCAGGTTGTCGCCGTTCACGTCGGCTGCGGCAAGGCTGCCGTGGCGGGTGGAAACCGCCGGACATTGCTGCTTGGCACAGCTAATGGCGTCCAGCACCTGTGGACCAGGCTCCTGCCATGCCGCCGCGGCCAGGGCGGTGACGCCAAGGGCACCTACGAGGAACATACCTCGAGCGATTTCTAGTTTCATTCAAGCAACCCCTTGAAAGCACTGCCAAGCCCTGCACAGAAAACGCTAGAACACGGTGGACTGGTGCGCCGTTCGGGCAGACGAACGGTAGAGCCGCGTTCAGGGTGGAAATGGGAGCGATTCACACTGCCGGGCGAATATGACAGAACGAGGTGTGGGGCGGAACTTTTTCCGTCAGACGGCGTGTCCGCCCATCAGGGTGACCTGGAACCGGCAGCCCCTCGGCTCGGCGTCCGACAGCTCCACGCTCCAGCCCTGGTTCTCGCAGATCCTCTGCACCAGCGACAGCCCCAGGCCGAGCCCTTCGCCCCGGGCCGAGCCGCCGCGCACGAAGGGCTGGAACATCGCCTCGCGTTCGGCGGCGGGAATGCCCACGCCACTGTCCTCGACCACGAAGCCCTGCTCGTCCAGGCGCAGGCTGATGCGCCCATGCTCGGTGTAGTGCAGCGCGTTGCGCAGCAGGTTGCCCAGCACCGACTTCAGCAGCGGCGCGTTGTAGCGCTGGTCGCCGGTCCGTTCCGGCTGGTAGTCGAAGGCCAGCCCCTTGGCCTCGATGGCCGGCCGCCATTGCGCGACCAGGTCGTCGGCGACCTCGCCCAGGGTGCCCCGGAGCGTGCCGCCGGCATCTTCCTGGCGCGCACGGGCCAGGGTCAGGAAGGTCTGCACCAGGCCGCGCATTTCTTCGCAGGCGTTGGCGATGCGCTGCACCTGGGTCCTGCCGCGGTTGTCCAGGCAGGAGCTTTCCAGCAGCAGTTCGCATGAGCTGGCCAGCACCATGAGAGGTGTGCGCAGCTCATGGCTGACGTCGCTGGTGAACAGCCGCTCGCGCATCAGCGCG
Source organism: Pseudomonas sp. GD03875 (assembly GCF_029840585.1). Lineage (NCBI taxonomy): Bacteria > Pseudomonadati > Pseudomonadota > Gammaproteobacteria > Pseudomonadales > Pseudomonadaceae > Pseudomonas > Pseudomonas sp. GD03875. The sequence continues at coordinate 111,554 of NZ_JAOCCV010000011.1, read as the reverse complement.
CGGCGCAGCAGCCCTAGCGTGGTATCGAAGGAGGCGGCGAGCTGGCCCACCTCATCACTGGCGTAGTCCTTCGCCAACCGCGGGGCTTCGTCCAGCAGCTGTTCGGGCGCGCGCACCTGGCGCGACAGCCGGACCACCGGCTCGATGACCTTGCGCGCCAGCAGCCAGCCGAGCAGGCCGGACAGGGCGAGGCTGATCAGGAAGCCCACCTGGACCACGGCGAACAGCAGCTGCTCGCGGTCCTCGAAGCCGCTCTGGTCCTGCAGCAGCACGTAGCGGCGACCGTCGACGACCTGTACGAATCCATGGAATGCCTTGTCGCCACGGAATACCTCGTGGAACCCCAGCGACAGCCCCTGCAGGTCCGGTGGCAGGGCGAAGTCGCCCTGGCCGCCGCTGAAATAGAAGAGCTGGCCCGGTTCCGGCTCGTGGCGCCAGTCGGAGATGCTCTCCATCTTCAGGAAACGCCCGAGGTCGCCGCTCAGCTCCTGGGAGATCAGCCGCTCCTCGACCTGGTGGACGGTCTCGACGATGCCGAAGGCGAAGGTGCCGCCGACCAGGGCCGTCATCAGCACGAAGGCGATGACGATGCGCCGCGAAAGGCTCTGCCTAAACTCCATTGCCCGGTTCCGCGAGTCGGTAGCCGACGCCGTGCACGGTCTGCAGCAGCGCCTGGGGGAAGGGTTTGTCGATCACCTGGCGCAACTGGTGCACATGGCTGCGCAGGCTGTCGCTGTCCGGGCAGTCGTCGCCCCAGAGCGCCTCTTCCAGCACCTCGCGGCGCACCACGTGCGGGCTCTTCTGCATCAGCAGCGCGAGCAGCTTGAGGCCCACCGGGTTGAGCTTGAGGTGCTTGTCGGCACGGGTGATCTCCAGGGTGTCGAGGTCGTAGCTGAGGTCGCCCACCTGCAGCAGCCGCTTGCCGCCGCCCAGGCTGCGGCGCAGCACCGCCTCGATGCGCGCGGCCAGCTCGGAGAGGGCGAAGGGCTTGATCAGGTAGTCGTCGGCACCCGCCTGGAAGCCCTGCAGCCGGTCGTTCAACTGGTCGCGGGCGGTGAGCATGATCACCGGCGTATCGCGCCGCGCTTCTTCGCGCAGGCGCCGGCAGAGGGTGTAGCCGTCGATGCCGGGCAGCATGATGTCCAGCACCAGCAGGTCGTAGTGCTCGCTGCTGGCCAGGCGCAGCCCGGACAGGCCGTCCTGGGCGCAGTCCACTGTGTAGCCCTTGATCTGCAGGTAGTCGGCCATGTTGGCCAGGATGTCGCGGTTGTCCTCGACCAGGAGGATGCGCATGGAAAGCTCCTTCGGCAGGCAGCCGGCAAAGGTGGCGCAAAGATACCCCGAGCCATCGCCATTCGGCAGCAATTGACGGCTTTTTCACACCCTGGGCAGCGGGCGCGCGGCGCATGAAAAAAGCCGATGCCGGTTTGCGCCGGCATCGGCTTTCGAGTGGCTATGTCCCCGTTAGTTGTTGCACGCCTTGTGGGAGCGGATTTATCCGCGAATTTCGCGGCCTAGGCCGCTCCCACAAGAGCAGAATAACGGGCACATAGCCTTTCGAGTCGCCGGGGGAGGGCGGCTCAGTGGGCCGGTACGGCCGCCGGTGCCTTGTCCGGGCTGGCCAGCAGGGTGTACACGCAGGGCAGCACGAACAGGGTGAACAGGGTGCCGATGGACATGCCGGTGGCGATCACCAGGCCGATGTCGAAGCGGCTCACCGCGCCCGCGCCGGTGGCGAGGATCAGCGGCACCATGCCGAACACCATCGCTGCGGTGGTCATCAGCACCGGGCGCAGGCGGATCGACGCGGCTTCCTCGATCGCGTCGCGCACCGACAGGCCCTTGTCGCGGCGCAGCTGGTTGGCGAACTCGACGATCAGGATGCCGTGCTTGCTGATCAGGCCGATCAGCGTCACCAGGCCCACCTGGGTGTAGATGTTCATGCTGGAGAAGCCGAGGAAGATCGGGATCAGCGCGCCGCAGATCGACAGCGGCACGGTCACCAGGATCACCAGCGGATCGCGGAAGCTCTCGAACTGCGCCGCCAGCACCAGGAAGATGATCGCCATCGCCAGGGCGAAGGTGACGTACAGCGCACTGCCTTCCTGGATGTACTGGCGCGAGGCGCCGGCGTAGTCGAAGGTGTAGCCGCGCGGCGCCTCCTTCTGGGCGATCTGCGCCACGGTCTCCACCGCCTCGCCCATGCTGACGATCGGCACGCCTTCGATGATCGCCGCGTTGAGCTGCTGGAACTGCTTGAGCTTGGTCGGCCGCGCGCGGTCGCTGACCTTGATCAGGGTGCCCAGCGGCACCATCTCGCCGCTCTCGCTCTTGACGTAGTAGTTGCTCAGCCAGCCCGGGTTGTCGCGGTAGGGCCGCTCGACCTGGGCGATCACCTTGTAGCTGCGACCGTCGATGGTGAAGCGGTTGATCTCGCCCTCGCCGAGCAGGATGGCCAGGGTGGCGCCCAGGTCCTGCATCGATACGCCCATTTGCGCGGCCTTGGCGCGGTCGATATCGACCACCACCTCGGGCTTGTCGAACGCCAGGTCGACGTTGAGGAAGGCGAACTTGCCGGACTCCATGGCCTGCTGCTTGACCCGCTCGGTCACCTGCAGCAGCGACTCGTAGTCGTTCGGCGTGTTGATCACGAACTGGAACGGCAGGCCCTCGCCGGTGCCCGGCAGCGACGGCAGGTTGAAGCCGAAGATCTGCAGGCCGGGAATGTCGTTGAGTTTGGCCTGGACCTCCGGCAGCAGTTCCATCTGGGTGCGGTCGCGCTCGCCCCAGGGCGTCAGCAGGAAGCCGCCGATGCCGGACTGCACGCCGTCGAAGCCGTTGATCTGGAAGGACGAGTAGTACTCGGGGAACTCCTTGAAGATCTTCACGAACTGGTCGGTGTAGGCGTTCATGTAGTCCAGGTTGGTCGGCTGCGGCGCGTTGGAGAACAGGAACACGATGCCCTGGTCCTCTTCCGGCGCCAGTTCGCTGTGGGTGAACTTGAGAAAGATGGGGATCAGGCACATGACGATCACGCCGAACACGATCACCACCGGGCGGGTGTTGAGGGTGCCGTGCAGGGCCTTCTGGTAGCGGTGCTTGAGCTTGTCGAAGATCATGTCCAGCTTGTGCGCCAGGCCCGAGGGATTTTCCTCGTGGCGCAGCAGCTTGGAGCACATCATCGGCGACAGGGTCAGGGCGACCACGCCGGAGATCACCACCGCGCCCGCCAGGGTCAGGGCGAACTCCTTGAACAGCGCGCCGGTCAGGCCTTCGAGAAAGCCGATGGGGGCGTACACCGCGGCCAGGGTGATGGTCATCGAGATCACCGGCACGGCGATCTCGCGGGCGCCCTCGATGGCGGCGTCGAACGGTGTCTTGCCCTCCTCGATGTGGCGGTGGATGTTCTCCACGACGACGATGGCGTCGTCCACCACCAGACCGATGGCCAGGACCATCGCCAGCAGCGTCAGCAGGTTGATCGAGTAGCCCATCAGCTGCATGAAGAACAGCACGCCGATCATCGACAGCGGGATGGTGATCACCGGGATCAGCACCGAGCGGAAGGCGCCGAGGAACAGGAACACCACCACGATGACGATCAGCACCGCCTCGACCAGGGTCTTCACCACCTCGTCGATGGAGGCGCGGATGAATTCGGTGGCGTCGTAGGCGATGGACACCTTGAGGTTCGGCGGCAGCTGCGCCTCCAGCTCCGGCAGGGCCTCGCGCACGTGCTTGATCACGTCCAGCGGGTTGGCGCTGGGCGTGCCCTTGATGGCGATGTAGACGGACGGGATGCCGTCGAAGGAGCTGATCGAGTCGTAGTTCTCCGCGCCCATCTCCACCCGGGCGATGTCGCGCACCAGCACCCGGCTGTCGCCGGATGTCTTCACCGGGATGGCGGCGAAGGCCTCGGCCGACTTGAGGTCGGTGGTGGCGTTGATGCTGGTGACCACGTACTCGCCCTTCACCTCGCCGGCCGCGGCCAGGAAGTTGTAGCGCTGCACGGCGCTGGTCACGTCCACGGCGGTGATGCCGTAGGCGGCCATCTTCACCGGGTCCAGCCACAGGCGCATGGCGAACACCTGGTTGCCGAGGATCTCGGCCTCGGCCATGCCGGGCAGGGTGGCCAGCTTGGGCTGGATCACCCGCGACAGGTAGTCGGTGATCTGCGGGTTGGACAGCTCGTCGCTGTAGAAGCTGACATACATCAGCGCCGAGGCGTCGGCCGCCTCCTTGGACAGCACCGGGTCCTCGGCGTCCTGCGGCAGCTGGTTCTTCACCTCGTTGGCCTTGGCCAGCAGTTCGGTGAACAGCCGGTCGGTGTCGGCGCCGATGCGCGCGTAGATCGAGATGACCGACACGTTCTGCTGGCTGGCCGAGGTCATGTAGTCGATGCCTTCGGCGCTGGCCAGGCTCTGCTGCAGCGGCTGGGTGATGTAGCCCTGGATGGTCTCGGCGTTGGCGCCCGGGTAGGCGGTGGTCACCGTGATCAGGGCGTTTTCCATCTGCGGGTACTGGCGGATCACCAGTTTGCTGAAGGCCTGGAAGCCCAGCAGGATGATCAGCAGGCTGACCACGGTGGCGAGCACCGGGCGCCGGATGAACGGATCTGTGAAAGCCATAGCGGATTCCTTGGCGTCGGGCCTTACTGCCCGGCGCTGGCTTGTTTGTGCTTGGTCAGGGACGAATCATCGGCGATGACCACATGGGCGCCGTTGTCCAGCTTGAGCTGGCCGGCGGTGACCACCTGCTCGCCTGCCTCGAGGCCCTTGAGGATCAGCACGATGCCGTCGCGGCGTTCGCCGGTCTCGACGAAGCGGCGTTCGACCACCAGCTGGGCCTGGCCCTTGTCGTCCTTCACCACGGCGCCCTTGTCGTCCTTCTTCTCGTCGATCACGTACACCGAGTTGCCGTAGAGGGTGTAGGTGATGGCGGTTTCCGGCACCACCACCTGGGTCTTCTCACCCGGCAGCAGCACCTCGAGGTTGGCGAACATGCCCGGCAGCAGCTTGTTGTCCGGGTTCGGCAGCATGGCGCGGACCTGCAGGTTGCGGGTGCTTTCCTCGACCTTGGGGTTGATGGCGCCGATCTCGCCCTCGAACACTTCGCCGGGGTAGGCCGCCACGCTGATGCGCACGCGCTGGCCGATGGCCAGTTGCGGCACGGCCTGTTCCGGCAGGTAGAAGTCGACGAACAGGGTGCTCAGGTCCTGCAGGGTGGCGATGACGGTGCCGGACGACAGGAAGTCGCCCACGTCCACCTGGCGGATGCCGATGGTGCCGGCGAAGGGCGCGTTGATGCGCTTCTTGGCCAGCATGGCCTTGAGCTGGGCGACGCTGGCGTCGGCCTTCTGCAGCTCGGAGGCCAGGCGGTCGAACTCGCTCTTGGAGATGGCCTGGCGCTTGACCAGGTTCTGCCCGCGCTCGAACTCTACCCGCGCCAGCTTCAGCTCGGCCTCGGAGGTGGCCAGGCTGGCCTGCTCCACGGCGCTGTCCATCTGGATCAGCGGCTGGCCCTGGCTGACCTTCTCGCCGGAACGGAACAGCATGTCGCGCACGGTGCCGCTGACTTCCACGGTCAGGTCGACGCCCTGGAACGCCTTGAGCGTGCCGATGGCGGGCAGACGGCTCTGCCAGGCCTTTTCCTCGGAGAGGGCGGCGGACACGCTGATGGCCGGCTGCGGCGCCGTGAACATCTGAATCTGCTGGTAGATGGAGAAGCCTTTGTAGGCGGCGAGGGCGAGCACCACGACGAGTACCACGCCCAGCATGATGAGCATGCGGCGGAGCAACATATTCCGTTTCCTTGGCAAGGCAGAGAGGGGCCTGGGAATAGGCGAAGCAGGCACCTTAGTGCGACTTGTCCACCAAGTCAAAAGCCGGGAATTGCAAATCATTGCCCTGGCATCATGGCGCAACGCACTGTCGCGCAAACCGCACGGATGGGCGTGAAACCGGTACGTCCCTGTACCTATTCCGAGGGGTCAGGCGCCCAGGCGGCGGGTCACCTGGTTCAGCTCGTCGGAGAGGTCGTGCAGGTTCTGCCCGGCGGCCCGGGTGCGCTCGACGTTGTCCTGGTTGGCACTGGCGATGGCGGTGATCTCGGTGAGGTTGCGCGAGATGTCCTCGGCCACCGAGGTCTGCTCCTCGGCGGCGGTGGCGATCTGCCGGTTCATGTCGCGGATCGCTTCCACCGCGCCGGTGATGCGTTCCAGCATCGCGCCGGCCTCGGTGACCTGGGCCAGGCCTTCCTCGCTGCGGCTGCGACCGCTCTCGATGGCGCGTACCGCGTTGAGCGCGCCGGACTGCACCGTGTCGATGATCTGGTGGATCTCGGCGGTCGACTCGGCGGTGCGCTGGGCCAGTGTGCGTACCTCGTCGGCGACCACGGCGAAGCCGCGGCCCTGCTCGCCGGCGCGGGCCGCCTCGATGGCAGCGTTGAGCGCCAGCAGGTTGGTCTGCTCGGCGATGCCGCGGATCACTTCCAGCACCTTGCCGATGCGGCCGCTGTCGCTTTCCAGCTGGCGGATCACCTCGGCGGTGTTGGCGATCTCGCCGCGCATGCCGGTGATGGTCTGGATGGTGGACGTCATCACCTGCCCGCCCTGGCGCGCGGAGTCGTCGGCGTCATTGGCCGCGTGGGCCGCCTCGGCGGCGTGGCGCGCCACTTCCTGGGCTGTGGCGGACATCTCGTGCATGGCGGTGGCGACCTGGTCGGTGCGCTCGAACTGCTCGTTGACGCCCTCGGTCATGCGCGCGGCGATGCCGTTCAGCTCGCCGCTGGCGGTGTTCAGGTTGCCGCTGCTCAGGCGCAGGCTCTCGGTGGTGCTGGCGAGGAAGTCGCGCAGGGTGTTCGCGGCCCTGGCCAGCAGGCCCAGCTCGTCCTTGCGCGCCACTTCCACCCGCTGGCCGAAGCGGCCCTGGCTGAGTTCGTCGACGTGGCTGATCAGGTGGCGGATCGGGATGATCAGGTGGCGGTTGACCAGCCACAGGCTGAACAAGGCGATGACGATGCTGGCGCCGAGCATGACCAGGGTGCCGAGCAGGATGGTGCGGTCGGCGCTGGCGTTGATCTGCCCGGCCTGTTCGATGCTCTGCTCGCGCAGCTGGTCGACCAGGGCGGTCATCTGCTCGCTGGTGGCGCGGTCGATGCCCTTGACGGCCTCGTCGCCGACCGTGGCATCGCCGTTGGCGGCGACGAAGGCATCGCGACCCTTGCGGTAGTTGGCGCCGAGGGTCTGGTGTTCGCTGCGCAGGCGGTCCACCTGGCCTTTCAGGTTGCGGTCGTCGGCGGCCAGGGTCGAGAGCTGGCCGAGGATGTCCTGCACCTTGCGCTCCTGGGCCTCGAACTGGCCCCAGTAGCGGGAAAGGTTGCCGCTGTCCTGGCCGCGCAGCAGGACGTTCTTCCATTCCTGCACCTGGATCTTGAATTCGACGTTGGCCGCGTCGATCAGGCGGGCGGCCTGCAGCGGTCCGTCGAGCAGGCCCCGGTAGGATTGCATGCCGCTGGAAAGGAAGCTGAAGCAGGCCAGGGCGGTGACCAGGATCAGCGCCAGGCTGCCGCCGAGCAGGGCGAGGATCTGCGCGCGCAATGATTTTTGCAGGAACATCGGGATATGCCTCTGGGGAGTGGTGTGCCCGGGCGCCCGGATGGGCGTCGGAACTGTGGATATCCCTATCACCCGGCCGTTGCAGGCCGGCGACACCGCGCCGTCTGGCGCGGGTGCGAACGCGATGTGCAGTATAGGTCGGCCGCGCGCTGCAGGCCTTGAGCCATTTTGTCGCCTGGCCTTGCGGATGGAGCGAGGTGCGCCGGGGGCGCGTCCGGCCGCCGTGGCGGTCAGCCGTTCAGGCGAGGCGCAGGTGGTTGTCCCACAGGCCCGCCGGCAGGTCCAGGTGACGGACGGCGATCCGTTCGCCACGGCAATCGTACACGCGGCAGCGACTCTGCCCGGAGGTGACCACGAAGCCCTCGGCCACCGCGCCGACGCCCGCGCAGTCCGCCAGCGGCGCGTCGAGCAGCAGCTCGGTGCTGTCCAGGTGCCAGATGAAGAAGCGGTTGCCGCGCGGCGCGGTCAGCGCCACCAGGCGCAGCTCGTCGTGGATGGCCAGGCTGGCGGTGTATTGGTTCATCACCAGGCGCTGGGCCTCGCCCAGGGGGAAGGGCTGGAACGGCTGGCCCGGGCGCTTGATGGCGAGCAGCGGCACGGCATCCTGCGGGTCGCCCTCGTACTGCTGGCCGGAGACGATGGTGCCGTCGCTGGCCACGGCCAGGTGGCGCACGCTGTTCATCTGCTGGGGCAGGGTCTCCTTGCTGATCAGCGTGCCGTCGCGGTGCATCAGCACCAGGCTCGGTTCCATGGCATCCAGATTCATCATCACCCGGCTGTCGGCCTCGGTGCGGATGCCGCCGTTGGCCACCACCAGTTCCTCGCCGCCGGGCATCCACAGCAGCTGGTGCGGGCCGAGGCCGTGGGTGGAGCGCTCGGCGACCCGCTGCAGGCGCTCGCCCTGCATCTGGTACACCCCGAGCATGCCGCGGCCCGGTTCGCGGGTGTCGTTCTCAGTGCTGTAGAACCACTCGCCGCTCTTGTGGAACACGCCGTGGCCGTAGAAGTGGCGCTCGGCCGGTGAGTCCAGGGTCTGCAGGAGGCGGCCGTCGCGGGTATCGACCAGATAGCTCTCGCGGCTCGGCCGACGGCCGACGAACACTGCCAGCGGCAGGCTGGGGTGGGGCACCACGTCGTGGCAGCGCTCGGTCACCCGGGTGGCGAAGGCCTTGCTGCCGTCCAGGCGGTAACCCACGGCGTAGTGATTGCCGTCGCCATCGTCACGGGCCGACAGCAGCAGCGGCTGCTGGCCGTTGTCGATCAGCTTCCAGCCACCGAAGGCGCCGGCGGCCAGGGCCAGGCCGCCGAGGCCGAGAAAGGCTCTGCGTTTCATTCAGTCACCGTCGTTGGCGTTGAAGCCCAGCTGTACGCCGAGGATCTTGGCCACTTCGCCGCCCTGCAGGCGGTGCAGCACGTTGAGGTTGTCGTAGAAGGCGTTCAGCTCGGCGAGGCCGGCCTGGTCGGCGAGCAGTTCGCCCAGCGGGCGCTGCAGGTTGGCCAGCTGCTGGCGGGTGGCGGCGTACTGCTGGTCGATGCGCTCGACCAGTTCCTTGTGCTCGTCGCCCAGCAGCTGGCGCACGCCGTCCTTGTCCGCGCCCAGCCACATGCGCTCGGCGCTGGCCAGGGTGGCGGCGAGGCTGGAGAGGCTGGCGTTGCTGCGCCAGAACTCGGCCTGGTAGGGCTGGGGCAGGCTCTTGGCCTGGCGGCCCAGGGCGGCGCCGAGCTTCTTTTTCAGGGTGTCGATGGCGTTGATCTGGGCGCGCATCAGTTCCGCCATGGCCTCGGGCGCGTCGGCGTAGCGGGCGTTGGGGAACGCCTTGAGCTGGGCGGCCATGCCGTCCTTGGCCTGCCACTGCTCCAGCACGGTGCCGGAGAGTTGCTGCTGGTGCTCGCCGATGGCGGTCAGCAGCGGGCAGTAGCGGGTCTTCTGCTCTGGGTTGGAGAGGTCGATGGCGGCATCGAACAGCACGTACTCGTAGGCTGTCAGCCCCTGCACCACCACGCTGGCCTTTTCCACGTCGGCCTGGGTCAGCTGCGGCTTGCTTTTCAGCAGCGCCTCGACCTGGCGCTGCACCAGGTTCTTCTTGTCCGGCCAGAACTGCACCTGCCAGGCGCGGTTGCCCTCGGCGAGCGGACCAACGTTCAGCGGCTGCAGCGCGGCCCAGCTGGCGACGTCGGTGAGGAAGGCCTGCTGGGCGGCGCCCAGGTCCTGGTCGCCGGCGCAGAATGCCTTGGCGCTCTCGGCCAGTTTCTGGCTGGACTGCTGCCAGGCGCCGTAGGCGGGCAGCAGCACGCCGTCGGCCAGGGCCGCACTGGTGCTCTGTTGCGGGTCTTGCGGGCCGCAGGCGGAAAGACCCAGGGCAAGCAGGGCGATGGCGAAGGGCGAACGGGTCATGCCGGGCTCCTTAGAGGGAGTTGAGGAAGGCCAGCAGCGCGCCGCGCTCGCTGGCATCGAAGTCGATGACGGCCTGCCGGGCGTTTTCCGCCTCGCCGCCGTGCCAGAGGATGGCCTCCAGCAGATTGCGAGCGCGACCGTCGTGGAGGAAACGGGTGTGGCCGTTGACCGTTTCGGTCAGGCCGATGCCCCACAGCGGCGGGGTGCGCCACTGGCGGCCGCTGGCCTCGAACTCGGGGCGGTCGTCGGCCAGGCCCTCTCCCATGTCGTGCAGCAGCATATCGGTATAGGGGCGGATGGTCTGGTTGGCCAGCTCGGGTTCGGCGGCGTCGGCCGCGGTGACGTAGCTGGGAACGTGGCATTTCTGGCAGCCGGCATCGTGGAACAGCTGCTTGCCGCGCCGCACTTCCAGGTCGTCGACGCCACGCCGGGCGGGTACCGCCAGGTTGCGCGCGTAGAACAGCACGGTGCGCAGGATGTTGTCGCTGACCTCCGGCTCGCCGCCGTTCGGCATGGCGCGGCAGGTTGCCTGGGCCTCGGTGCAGTCGTCGTGGGGCAGCAGGCTGGTGGTCAGGCCCATGTCGCCGGAGAAGGCGTGCACGTTCTGCTGGTTGAGGTTGGGCTGGCCCGCCTTCCAGCCGAAGCGGCCGACCACGGTCTTGCCCAGCGCCTCGTCCCAGACCCGGTTGGGCACGCCGCGGATGCCGTCGCCGTCGCGGTCGTCCGGGTCCGCGTTGGCCAGGATGGCCGCCTCGGGGATCGCCTCCAGCAGGCCCAGGCCGATCATCGGTGGCGCCACCCGGGCGGAGAACTGGACCTCCGGGTGCATCTCGCCGTAGCCGAGGTTGGTGATCAGCAGGCGCGGCTTGTGCAGTTCGACGAGGGTGCCGTCGGCGAGCGTGACCGACTGGCTGTCGTACTCGATCCGCACCTTGCCCTCGGGCTCGACGCCGGGGACGCTCATGTCCTGCAACTGGCCGCCGTAGACCGGCTCGGGCACCACGCCCAGGCGCCGGCGCAGCTCGGCGTGGGCGGGCGAGCCGTCGTCGGCGATGGACAGGCGCACCAGCATCGACACGGCGTTGGTGGCGTGCGGCTCGGGCGGGTGGCCGCGGCCGTCCTTGATGTGGCAGTTCTGGCAGGCGTTGGTGTTGAACAGCGGGCCCAGGCCGTCGCGGGCCGTGGTGGCGGCGGGTGGGATCACCCAGGGGTTGCGGAAGAAACTGTTGCCCACCGAGAAGTCCAGGCGGCGCGAGGGCACGAGGTTCGCGGAGGGCATGGAGAAGGCGTTCTGGTCGCTCTGGCGCACCGTGGTGGCGCCACCGGACAGCGCCTCGCCGGGCTCGGCCGGTGCCGGCGTGCGCTCGCAGGCCGCCAGGGCGAGGCTGAGGGACAGGAGGCAGAGGCGCAGCGGGGAGGGCATCGGTGGAACCTGGACAACGGTCAGGCGGGCAATCTTAGCAGGCTAAGGGAAGTCGAATAAGAGGAATTAGCGTTCGTAAGGAGAGCAGATTGTCGCGGCTTACCGAGCCTGAATCACGTTGCGGCTGGAGGGGGCAGCCGTGTGCCCCTGCATCCCGGCCCACGCCTCAGAGCGTGGCGGGATTGCCGGCGTTGCTCAGGCGGCGGGCCTGCTTGAGGTAGAGGGTGAGTTCGCGGGACGGCAGCGGCTTGCTGTAGAGATAGCCCTGACCCTCGTTGCAGCCCTGGGCAATGATGTAGGCCTCCTGTTCGGCGGTCTCCACGCCCTCGGCGATCACCTGCATGCCCAGGCTCTTGCCCAGCTGGATGATGGCGCGGACGATGGTGGCGTCGTCCTCGTCGTCGAGCAGGTCCTGCACGAAGCTCTTGTCGATCTTGATCTTGTCCAGCGGCAGGCTCTTCAGGTAGCTCAGCGAGGAGTAGCCGGTACCGAAGTCGTCGATGGCGATCAGCGCGCCGGCGCGGCGCAGGCTGAGCAGGTTCTGCGCGGCGGTACTGATGTCTTCCATCAGGCCGGTCTCGGTGACCTCCAGTTCCAGGCTGCGTGGCGGCAGGCGGTAGACCTGCAGCAGGTTGCTGACCATGCGCGGCAGTTCGGCGTGGTGCAGCTGCACGGTGGACAGGTTGACCGCCATGCGCAGGTCGCTGAAGCCCTGGTCGTGCCACTCGCGCAGCTGGCTGCAGGCCTGGTCCAGCACCCATTCGCCGATGGCGATGATGGTGCCGTTCTGTTCCGCCAGCGGGATGAACAGGTCCGGCGGTACGAAGCCGTGCTGCGGGTGCTGCCAGCGGATCAGCGCCTCCACGCCCACCACCCGGTGGTTGCGGTAGTCGACCTGGGGCTGGAACACCAGGTGCATCTCGTTGCGGTTGAGCGCCTCGCGCAGTTCCTTTTCCAGCTCGCGGCGGCGGCGCATCTCGCTGTCGACGCTGGCGATGTAGAACTGGTAGCGGTTGCGCGAGCGGCTCTTGGCCAGGGTCATGGTCTGTTCGGCTTTCTGCAGCAGCTTCTCGGTGCTGTCGCCGTCTTCCGGGAACAGGGTGATGCCGATGGTGGCGCGCAGGCGCACTTCCTGCTGTTCCAGGGCGAAGGGCGTCTCCAGGCTGTCGAGGATGCTCTGCGCCAGTTCCGCCGCCTCGTAGGGCTGCTCGATATCGGCCTGGACCAGGGCGAACTGGTCGCCGCCGAGGCGGGCCAGGGCGCCGAGGCGGCCGCTGTGGCTGCGCAGGCGGTCGGACAGCGCCAGCAGCAACTGGTCGCCGGTCTGATAGCTGAACTGCTCGTTGATGCCCTTGAAGTCGTCGAGGCCGACGCACAGCACCGCGACGCGGCGCTGCAGGCGGCCGGCGTCGTCGAGGATCTGGTCGAGTTGCTGTTGCAGCTGCTGGCGGTTGGGCAGGCCAGTGAGGAAGTCGTACTGCGACATGCGCAGCAGGCTGTTCTCGGCCTCGCGACGCAGGTGGGTGTTGCGCTCGATGGATTCCAGCAGCTGGTTGGCGGTGCTGATCCACAGCCCCAGCTCGTTCTTCTCGTTGCCGCGCAGCATCGGCAGCTTGTGCTCGCTGGGGCGGTCCGGGTTGATGTTGGTGAGGTGCTCGATGATCTTCGACAGCGGCTTGGTCAGCAGCCAGTGGTAGACCATGTACAGCACCAGGGCCATGGCCAGGGCGCGCAGCACGCCGGAGACGAAGATGATCACCGAGGTGGTGATGAAGTTCTCGCCGTACGAGGCGGTGTCCAGGGTGATGGTCAGGTCGCCGTAGTACTCGGCGTAGGGACTCCTGCCGACCAGCTGGGTGGTGAAGGTCTGCTCCTGGCCGAGGATGGGGTCGGTGATCCAGCGGATGGAGGAGGGGGTTAGCTCGCGCGAGCGTTCGGCGAGCATCGGTTCGTTCGGATGGCCGATGGCGGCGTAGCGCACCGCCTCGTGCTGGAACAGGCCTTCGATGACCTGCATGCCCATCTCGCGGTCGAGGCTGTACACGGCCTGGGTGGACGGATCGCGGAACATGCCGAGGATGCGCTGGGCATCGCTGGCCACTGCCTGGCGGGTCTTGTGGATGTCGAAGACGATCTGCCCGAGACTCAGCACGACGCCGACCACCAGCGCCGATAGCAGGACCACACGCAGCAGTTTCAGCGACAGGCTTTTTTTCAGTTCCAGCTTCAAATGCGTATTCCTTGTTCGCCGCCGGAGGCTTGTGACCGTTGTGAGTATTGGCAAATGAGTGGGAGCCGTCAAAGGGCCATTACGTCATAAACCCATATTTTTTGGGGTTTAACGTTATGTGGCCGCGACGGCGTGGGGCAGGGCGGGGCCGACAGGCCCGTGGTGGTGGCGCGCGGCGTGCAAAAACGAAAAAGCCCGGCTGGGTGGCCGGGCTCCTTCGCGAACGGTGACGATGACTCAGGCGGCGAAGTTCTTCGCCACGAAGTCCCAGTTCACCAGGTTCCAGAACGCCTCGACGTACTTCGGACGCAGGTTGCGGTAGTCGATGTAGTAGGCGTGCTCCCATACGTCGCAGGTCAGCAGTGGGGTGTCGCCGTTGGTCAGCGGGTTGCCCGCGCCGATGGTGCTGGCCAGGGCCAGGGAGCCGTCGGCCTTCTTCACCAGCCAGCCCCAGCCGGAGCCGAAGGTGCCGATGGAGACCTTGCTGAACTCTTCCTTGAACTTGTCGAAGGAACCGAAGGCGGCGTTGATGGCGTCGGCCAGGGCGCCGGTCGGTTGACCACCGCCGTTCGGGCTCAGGCAGTTCCAGTAGAAGGTGTGGTTCCACACCTGCGCGGCGTTGTTGAACACGCCGCCCGAGGAGGTCTTGATGATCTCTTCCAGGCTCTTGCCTTCGAACTCGGTGCCCGGAACCAGGTTGTTCAGGTTCACGACGTAGGTGTTGTGGTGCTTGTCGTGGTGGTATTCCAGGGTCTCGGCGGACAGGTGCGGCTCGAGGGCGTTCTTCTCATACGGCAGCGGCGGCAATTCGAAAGCCATGGTCATCTCCTTCATCAGCGGTCGGATATGTGCGATGCGCACGTGGCCGTTCACGGGGCGGCCTTAATACGGGCGGCGACGAGTTTGTACTCTTTAATGTGCCGCGAGGCCGGGATCATAGCACCCGCCCCAGGCCATATCCACGCAGCAACTGTGTGGGAAAGCCGATGGCGACGGGCTTCGCCGGCCTTCTGTTGGGACCGGGCGCGGGGCGTTAAGTGCAGGTCGATGAGGTTTCGGCGGGGCCGTCACTCGCACTGTTGGCGAACGGGCTAGGCCAGTTTCAGCAGCACCACGCCGAGCGCGATCACGCCGCAGGCGACCAGTCGCAGCGGCGGCATGGACTCCTTGAGGAACAGCCAGCCGATCAGCAGGGCGAACAGCACGCTGGTCTCGCGCAGCGCCGAGACCATCGCCACGGGCGCCTGGGTGGTGGCCCAGATCACCAGGGTGTAGGCCAGCATGGACATGCCGCCGCCGGCCAGGCCGCCGCGCCAGTGTGGCCCGAGCTGCAGGAAGATGCGCGGCCCACGGCGCAGGGCGATGACCAGGGTCGCCACCAGGCCGTTGACCACGAACAGCCACAGCGCATAGGCGATGGCGTCGCAGTTGGTGCGCGCGCCGAGGGCATCGGACAGGGTGTAGCCGGCGATGCAGGCCGCCGTGGCCAGGGCATTCAACAACAGACTGGCGTTGAGCCGGGCGCCGGGGTGGCCTCCGTGCCAGGCCATCAACCAGATGCCGGCGACCAGCACCAGCAGGGCCGCCCATTGCCCCGGCAGCAGCGCATCGCCGGCCAGCAGTGCCAGCAGGGCGACCAGCAGCGGCGAGCTGCCGCGAGCGATGGGGTAGACCTGGGACAGGTCGCCATGCTGGTAGGCACGCGTGAGGTAGATGTTGTAGCCGATGTGCAGCAGCGCGGAGAGGGCGATCCAGGGCCAGGCGCCGGCCACCGGCACGCCGAAGAACGGCAGCGCCGGCAGGGCGATGCAGCCGGCGCCGATCTGGATCAGCGAGGCGGTGAGGTAACGGTCCAGTCCGATCTTGAGCAGGGCGTTCCAGCCCGCGTGCAGCGCCGCGGCTGCGATCACCACGGCGAATACGGTCGTGTCCACGGGCCGCTCCCGGCGGTCAGGGTCGAGCGCCGCAGCATAGCGCCGCGCCGCCCTCGCGGTCATGTCGTCGGTGCGTGGAACACCAGTTGCCAGGCCACGGCGAACATCATGGCCGCCACCATCAGGTCGAGTAGGCGCCAGGTCGCCGGGCGCGCCAGCCAGGGGGCGAGCCAGGCGGCGCCCAGGGCCAGGGTGAAGAACCAGATCAGCGAGGCGCTGGCCGCGCCCAGGGCGTAGGCGCCGGGCACCGGTTGCTGGGCGCCGAGGGAGCCGATCAGCAGCACGGTGTCCAGGTACACGTGGGGATTGAGCAGGGTGACGGCCAGCGCCGCCAGGAGCACGGCGCGTCGCGAGCGCGGGCCGCTGTCCCGCTGCTGCAGCGCCTGCGGGTTGAACGCGCGGCGCAGCGCCTGGATGCCGAGCCAGAGCAGGAAGGCGGCGCCGCCCCAGCGCGCCACGGCGAGCAGCGTCGGGTTCTTCGCCAGCACGGCGGCCAGGCCGAACACCCCGGCGGCGACCAGCACGGCGTCGCACAGCACGCACAGCGCGGCCACCGGCAGGTGGTGCTCGCGGCGCAGGCTCTGGGCCAGGACGAAGGCGTTCTGCGCACCGATGGCGACGATCAGGCCGGCGGCCACCAGCATGCCGTTGAGATAGCTTTGCCACATGTCAGTGTTGCTCCGCGGCCAGTTGCTGCAGCGCCGCCAGCGCCCGCTCGGCGTCGGCCTCGGCAACGAACAGGTGATCGTGATGGTAGCCGGCGATCACGTTGCAGCTGATGCCTTCGCCGGCCAGGACCTTGGCGAAAGCGGCGGTGAGGCCGACGGCGGCGAGCGAGGAATGCACTTCCAGAGTGATCCAGGCGGCCAGGTAGTCGTAGGCCAGGCCCAGGCGTTCGGCTTCCTCGCGGGCGAGAATCAGGGTGGTGCCTTCGGTCTCGCGGAAGCTGCCGATGGCGGCGGCTACCTGCACCGTACTCGGTTGCGCCACGCTGCAGAACACGAAGCGGCCGGGGTTGAGGCGTGGCGAGAGGCTGGAGAGGAGGGTGCCGAGGTTGGTTTCGCCGGTCATGGCGGAGTCCTTGTTGCGGTTGCGATGCTGGTCAGTCTGGTGCGCTCGCCTGTATAAGAAAAACAAATCATGCTGATCTCTCATTAGGGATTCTTATGTTTGACTACAAGCTGCTGGCGGCCCTGGCCGCCGTGGTGGAGCAGGGCGGCTTCGAGCGCGCGGCCCAGTTGCTGGGCCTCTCGCAATCCGCCGTGTCGCAGCGGATCAAGCTGCTCGAGGCGCGGGTCGGCCAGCCGGTGCTGCTGCGGGCCACGCCGCCGGGGCCGACCGAGATCGGCCGGCGCCTGCTCAACCATGTGCAACAGGTGCGCCTGCTGGAGCGCGACCTGCAGGGCCAGGTGCCGGCGCTGGACGAAGGCGGCACGCCGGAGCGCCTGCGCATCGCGCTCAACGCCGACAGCCTGGCGACCTGGTGGGCGCCGCTGATGGGCGATTTCGTCGCCGGGCAGCGCCTGCTGCTGGATCACGTGGTGGACGACCAGGACGTCGGCCTCAAGCGCATGCGCGCCGGCGAAGTGGCGGGCTGCGTGTGCGGCGCCGAGCGGCCGGTGGCCGGCGCCCGGGCGCTGCCGCTGGGGGCGATGCGCTACCGCGCGCTGGCCAGCCCGGCATTCCTCGCCCGCCACTTTGCCGACGGCATCACCGGCGAGGCCCTGGCGCGGGTCCCTTCCATCGTGTTCGGCGCCGACGACCGCCTGCAGCACCGCTTCCTCGCCGGGCTGGGCGTGAGTGGCGGCTTCGCCCACCATCTCTGCCCCTCGTCAGAGGGTTTCGTGCGCCTGACCTGCGCGGGGCTCGGCTGGGGCATGGTGCCGGAGTTGCAGGTGCGCCAGCAGCTGGCCAGTGGCGAGCTGGTCGAACTGCTGCCGGAGCGCCCGCTGGACGTGCCGTTGTTCTGGCACCACTGGCGCAACGGCGGCGAGCTGCTCAGCCGGATCACCGCTCATCTCGAACGTGGCGTCGGGGCCTGGCTGGTCTAGGTCTGCAAGGTCGCTGTTCTGGCCGCCAGGGCAACCCCGGGGGCGGGCAGCGGCTGCTAGAGTCGGTGGCATAACTAAAAACAAGGTGCGTGCAGATGAAGATTCTGGTGACGGGGGCGAGCGGGTTCATCGGTGGGCGGTTCGCCCGTTTCGCGTTGGAGCAGGGCCTCGGCGTGCGGGTCAACGGGCGCCGGCCGGAGGCGGTGGCGCACCTGACCAAGCGCGGCGCCGAGTTCGTCCAGGGTGACCTGGCTGACCCGGACCTGGCGCACAAGCTCTGCCGCGACGTGGAGATGGTGGTGCACTGCGCCGGCGCGGTCGGCGCCTGGGGCACCCGCGAGCACTTCCACCAGGGCAACGTGGTGCTGACCCAGAACGTCATCGAGGGCTGCCTGGGGCAGAAGGTGAGGCGCCTGGTGCACCTGTCCTCGCCCTCGGTCTACTTCGACGGCAAGGCCCATGTGGGGCTGCGGGAAGAACAGGTGCCGAAGAAGTTCGTCGACCACTACGGCGCCACCAAGTACCTGGCCGAGCAGAAGGTGATGGAGGCCCAGGAGTTCGGCCTGGAGGTGATCGCCCTGCGCCCGCGCATGGTCACCGGCGCCGGCGACACCAGCATCTTCCCGCGCCTGATCGAGATGCACCGCAAGGGCCGCCTGCTGGTCATCGGCAACGGCCTGAACAAGGTCGACTTCACCAGCATGCAGAACCTCAACGATGCCCTGTTCAGCAGCCTGCTGGCGGCCGGGCCGGCGCTGGGCAAGGTGTACAACATCAGCAACGGGACGCCGGTGCCGCCCTGGGACGTGGTCAACTTTGTGCTGCGCCGCTTCGACCTGCCGCCGGTGACCCGGCACATGCCGTTCGGCCTGGCCTATGCCGCGGCGACGGTCAACGAGACGGTCTGCAAGCTGCTGCCGGGGCGACCGGAGCCGGCGCTGCTGCGCCTCGGCGTGGCGCTGATGGCGCGCGACTTCACCCTCGACATCGGTCGCGCCCGGCAGTACCTGGACTACGATCCCCAGGTCTCGGTATGGACCGCGCTGGACGAGTTCTGCCACTGGTGGAAGGTGCAGGGCCGGGCGGTCTCCTGAGAGTCTGTTGCGTGTCGGAAACACGGCGTTGAAAGTGACCTCGGGGTGCTCATTTACCTCTGGTAAACGCCGCTTCCTCAGCCACTTTCGCCTTGTTTTTCCAGCTCGCGAGCCTTTGAACAGGATCTGAGGCGCGCGCGTCGCCTCCTGCTTCAATCGCGTTATCTCCTCGCGCCGGCTTATAACCGGCCGGCCCAGCTTCCCTCGGTGGCCGGCCTATACTGGCCCGTAAAGCCAGCGAGGAAGTCCGCCATGTTCGCCATGATGGAAAGCGCCAGGCTCGAAGCGCTGCATATTGCCCATGATCCTGCCACCGGCCTGCGGGTCATCATCGCCATCCACAGCACCCGCCTGGGCGCGGCCCTGGGTGGCTGCCGCTACCTGGCCTATCCCGACGACGATAGCGCGGTCCGCGATGCCGTGCTCCTGGCCCGGGGCATGAGCTACAAGGCCGCCCTGGCCGGGCTGGAGCAGGGCGGCGGCAAGGCGGTGATCATCCGGCCGCCCCATGTCGACAACCGCGGCATGCTGTTCGAGGCCTTCGGCCGGGTAATCGAGTCGCTGGGCGGGCGCTACATCACCGCTGTGGACAGCGGCACCTCCAGCGCCGACATGGACTGCGTCGCCCAGCAGACCCGCCATGTCACCAGCACCACCGAGGCAGGCGACCCCTCGCCACACACGGCCATGGGCGTGTACGCCGGCATCCGCGCCACCGCGCTGGCCCGTCTCGGCAGCGACGACCTGCAGGGGCTGCGCATCGCGGTGCAGGGGCTCGGCCATGTCGGCTATGCCCTGGCCGAGCAGCTGGCCGCCGCCGGCGCGCTGCTGTTCGTCAGCGACCTCGACCCCGGCCGCGTGCAGCTGGCGGTGGAGCAGTTCGGCGCCCGGCCGGTGAGCAGCGAGGAGCTGTTCTCCACGCCCTGCGACATCTTCGCCCCCTGTGGTCTGGGCGGCGTGCTGAACGCACGGACGGTGCGCGAGCTGCACTGCGCCGCGGTGGCTGGCGCGGCCAACAACCAGCTGGCCGAGGACGAGATCGCCGATGTGCTCGAAGCGCGCGGCATCCTCTACGCGCCCGACTACGTGATCAATTCCGGCGGCCTGATCTATGTCGCGCTCAAGCATCGTGGGGAAGAGCTGCCGGCCATCACTGCGCACCTGACGAAGATCGGCCGGCGCCTGACCGAGATCTACGCCCACGCCCAGGCCGACAAGCGCTCCCCGGCGCGGGTCGCCGACGCGCTGGCCGAGCGCCTGCTGTACGGCGGCTGAGCCTCCTACCCGGAGGCCCGGTCGAAGACCATCCGCCGCCACGAGTGGCGGGTGACGCCTGCACACCCATGAGGAGGCATGCGATGACCAAGCTGGACCTGCCTTTCACCCGCTACCTGGCGGCCGACGGCCGCCCCTGCGCCGAACTGCCCGCCTGGGCCGGCGATCCTGACCTGCTCACGCGCCTGTACCGGCAGATGGTGCTGACCCGGCTGTTCGACCAAAAGGCCGTGGCTCTGCAGCGCACCGGGCGCATCGGCACCTACGCGCCGACCCTCGGCCAGGAGGCCATCGGCGTCGCCATCGGCAGCCTGATGCGGGCCGATGACGTGCTGGTGCCCTATTACCGCGACACCGCCGTGCAACTGATGCGTGGCGTGCGGATGGAGGAAATCCTCCTGTACTGGGGCGGCGACGAGCGCGGTAGCGCCTATGCCGACCCGGCCGCGGCGCAGGACTTCCCGCTCTGCGTGCCCATCGCCACCCAGGCGCTGCACGCTTGCGGCGTGGCCACCGCGTTCCGCATACGCGGCGAGCACCGGGTGGCGGTGACCACCTGCGGCGATGGCGCCACCAGCAAGGGCGACTTTCTCGAGGCGCTCAACGTCGCCGGCACCTGGCAGCTGCCGGTGCTCTTCGTGATCAACAACAACCAGTGGGCCATCTCCACGCCCCGGCGCATCCAGAGCGGCGCGCCGAGCCTGGCGCAGAAGGCGCTGGGCGCCGGCTTCCCCGGCGAGCAGGTGGACGGCAACGACGTGCTGGCCGTCTACGATCGCGTGGCCGCCGCTCTGGAGCGCACCCGCCAGGGCAAGGGGCCGGTGCTGATCGAGTGCATCAGCTACCGCCTGGGCGACCACACCACCGCCGACGACGCCACCCGCTACCGCAGCGCGGAGGAAGTGAAGAAGGCCTGGGACGAGGAACCGATCAAGCGCCTGCAAGCCTACCTGGCCGGCCAGGGTCACTGGGACGAGCAGCGCGAACAGGCCCTGATCGGCGAATGCCAGGCCCGGGTGCAGCGCTCGGTGGAGGCTTTCGAGAGCGCCGGCCAGCAGCCCGTGGAATCGATCATCGACCATGTCTATGCCCGCTGGCCGACGGCCCTGGCGGAGCAGCGCGAGATGCTGCTGGAGCGCGCGGCCCGTCGCGCGGGAGGGCAGGGCCATGAATGAGACGAAGAAGTACGCCCTGCTGGAGGCGGTCAACCTGGCCCTGCACCGGGCGATGCGCGAGGACGGCGACGTGGTGGTGCTCGGCGAGGACGTGGGCGTCAACGGCGGCGTGTTCCGCGCCACCCTCGGCCTGCGCGAGGCCTTCGGCTTCAAGCGGGTGATCGACACACCGTTGGCCGAGACCATGATCGCCGGGCTGTCGGTGGGCATGGCTTCGCAGGGGCTGAAGCCGGTGATGGAGATCCAGTTCCTCGGCTTCGTCTTCGCCGCCATGGAGCACCTGCTGGCCCACGCCGCGCGGATGCGCACCCGCACCCGCGGGCGCCTGGGCTGCCCGATGGTGCTGCGCAGCCCGATGGGCGCCGGCATCCGCGCGCCCGAGCACCACAGCGAGAGCACCGAGGCGCTGTTCGCCCACGTTCCCGGCCTGCGCGTGGTGATCCCCTCGTCGCCGGCGCGGGCCTACGGCCTGCTGCTGGCGGCCATCGACGATCCCGACCCGGTGGTGTTCCTCGAACCCACCCGGCTGTACCGGATGAACCCGCAGCCACTGGCGGACGACGGCAGGCGCCTGCCCCTGGACTGCTGCTTCACCCTGCGCGAGGGCGGCGACATCACCCTCATCAGCTGGGGCGCCAGCGTGCACGAGACGCTGCAGGCGGCCGAGCGCCTGGCGGAGCAGGGGGTGTCCGCCGAGGTGATCGACGTGGCCTGCGTCAAGCCGCTGGACCTCGACACCCTGGAGGCCTCGGTGCGCAAGACCGGGCGCTGCGTGATCGTCCACGAGGCGCCGAAGTCCTGCGGCGTCGGCGCGGAGATCGCCGCCAGCCTCTACGAGCGCGCGCTGCTCGACCTGCAGGCGCCGATCCAGCGGGTGACCGCGCCGGACATCCCGCCGCCGCTGTACCGCCTGGAGCAGCTGTACATGCCCGGCGTCGAGGACATCCTCGCCGCCTGCGAGGCCACGCTGAACTACGCGTAGGTGACTGCGAGGGGCACACACCGACTCGCTCTCCCTCCGGGAGAGGGTTGGGGTGAGGGGGCAATAGGTGGCTCCGAGTGGCCTGAAAAACCCTCACCCCCCGGCCCCTCTCCCAGGGGGAGAGGGGAGAATTGAGGAGGCACGATGAAATACTTCAAGCTGCCCGACCTGGGCGAGGGGTTGCAGGAAGCCGAGATCGTCGAGTGGCACGTCAAGGCCGGCGACACGGTGAAGACCGACCAGCTGCTGGTCTCGGTGGAGACGGCCAAGGCCATCGTCGACATTCCCGCGCCCTACGACGGCGTGGTGAGCAAGACCTTCGGCGGCGAGGGCGACATCCTTCATGTCGGCGAACCGTTGCTGGCCTACGAGGGCGAGGATGACGCCGGTACGGTGGTCGGTCGCCTGGAGGGCGGCCACGGTGGGGCGCAGGAGGACAGCTTCTTCGTCGGCGCCGCGCCGTCCACTCGCGAGCACCTGGCGCCGCGCGCCACGCCGGCGGTGCGCCAGCTGGCGCGCAGGCTGGGCGTGGACCTGGCCGGGCTCGCCGGTTCCGGCGCCGATGGCCTGATCACCGCCGCCGACGTGGAGACGGCGGCCCAGGGCGAGCGCGACCGCTTCGGCGGTGAGCGCCTGCGCGGGGTACGCCGGAGCATGGCGATCAACATGGCCAGGTCGCACGCCGAGGTGGTGCCGGTGACCATCTACGGCGACGCCGACCTGCACCGCTGGACGGAGGCCCGCGACCCGCTGATCCGTCTGGCCAAGGCCATCGCCCACGCCTGCACGGTGGAGCCGGTGCTGAACAGCTGGTTCGACGGCCGCGGCCCGTCCATCCGCCGTCACGACAGGCTCGACCTGGGCATCGCCGTGGACACGCCGGACGGCCTGTTCGTGCCGGTGCTGCGCAACGTCGGCGAGCGCGGCGCGGACGACCTCAAGGAAGGCATGGCGCGCCTGCGCGCGGACGTGAAGGCGCGCTCCATCCCGCCGCAGGAGATGATGGGCGCGACCCTCACCCTGTCCAACTTCGGCACCCTGTTCGGCCGCTACGCCAACCCGGTGGTGGTGCCGCCGCAGGTGGCGATCATCGGCGCCGGCGGCATCCGCGACGAGGTGGTGGCCTGGGAGGGCAAACCGGCGGTGCATCCGGTGCTGCCGCTGTCGCTGACCTTCGACCACCGCGCCGCCACCGGCGGCGAGGCGGCGCGCTTCCTCAAGGCCCTGGTGCAGGCGCTGGAGGCACCGGAGCCATAGCCCGGAGGCCATCCGGGCCCCGTGTGGCTAGCGCCGGAACACCAGCACCAGGCCGAGCAGGATGGCGCCCATGCCGGCCAGGCTCAGGCCGCTCATGGCGTTGCCGAGGAACAGGTAGTCCATCGCCGCCGTCACCCCCGGCACCAGGTAGAACAGGCTGGTGACGTTGACCAGGTTGCCGGCGCGGATCAGCCGGTACAGCAGCAGCTGGGCCACCACCGAGATGACGATGCCCAGCCACAGCAGCGGGACCAGGAAGTCGAGCGACCAGTCCACCTCGAAGCGCTGGAAGGGCAGCAGCAGGGCGCAGGCCAGCAGGCTGACCCCGTACTGCAGCGGCAGCGCCTGCAGCGGCGACTGGCTCAGGCCCTTCTGGGCGATGGCGCCGAGGGTCATGCACAGCAGCGCGCCCAGGGCGTAGCCGGTGCCGGCGACGGAGAAGCGCGCCAGGCCGATGCTCTGCCACACCACCAGCACCAGGCCGAGCAGGGCCAGCGCCAGGCCGGCCAGGCGCAGGGCGGCGAAGCGCCGCTCCAGCAGCATCAGGGTGAGGATCGGCTGTACGCCGAGCACGGTGGCCAGCACGCCGGGGGTGATGCCCTGGTCCAGAGCCAGCAGGTAGCAGATGGAATAGCCGCCGATCATCAGCAGGCCAGTGCCGGCCGTACGCAGGCGCTGGCCGCGCGCCGGCAGCCAGATGCGGGCGAGCGCGCCGACCAGCAGCAGGACGCCGAGGGCGAGGACGAAGCGCAGGGTCAGGAAGGCGAAGGCCGAGGCGTGGTCCAGGCCCAGGCGGGCGAAGATCGCGCCGCTACCCCAGAGCAGGACGAACAGCGTGGTGGAGGCGCAGGCGCCCCAGAAGGTCTTGTCGAAACGCATGAAGAATCACCTGTCGGAAAGGGCAACAGGCTCCGTCGCCGACGCGGGCGCAGAGAGGACGGAACCGTGGAAGTCGGGTGACCGGCCGCGCGGGCGGACGGTCAGGCGCGGGGTGGCGGCGGAGTGCCGGCCCGCGGAGCGACAGGTGGTGGCGCGCACGGATGCTCGTCGTGGGGAACGACGAGGCCGGAAGGAATGTGCGCGACTGGTTTCATGGAGAACATCCGTCTAGGGATGGGGCGACACTACTCCCGTCCTGGCCGATCGGTCAATCTCCATCCCTGGCGCGGGCGCGGGGGATTCCGTAGGGTGGCCCGTGCAACCCCGACGAGGCTCCGCATGCACGAAGAACACTGGCAGGGCGCGCTCTGGCTCGGCCGCGATCATTGCCTGCTGGCCGGGGTCAGCGGCAGCGCCCGACCCCACGCCCACTATGCGCACCAGTTGCTGCTGGCGACCGGCGAGCCGCTGCAGCTGTCCGTCGAGGGGCGAGCGTGCAGCGGGCACGCGCTGCTGGTGCCTTCGCAGCGCGCCCATGCCTTCGAGCTGGCCGGCCAGCCGCTGCTGGCCCTGTATGCCGAGCCGCTGGCCTTTTCCGTCGAGCAGTTGCAGGTGCTGGCCGAAACCGCGCCCGCCGAGATGGTGGCCCTGGCCGAGCGCGTTCGCCAGCTGCCGCGCGCGCCGCTGGATGCGCGCGTGCGCCAGGCCCTGGACGCGGTGGACGAGCAGCTGGTCGAGCGGGTCAGCGCCCGCGACCTGGCGCAGCGCGTGTGCCTGTCGCTCAGCCAGCTGGAGCGGCTGTTCGCCGATCAGGTCGGCCTGTCCGTGCGGCGCCTGGTGCGCTGGCGCCGCCTGCGCCTGGCGCTGGTCCTGGCGCTGCGCGGCGCCACGCTCACCGAGGCGGCCCACGCCGCCGGCTTCGCCGACTCGGCGCACCTGTCGCGCACCGTGCGCGAGCTGTTCGGCATCCGCGCCGACCGCAGCCTGCGCCACCTGCGGCTACGGCTGCTGGATTGAGCGCAGCGCCTCCGGCGTCTCCGGGACCGAGGCGCTGGATACGGGGCGGCGGAAGGGCTCGACCAGTTGCGCCAGGTAGCCGCGCGGGTAGTCCGGGCGGTCGCCGATGCCCAGGTCGGCGTCGCTCAGCCGATAGCCCGCGCGGTGGAAGGCGGTGCCCAGCAGGCGATCCCAGACGCTGAAGAACAGCGCGAAGTTGACGTCGCCGGCACGGCCGTAGCGGATGTGGTGGAAGCGGTGCAGCGGCGCCCAGGCGAACAGGTGGCGCAGCGGGCCGATGCGCATGTCGACGTTGCTGTGCTGCAGCAACAGCTGCACGGCGATGGCGAAGGCCAGCAGGGCGGCGACGTCGAGCGGCAGGCCGAGCAGGATCAGCGGCAGCACGCCGGCGCCGGCCTCCAGCAGCTGGTGCAGCGGATGCTTCATCAACCCGTTGAAGCCGTACAGGCGCGGCGCGCTGTGGTGCACCGCGTGCAGGCGCCAGAGCAGGGCGTTGCGGTGGCTGAGCCAGTGCATCAGGGTGATGCCGAGGTCGGCGCAGGCGATGGCCAGGGGCAGCTGCAGCCACAGCGGCCAGTGCGTCGGCCACAGCGCTGGCGATGGCAGCCACCCGGCGAGCAGTGGAACGGCGGCGAGGCTGGCCAGGTTCAGCGACTCGTTCACCAGCGCGTGCAGCAGGTCGCCCGGGCCGTCGCCATGGGGTTCGTTCCAGCTGCGCTGGTAGGGCAGCAGGCGTTCGGCGACTTGGGAAACGAGGATGGCGGCGAGCAGCAGGGGCAGCAGCCACAGCGGCGACAGCTGGCGATAGCCGACCAGCCAGGTGGCCAGGCCGATCAGGCCGAAACAGAACAGCGGGGCATAGAGGATGTGAAGCAGGGGACGCATGGCGCTCTCCGGCAGGGGAAGGAGCGCCCAGCATCGGTCGCCGCCCGGTGGGCGGCTTGAACGAACGGCGCGTCAGGCGTCGTCGTCGGTGGCGGCGTCCAGTTCGGCGAGGGCGTCCGGCTGGTTCTTGAAGGCCTTGGCGAAGGTGTCGCGGTTCTTCGCCATGAAGATGCCCAGCTCCTCCACCTGTTCCTCGCTGAGCGAGGGCACCGCCTTGTGCAGGGCTTCGGACAGAGCCTCGGCCAGCTCCAGCATCTTGTCGTAACGATCGGCTTCGGCCTTATCCATGAACAGGCGCTCCGGATCGCGACTGCTGCGGTACACCACTTCGACGGCCATTCATCACCTCATTCCCGTATCATGTGATTGATATGTATGGATATACAGTATTCCATCGGCCCATGCCGACGCAAGCGGCACCGCTCCCAAGGAAGGATTGCCGCCATGCCGGCTGGCCTTCATCCTGCATAGCCGTTGTCATGCGAGTGGTCCAGCATGGGCCTGTTCTGTCGAAGGAGTGAGATGGTGGATTTCAAGCGAGTCGATGCCCTACGGGGCGGTATGCATGCCCTGGCCCAGTCGTTCGGCAACCTGCTGGTGGAGGCCTTCCACTACATGGCGCTGTTCGGCATCGGCGGCATCACCGCCTGGGCGTCGGTGGTGACCTTCCTCGGCATGCTGGACAAGGGGCATGTCACGGTCGACGACATCCTCCTGCTGTTCATCTACCTGGAGCTGGGTGCCATGGTCGGCATCTACTTCAAGACCAATCACATGCCGGTGCGCTTCCTGATCTACGTGGCGATCACCGCGCTGACCCGCCTGCTGATCTCCGACGTGTCGCACCACAACGGGCCGGGCCTGGGCGTGGTGTACGTTTCCGGCGCGATCCTGCTGCTGGCGATGGCGATCCTGGTGGTGCGCTTCGCCTCGTCGCGCTTCCCGTCGGTGCAGGTGCCCGCCCGCGCCGTCCGGGACCCGGAAGAGGGGTGAGCCGACGCAAGCGACCGACCGCTTTTGGAGTGACAGGCTTTTCCATCTGCAATATATTCGCATTTGAGATTTTCCGTCGTTCTCATCAGGTCGCTATCCGTGTCGAGCGATTCCCCTTCTCCCCATCTGGTCGCGACGCTCTACCACGGCCACCACAGCTGGCTGCTCGGTTGGCTGCGCCTGCGCCTGGATTGCCCGCAGAACGCCGCCGACCTGGCCCAGGACACCTTCGTCCGCCTGCTCGGGCAGCGTGAGCTGGTTGAGCCGCGTGAGCCCCGGGCGTTCCTCGCCACCATCGCCCGTGGCCTGGTGGTCGACCACTACCGCCGCGCCCGGCTGGAGCGCATCTACCTGGATTCCCTGGCCGGCATGCCGGAGCCCGAGGTGCCCTCGGCCGAGGCGCGGGCCCTGGTGCTGGAGACCCTGGTGGAGGTCGACCGCCTGCTGGACGGGCTCAAGCCGCGAGTCCGCGAGACCTTCCTGCTGTCGCAGCTCGACGGCCTGACCTACCCGCAGATCGCCGAGCGCCTGGGCCTGTCGGTCAGCTCGATCCAGCAGTACATGGGCAAGGCCTTCGCCCACTGCTACCAGGCGCTCTACCCATGAGCCGGCTGGACGCCGCGGTGGTCGAGCAGGCCATCGCCTGGCGCGTGCGCCTGGCCTCCGGCACCTGCGCCGACGAGGAGATCAGCGCCTGCCTCGACTGGCGCAGCCGGCACGCCGACCATGAGCTGGCCTGGCAGCGCCTGGATGGCCTGGGCGAGCGCTTCGCCAGGCTGCCGGCGGTCCTGGGCCATGCGGCGCTGGACGAGCCCGGCCACGATCCGCTGCGCCGGCGCGCACTCAAGGCGCTGGGCCTGTTGATCGCGGTGGGCGGCGCCGGCGCGCTGGCGGTGCGCGGCGAGGTGGTGCAGCCGCTGTTCGCCAACCTGCGTACCGGCACCGGGGAGCGCCGCTCGCTGCTGCTGCCCGACGGCGGCCGTCTGCACCTCAATGCCGGCAGCGCAGTGGATATCGACTATGGCCCCGCGCACCGGCTGATCCGCCTGTATCAGGGCGAGATTCTGCTGGAGACCGCGGCGGACGAGCGCCAGCGGCCGTTCCTGGTGGACACCCGGCAAGGCACCCTGCGGGCGCTGGGCACGCGCTTCCGGGTCCATGACCAGGGCACCAGCTGCCAGGTGGCGGTGTACGCCGGCGCGGTGGAGGTGACCCCACGGCAGGGCGTGGCGCGGGTGCTGCAGGCGGGCACCCAGGCGCGCTTCGACCCCTCGGCGGTGCAGGCCGGCGAGCGCGCGGACGAGGATCGCAGCCGCTGGATCGACGGTGTGCTGGTGGCGCGGGAAATGCGCCTGGACGCCGTTGTCGCCGAACTGGAGCGCCAGCGCCCCGGCGTGCTGCGCTGCGATCCGGCGGTGGTCGGGCTGCGAATTTCCGGGGTGTTCCCGCTGGACGACACGGACCGGGCGCTGACGGCCATCGGGCAGACGTTGCCGGTGCGGGTGGTCTATCGCACCCGCTACTGGGTCAGCCTGATGGCGGCCTGAAAATAATTCTCGAATTTCCTTGTAGGTTTTTCTTCATCGCTCGGCCTCCTTTGCAGTCGTTCATTGCCATCCGAGGAGCCGCCATGTCCTGCCGTACCCCCCGTTCCCTGACCGCCGCCGTGCGGGCCGCCCTGTTCGGCCTGAGCCTGCCGCTGCTGGCGGTGCCGTTGAGCCTGCCGGCGCTGGCCGACGGGCACCGCTACAGCATCGCCGCCGGCGCGCTCGACGAGGCGCTCAACACCTTCGCCCGCCAGGCCGGCGTGCTGCTCAGCTTCGACCCGGCGCTGACCGCCGGCCGGCAGAGCCAGGGGCTGAGTGGTCACTACGAGGTCGACCAGGGGTTCGGTGTGCTGCTGGCCGGCACGGGCCTGCGGGCGGTCGATAGCGGCGCGGGCGGCTATCGCCTGGAACCGGCGCCCCAGGCCCGGGACGGCAGCCTGGAACTGCAGAGCCAGACCATCAGTGGGCGCTACGGCGAGTACGCCAGGGGGCCGGTCCGCGGCTATGTCGCCACCCGTTCCGGCAGCGCGACCAAGGCCGATACCTCGATCCTGGAGACGCCGCAGTCGATCTCGGTGGTGAGCCGGGCGGAGATGGATGCGCGCGCCGTGACCACCGTGGAAGAGGCGCTGCGCTACACGCCGAGCGTGGCGGTGCCCTATGGCTACGACACCCGCTATGACTGGGTCAGCATCCGCGGCTTCGACTCGAAGAACCAGATCTTCCGCGACGGCATGAAGCAGTCGAGCAGCCTCTACGGCCTGCCGCGCCCGGACGCCTGGGCTCTGGAGCGGGTCGAGGTGCTGCGCGGCCCCGCCTCGGTGATCTTCGGCCAGGCGGAGCCCGGCGGGCTGGTCAACCTGGTGAGCAAGCGCCCCGGCGAGACCGCGCACAACGAAGTGCGCCTGCGGGCCGGCTCCGACCAGCTGGGCGAGCTGGCGGGCGATTTCTCCGGGGCGCTCGATGCGCAGAACGACCTGCGCTACCGGGTGGCGCTGCTCGGCAACGACAGCAACGCGCAGGTCGACAAGACCGGCATGCAGCGGCAGATGATCGCGCCCAGCCTGACCTGGAACATCGGCGACGCCACCGACCTGACCCTGCTCGGCCTGTACCAGAAGGACAAGGGTCGGTTCGGCTTCAGCTTCCACCTGTCGCCCTACCTGCGCGACAGCCTGAACCTGCCGTACGACACCGACCGGGACTTCTTCGAGGGCGAGCCGGGTTTCAACCGCTTCGAGCGGACCTACTACTCGCTGGGCTACGAGCTGACCCACCGCCTGAACGAGGTCTGGACCCTGCGCCAGAACCTGCGCTACGACGCCTCGGACCTGGCCTACAGCAACATCGGTACCTTCGCCATCAACCCGTTCGACGGGCGCACCCTGTTCCGCAGCAGCTCGGCCTGGGACGAGGACATGAGCGGCTGGGTCATGGACAACCAGGCCCAGGCGGTATTCGCTACCGGCGCCATCGAGCACACGCTGCTGATGGGCCTGGACTGGCGCCGCACCGACTCCGACGAGCTGACCTTCAACGGCGGCGCGCCGACGCTGGACATCCTCGAGCCGGTCTACGGCAAGCCGGTCCCGGCGCTGACCCGCACCGGCGACCGTCAGGTGGTGACGCGGCAGACCGGCGTGTACCTGCAGGACCAGATCGCCCTGGACGACCACTGGCGCGTGCTGCTGGGCGGCCGCTACGACTGGTCGAAGAGCGCTATCGACGACCGCATCAAGGCCGGCTCCAGGGCCAGCGACGAAGCCTTCACCGGCCGCCTGGGCGTGGTCTACGTGTTCGACAACGGCCTGGCGCCCTATGCCAGCTACAGCGAGTCGTTCAACCCGGTCAGCGGGACCGACGGCCTGACCGGCAAGCCGTTCGACCCGGAGCAGGGCCGGCAGTACGAGATCGGCGTGAAGTTCCAGCCGGAAGGCGCGCGCAGCTTCGTCAGCCTGGCGCTGTTCGACCTGACCAAGGAAGACTACGTGCTCAGCGACAACCGCAACCAGTCCGCCCCCGCCGTGCGGCGCCAGGTGGGCGAGGTGAACGCCCGCGGCGTCGAACTGGAGGCGCTGGCCAGCCTGGCCGAGGGCCTCGACCTGCGGATGTTCTACAGCTACACCGACGCCTTCATCACCTCGACGCCCAACGCCTGGGAGAAGGACATCCGCCTGCCGTACACGCCGAAGGAATCGGCCGGCGCCTGGCTCGACTACACCCAGCCCAGCGGCGTGCTGAAGGGGCTGGGCGGCGGCCTGGGCGTGCGCTACACCGGCGCCAGCCGCTACACCGGGGTCAACGCCGCGCGCGCCCTGAACCCGGCGCTCGAACCCATCGCCAGCGTCGAGTCGCAGGCCTACACCCTGCTCGACGCCAGCGTGCACTACAGCCTGAGCGGCGTGCGCCTGGCGCTCAACGCCAGCAACCTGCTGGACAAGGAATACGACGCCTCGTGCTCCGAGGTGGGCTGTTCCTACGGCTACGGGCGCACCGTGACCGCGAGCGCCAGCTACGGCTGGTGACGCGAAGGGCCGGGGCTCGCGGCCCCGGCCTCTGGCCTGGCGACGGGTGCGATTTGCCGTGCAAGCATTTCTCATTACTATACGCATCCTGTTCTGAGCGGCCGCATTCCGGGGCCGACAGGCGCTCAGCAGTCGAGTCCAACGTGAGCAGATCACCCTCCCTTTCGCGCTGGAGCATCGCCTCGCGCATCCTCGCCGCCCTGATCGGCGGCTACGCGCTGGCCTATGGCTTCGCCGCCTTCTTCTCCGTCTACCTGCCGCTGGCGCGGCCGGACCGCGTGGCCTTTGCCGGCATGCTCAGCTTCGCCGTGTGGACGGCCGCCGCGATCTACACGTTTGCCGTGCGCAGCGCGACCCGCGCCTGGCTGTGGCTGGCCGGGCTGGCCATCGTGCTGTGCCTGGCGGCGTTCCTGCCCGGCGAACTGAGGGTGCGCCCATGAGCCTACGTCAATCCATGGCCGGCCTGCACACCTGGGGCGGGCTGCTGCCCAGCTGGCTGCTCTACGTGATCATCCTGACCGGCACCATCGCCTGCTTCGACAAGGAGCTGGATCGCTGGATGCGTCCCGCCCTGCACCAGGAAGCGGCGGCGACCATGAGCCCCGACCAGGTGCGCGACTGGCTGCAACGCAACGTCAAGGACGAGCTGCACGCCTTCTGGATGCACGGCCCGAGCGAGCGCGAGCCCTACTGGCGCCTGGGCTGGGAAGTCGACGGCTCGGACCAGCGCGGCAACCTGACCTTCGCCCCCGGCGGTGGCGAGCCGCTGCCGGAAACCGTCGGCGGCGACTTCTTCTTCCGCCTGCACTACACCCTGCACGCGGGCATGCCCGGGGTGTACATCGTCGGCCTGGCCGGGATGTTCATGCTGGTCGCACTGGTGTCGGGGGTGATCATCCACCGCCGCATCTTCAAGGACTTCTTCACCCTGCGCCCGAAGGCCAACGGCCAGCGCGCCTGGCTGGACGCCCACAACCTGTTCGGCGTGGTGGGCTTTCCGTTCCATCTGGTGCTGGCCTACACCGGGGTGCTGATCTTCGTCTCCAACTTCATGCCGGCCGGCCTGCTGGTGGCCTACAAGGGCGACATCGAGCACTTCTTCACCGAGGTGACCGGCGCCTACCACCGGGAGGAAGCGCACCAGCCGGCGCCGCCACCGATGTCCCTCGACGCCCTGGTCGAGCGCTCGCGCCAGCACTGGGGCGGCGGCGAGGCGGGCTGGATCAGCGTGCACCACCCGGGCGACGCCTCGGCCGTGGTGGAGATCAGCGAGCTGAGCCGCGAGTCGCGGATCGGCCGTCCGCTGTCCGGGCTGACCTACGACGCCGCCAGCGGCGAGCTGCTGCACGAACAGCGGCCGCCCGCCGGCTACGCGACCTATACCTGGCTGGCCGGCCTGCACATGGTGCAGTTCGGCGGTAGCCTGGTGCGCGGCCTGTACCTGCTGCTGGGGCTGGCGGGCTGCGCCATGCTGATCGGCGGGGTGCGGGTCTGGGTGACCAAGCGCGAGGCCCGTGGCGGTGCCGGGATCGGCGTGGTGCGCGCGCTCAACGGCGCGGTGTTCGGCGGCCTGCCGCTGGCCAGCCTGGCGCTGTTGTGGGGCAACCGCCTGATCCCCGCGGAGCTGGCCGAGCGCGCCTCGGCCGAGGCCTGGGTGTTCGTCGGCGCCTGGCTGCTGCTGGCCGTCTGGGCGCTGCTGCAGCACAGCCAGCCGCGCCGCCTGCTCAGCCTGCAACTGGCGCTGGGCGCCGTGCTGGCCCTGGGGCTGCCGCTGCTCAACGGGCTGACCACCGAGCATGGCCACCTGCTGTCGACCCTCGCCCTCGGCGACTGGGGCCTGGCCGGCGTCGACCTGTTCCTGATCGTGGCGGGGCTGCTCAGCGCCCTGTACGCCTGGCGCTTCTCCCGGCCGCAGGCGGCCCCGGCGCCTCGCGCTCGCCGCGCCCTGGTCGAGGAGGCTGCCTGATGTTGCTGCTCGCCTTCGCCCTGAGTTACCTGGCCATGGCCGCCCTGTGCCTGGCCATGTCCCGTCACCACAAGGCGCTGCTGGGCGGCGCCCCCGGCCCGGCCCGCCAGCGCGGCCTGCGCGCGTTCGCCGCACTCGGCCTGGGGCTCGCCCTGGCGCTGTGCTGGAACGCGCGTGGCGGCGACATCGGCGCCGTGCTCTGGCTGTGCCTGGTGATGCTCGCAGGCCTGCTGGTGGCGGCCCTGCTGGCCTGGCGCGAGCGCTGGCTGCTGCCGCTGGCGCTCGGCCTGCCGCTGGCCGGCGGCGTGGGTCTGATGTTCTGATCGACGAGCTACGCCCTGTCCGTGCCTCACCCCTGTAGGAGCGAGCTTTGCTCGCGAATGGACTTGATGTTCACGTAGGGTGCGCCGCGCGCACCGGAAGGCCCGCACAGGACCCCGGTGCGCATGGCGCACCCTACGCGATGGCGCTTCAGGAAGTCGCCCATAAAAAAGGCTATGTCCCCGTTAGTTGTTGCACACCTTGTGGGAGCGGATTTATCCGCGAATTTCGCGGCCAAGGCCGCTCCCACAAGAGCAGGACACGTAGCCATGAAAAAGCCGGCGCATGCGCCGGCTTTTTCGTACCTCCCCCCGATCAGAAGTCGAGGGTATAGCTCAGGCTGTAGGTGCGGCCACGGCCCTTGTAGTCGAACATCTCCACCGGCGCGAGGGCGCCGTAGAACACCTGGGCGCGCTGGCCCCAGACCGAGGTGTAGTCCTTGTCCAGCAGGTTCTGGATGCCGAAGTTCAGGGTGCCCACCGGCAGGGCGTGGCTGCCCAGCACGTCGAAGGTGGCGTAGCCGTCGATCTTCTGGTCGTTCTCGTCGCTCAGGTTGAAGGTGCGCACGGCCTGCAGGCGCAGGCTGGTGACGCCGTCCTGCCAGCCGACGAAGGCGGTGGCCTTGGAGGGGCTGCCGGCGGTGACGTCCTGCTTCACCCAGCGCTCGTCGCTCTTCTGCTGCGAACGGATGGCCAGGGCGCTGGCGCCGACCTGCCACTGCTCGCCCAACCAGTAGCTGAACTGGCCTTCCAGTCCGTAGTTGCGCTTCTTGTCGTCCAGCTGCTCGACCAGCAGGCTGGTGCGGTTGTAGGTGATGCTCTTGTCCGACCAGGCGTAGAAGGCGGCCAACTGGGCGTCCAGGCCGTCCGCATAGTGGCGCCAGCCGAACTCGACCTGCTTGGTCTTGATCCCGTCCAGGGCCGAGTCCTCGACGTTGACGCCCTGGTTCAGGCGCCAGTGGCTGCCGACCAGGGTGTAGCTGCCCTGGCCGTAGTACTTGGCCGGGTCGGGCAGCTCGAAGCCCTCGGAGTAGTTGGCCCACACCTGCTGCGCCTTGTTCAGCTTGTAGACCAGGCCGAGGTTGTAGAGGTCGACGTCGTATTCCTTCTCGCCGCCGGGGATCGCGTCGGCGCTGCTGCCGATGCCCTTGCTGATGGAGATCTGCTGGGTCGCGGCGACGAAGTCGCCGACGTCGGTGGTGATCTCCTGGCGGCGCCAGCCGCCGGACAGGGTCAGGTCGTCGGTGATCTTCCAGCTGAGCTGGGCGAAGGCGGACTGGCTGTCGGTGTCGATGCCCGGGTAGCGGCCGACGCGGGCGTAGCGGTCGGCGACCAGGCCGCCGCTGGAGGCCGCCTGGCCCAGGTCGAACATGCTCTGGCTGGAGTCGAAGTTCTCCCACTCCAGGTCGACGCCGTAGTTCAGGCTGACCCGCTCCCACTCCTTCACCAGCACGGCCTTGAGGCCGTAGTAGTCGGTGTCCTGTTGCGAGGCGGAGTAGTAGGACTGCAGCGGGTTG
Organism: Pseudomonas sp. GD03875; assembly: GCF_029840585.1. Lineage (NCBI taxonomy): Bacteria > Pseudomonadati > Pseudomonadota > Gammaproteobacteria > Pseudomonadales > Pseudomonadaceae > Pseudomonas > Pseudomonas sp. GD03875. The sequence continues at coordinate 76,474 of NZ_JAOCCV010000011.1, read as the reverse complement.
ACCGCGCCGGTGCCGGTGAAGCGCACGGAGGGGAAGGGCTGGAAGGCCATCTTCTCGCTGCGGTAGTAGCCCTGCAGGTAGACGTCGTGACCGAGCACCTCGGGGATGTGGTAGGTGGCGTTGTACTGCTGGCGCTCGGTGCGCGGTTCGAGGTCGTAGCTGGCGCCGTCGCGGATGTCGAAATCGCTGGCGCCGGTCAGGGCCTGGAAGTTGTCGCCGAGGAACAGGCCCTTGTCGCCGTCGTAGCCGGAGTCGTACCACTGCATGCCCAGGCTCAGGCTGTGCTGGTTGGGCAGCAGGATATCCAGGCTGCCCATGATGTCGACGGAGCGGTTGTACTGCAGGTCGGTTTGGGTGATGTCCAGCAGCACCTGGTCGCCGTTGCCGTCGTAGGCCGCGCCGTTGCGTTGGTAGGCCACGGCCAGGCGGCCGTTGACGGTCTCGCTGCCGCCGCCGATCGACTGCGCCACGCGCCAGTCCACGTCGTCGCTCTGGCGCAGGCCGCTGCGCACGCCCACCTCGCTGGAGAAATGGGCCGGGCCGGATTCGCCCTTCTTGGTGACGATGTTGATGATGCCGCCGGTGGCGCCGCCGCCATATACCGCGCTGGCGCCGGAGAGCACTTCGATGCGCTCGATGTTGAACGGGTCGATGGAGTCGAACTGGCGGCTGATGCCGCGGGAGCTGTTCAGCGACACGCCGTCGATCATCACCAGGGCGCTGCGTCCGCGCAGGTTCTGGCCGTAGTTGGTGCGCCCCTGCGGGCCGATGTCGAGGCCGGGGATCAACTGGCCCAGGGCTTCCTTGAGCGGCACGCCGGCCTTGGTCTGCTCCTGCAGCTGGGCGCTGCCGATGACCCACACGGTGCCGGGCAGCTCGCTGATGCTGGTCGGCGCGCGCGAGCCGATCACCACCTGGCGGTCTATCTCCAGGCCCACGCCGGCCAGTTGCAGGGTGTAGCCGCTGCCGCCGGAAACGGCGCGCAGGCCGCTGCCTTCCAGCAGCGCGGCGAGGCCGTCGGCGACGCCGTATTCGCCGTTCAGGCCGCGGGTGGTGCGGCCGGAGGTCAGGTCGGTGCTGAACGAAAGCAGCACGCCGGCCTGTTCGCCGAACTGGTTGAGCGCGCTTTCCAGGTCGCCGGCGGGAATCTGGAACGACTGGCGGCTTTCCTGCTGGCTGGCGGCTACGGCGGGCAGGGCCGGCGCCAGGCCGGCGGCGAGGCCCAGGCCGAGGATCAGGGGCTGCAGGGCGCGGCCGAGCGGCGCGCGGGCGAACGGGGCGAGACGGAGTGGACGCATGGACTTCTCGTGCAAGGTGAAGTGGAGGAGGTTCTAGCCCTTGTCACGCGAGCGGCGGAAAAAGGTTCAGGTCGGCGGAAAAAAGTTTCGCGCGGCTCAGGCGCGCGGCTGCACGCTGACCCAGTAGCGGGTGAAGCGGTGCACGCGCACCGGCAGGGCGGCGGGCAGCAGGTCGAGGATTCGCTCGCTGTCGTCCAGCGGGTAGCTGCCCGACAGGCGCAGGTCGGCGATGGCCGGGTCGCAGCCCAGGCGGCCATGGCGGTAGCGGTTCAGCTCGGCGAGGAAGTCGGCCAGGCGCATGCCGCTGGCGACCAGCATGCCGCGGGTCCAGGCGCTGGCGTTGGGGTCGAGACCGTCCGGCACGGTGCTGGCGTGGCTGTCGAAGCGCAGGCGCTGGCCGCCGCCGAGGCGCTGGCTGGTGCCGTCCAGCGGGCGCACCAGCGCATTGCCTTCGTACAGGCTGAGCGCGCAGCTGGAGCCGTCCAGGCGCACGCCCAGGCTGCCGCGCTCGGCGAGCACCAGCCCCTGGGGCGTGGCGATGCGCAGGGGCGGCAGGTCGGCGCGATTGTGCACGAGGATCTCGCCGCGCCGCAGTTCGATCAGCCGCTGCCGGGCGTCGAAGCGGATGTTCACCGCGCTGTCGGTGTTGATGAGCAGTTGCGAACCGTCGTCCAGCGCCAGGTCCAGGCGCTCGCCCACGGCGGTCCTGCGGTCGGCCAGGTAGGGTTGCCAGGGCTGGCGCTGCAGGCCCCAGCCGGTGGCGCCGACCGCGCTCAGCACCAGCAGGGCCTTCAGGGCGGTGCGCCGCTGGGGCGAGGGCTGCGCCTCCAGCGCCTGGCGGCCGAGCCGTGGCGGCAGCGCGCTGAGGCGGTCGTTGAGCTGTTCGATGCGCTGCCAGGCCCGTTCGTGCTCGCCGGCGGCCGCGCGCCAGTCGCGCCACGCCTGGCGGCGCCGCTCGCTGGCGCCGGCCTGCAGCTCCACCAGCCATTGCACGGCCTGCTCGGCGACGGCCGGGTCGATGGGGGCCTGTTTCATCCGCTCAGGCCTCCGGTGCGAAATAGCACTGCAGCGCGGCCCTGGCCATGTAGCGCTTGACGCTGGAGAGGGAGATGCCGAGCTGCTCGGCCACTTCGGGGTAGGTCAGGCCGTCCAGTTGGACCAGCAGGAAGGTCCGGCGCGCCAGTGGCGGCAGGCCATCGAGCAGGCGATCCAGTTCGAGCAGGGTCTCCAGGATGATTGCCCGCGTTTCGGCCGAGGGAGCGGTTTCCTCGGGCACGGCGGCGAGGCTTTCGAGGTAGGCGCGCTCGATGTCCTGGCGGCGGAAGTGGTTGGCCAGCACGCGCTTGGCGACGGTGGTGAGGAAGGCCCGTGGTTCGCGCAGGCTGGGCAGCTCGCGCCCGGCGAGGACGCGCAGGAAGGTGTCCTGGGCCAGGTCGGCGGCATTCTGTGGGCAATGCAGGCGACGGCCCAGCCAGCCATTGAGCCAGCCGTGATGATCGCTGTAGAGACTGTGCAGCGACTGCTGCGAGGCGGCTTCCCCGGTCGACACCCGCGTTTCCCCCGACTGCCCGAATACGAGAGCATATTAAATAATAATTCTTCTCATCATATCGACGGCGAGCGGGCGCGGCAATCGCGTGGCCGAGGAATGGCCATCGGGCGGGGAGAGGGCGTTTCGCGGGTGAGCGGTCGTCAGCGCTGGCTGCGCAGCAGGCCGGGCGCGGCGCCGAAGGCCTGGCGGAAGCGGTTGCTGAAGTGGCTGGCGCTGGCGAAGCCGCAGGCCAGGGCGATCTCGCCCAGGGGCAGGTCGCCGTGGTGCAGCAGCTCCCGCGCCCGCAGCAGGCGGCGCTGCAGCACGTAGCGGTGGGGCGGCAGGCCGAAGCTGTGACGGAACATGCGGGCGAAGTGATATTCCGAGAGGGACGCCATCCGGGCCAGTTCCTCCAGGCCCAGCGACTCGCCCAGGTGCTGTTCGATGTAGTCCGCCAGGCGCCTGCGCAGGTGCGGTGCCAGACCACCCTTCAGGCGCAGGCCCTGGCGCCGCCCGACCTGGGTCAGCAGCACGTGGCTGATCATCTCGTGGGCCAGCGTGCCGGCCAGCAGGCGCTCGCCCGGCTCGTTCCAGTCCAGGCCCACCAGTTGGTGAAACTGGCCGGCCAGGCGTGGGTCGTCGAGGAAGGTGATCTCGTTCAGCTGCAGCTCGCGCGGCTCGCGGTCCAGCAGGGCGACGGCGCTGGCGGCGAAGCGCTGCGGGCTGACGTAGAGGTGGGCGAGCTGGATGTCGCCGTTGATCACCCAGGACGACTCGTGGCCGGCCGGCAGCACGCACAGCTTGTCCGGCGAGCCCTTGTCGCCGGGGCGCTCGCGGCGGAAGGTGCCGGTGCCCCCGGCCAGGTAGCAGGACAGGGTGTGGTGGCTCGGTCCCTGGTAGTCGCGGGCGTCGTGATGGTTGGTCCACTGCGCCGCCGCCAGGTCGTCGCCCAGTTCCGCGCCACGCAGCAGGCGCGCGTTGGGCGAGCTGCTGAGCGACTGGAAGACCAGGTTCTGTTCGAGGACGGCCATGGCGCGGACATCGGGCGGTGGGGGATGCCTGTCATCCTACTCCGCCGGGGCACCGGCGCCAGCGGCGGGTGACGGATAAGCGCAATTTCGTGCAAGCGCGATCCTGCGGCCGGACGCGAGACTGTGCGGATCAAGGAGCCTGCCATGAACCTGTCGCTGTACCTGCTCACCGTCCTGATCTGGGGCACCACCTGGATCGCCCTCAAGCTGCAACTGGGCGAGGTGGCCATCCCGCTGTCCATCGCCTACCGGTTCGCCCTGGCGGCCATCGTGCTGTTCGCCATCCTCCTGCTTAGCCGCCGCCTGCAGCGGCTGGACCGGCGCGGCCAGCTGCTGTGCCTGGCCCAGGGCCTGTGCCTGTTCTGCCTCAACTTCATGTGCTTCTACACCGCCAGCCAGTGGATTCCGAGCGGCTTGGTGGCGGTGATCTTCTCCACCGCCACCCTGTGGAACGCGCTCAACGCCCGCGTCTTCATGGGCCGGCGCATCGCCGCCAACGTGCTGGTCGGCGGCGCGCTGGGGCTGCTCGGCCTGGGCCTGCTGTTCTGGCCGGAACTCGCCGGCCACGAGGCGAGCCGCGAGACCCTGATCGGGCTGGGCCTGGCCCTGCTCGGCACCCTGTGTTTCTCCGCGGGCAACATGCTGTCCAGCCTGCAGCAGCAGGCCGGGTTCCGGCCGCTGACCACCAACGCCTGGGGCATGCTGTATGGCGCGCTGCTGCTGCTCGGCTACTGCCTGGCGAGCGGTGTGCCCTTCGCCTTCGAGGTGAATACCCGCTACATCGGCTCGCTGCTGTACCTGGCGATTCCCGGCTCGGTGATCGGCTTCACCGCCTACCTGACCCTGGTCGGGCGCATGGGGCCGGAGCGTGCGGCCTACTGCACCGTGCTGTTCCCGGTGGTGGCGCTGAACATCTCGGTGTTCGTCGAAGGCTACCAGTGGACCCTGCCCGCGCTGCTCGGACTCGGCCTGGTGATGGTCGGCAACGTGCTGGTGTTCCGTCAGCCCAGGCCGGTGGCGCAGGCTGCACAAACGAGCACGTAGGGTGCGCCGCGCGCACCTGGCGGTCCCGGGGAAATCGCTGCGCGCAACGGATCAGTCCGGCCAGTGCCACGGCGGCTCGTCGAGCATGCCCTGGCCCTGGATGACGGTCTGGCCCAGGTCCTTGTCGAGGACGATGGCGTTGCACTCGGGTGCTGTTCCAGCGCAGCGATCAGCCGACTGGCGTGGGACACCACCCATACCTGGGTGTGTCGTGAGGCCTCGATGATCAGCCGGCCCAGCGCCGGCAGCAGGTCCGGGTGCAGGCTGGTCTCGGGTTCGTTGAGCACCATCAGCGACGGCGGCCTGGGCGTGAGCAGGGCGGCTATCAGCAGCAGGTAGCGCAGGGTGCCGTCGGACAGCTCGGCGGCGGACAGCGGGCGCAGCAGTCCTTCCTGATGGAAGGCCAGGGTGAAGTGGCCGCCGGTCTGGAAGTCGACACGCAGGTCCGACCCCGGGAAGGCGTCCTGCACCGCGTGGTCCAGGGCCTCCCGGTCGCCGATCTCGCGGATGGTCTGCAGGGCCGCCGCCAGGTCCCGGCCGTCGTGGTGCAGCACCAGCGTGCGGGTGCCCAGTTGCGGCTGGCGCGCCGGCGCCCCGGCGTCGGTGCGGAAGTGGTCGTAGAAGCGCCAGCGGCGGATGTGCTCGCGCAGCTGGAAGACCTCGGGGCAGCCCGGGTCGTTGCCGATCTGGTCGAACAGGCTGTCGTAGTTCGGCAGGTGCTGGGCCAGCACCTGCCAGCCGCGGCCCTCGCGCTGGCGCACCATGGCGCCTTCGCGGTCCACCAGCAGGGAGGCGGGGCGGTAGCAGGGGCCGGCCCAGATGCACTCGCGCTTGATCTCGGGGTCCAGAGCGAAGGCGCTGGGGGTGAATCGGTCTTCGCCCGACCTGGATTCGGGCAGGCCGAAGCTGACGGCGTAGCCGAAGTCCTCGCCGGCGAAGCCCAGGCGCAAGCGCACCGATTCGCGCCGGGGGCCGCCCTGGATGGGTATCTCGCCGCTGCGCATGCGCCGGCTGATCTTCTCCGGGCCGGCCCACAGGGTCGAGTCCAGTCCGCCTTCCCGGGCCAGGGCGTTGACCACGCCACCCTGCGCCGTCTCGGCCAGCAGGCGCAGGGCCTTGTACAGGTTGGACTTGCCGCTGCCGTTGGCGCCGGTGATCAGGTTGAGCCGGCCGAGCGGCATCACCAGGTTGTTGATGGAGCGGTAGTTGCCGACGGCGAGGGTGTGCAGCATGGGGGAGTCGTCCTGGCGGGGGCGTGCCTATGCTAGCGCGACCCGCGCCTCGATGCGCAGCGGGCCCTGGGGTTCGGCGGCGGCGTAGCTGACCAGCTGCAGTTCGCGCACCGGCAGGGCGAGTGGCGGGCAGCCGCCCAGGGCCGCGGCGCGGTGGCGCCATTCGGCCGTGCTGGCGGCCACGCGGTACAGACCGACGGTCAGGTGCGGCACGTAGGGCGCCTGGCGCACCTCGGTCGCGAGTCGCCCCAATGCCTGGCGAAGATGATCCAGCCTCGCGTCTTCCCCGACCGCCAGGAAGGCCGCGCTGGCGAAGCTGTCCAGGCCGCCGATGCTCAGCTCGAAGGGTGCCATCCGCAGCGCTTCGAGGGCGCCGCGCTGGTCGTCGAGCCGCGTCGTCGCGATGTCGTCGTCATGCCCTGGCTCGGCGCAGGGAAAGCCGCACACGAACAGGGTGATATGGGCCTGGCGCAGGTCCGGCGGATGCAGCCAGTCGCCGAGCAGCACCCGCGCGGTGTCGAGCCGGGCCAGGACCCGCGGGCACTCCACCGGGATCGACCAGAGGCAGTAGCGCTCGCGGCCCTGGTGCCATTCGGGATGATCGCGCAGCTCGCAGGGCAGCGTGGCATCGGGCGCGTGGCGCGGGTCGAGCAGGCGCATGGGCTCAGCCGGCCCGCCGCCCCAGGTGCAGGATCAGCGCCAGGGCCGCCGGATAGCAGAGGTAGTGGAAGAAGAACAGCAGCTGGCCCATGTTGCCCGGCTCGTCCTTCAGCCACATCAGGCCGAAGATGACCAGGTAGATCAGGCCGAGCACGGCCGCGTACAGCGCGACCAGGGCCCAGCGCTCGCGGATGTCCGGCCGGTGCCGCTCCAGGCGGACGAAGCACCAACGCAGGGCGAAGGCCACCAGCACGGCGGCCAGCACGGTCGCGGGCAGGCCGCCGATCTTCAGGCCCGCGCGCAGCAGCACGTTGAGCAGGAACGCCGCCGCCACGGCGCCCAGCACGTACTGGTAGAGCGGGAAGCGGCGTTGCTCAGAGCTGGACATCGAGGCCGAAACGCTTGCTCAGCACGCGGTCGAGCAGCCGGCGCGGCAGCAGGCGCACCATCAGCGGCAGGCTGCGGCTACCGTTGCCGATGCGCAGCAGGGCGGGGCGCTGCGGCTTGCGCACCGCGTGCAGCAGGATGGCGGCGAACTCGCTGGCCGGGGTCGGCTTGTCCTGGGAGGCGTTGGCGCGGGCGAGGATGCCTTCGCGCACCGGCCACCAGGGGGACTGCTCGTTGACCAGCTGTTCGGCGCTGTGGCTGGCGTTGGCGCCGAAGCTGGACTGGATGGCCCCGGGCTGGACTTCCATCACCTGGATGCCGAACGGCGCCAGCTCCAGGCGCAGGGCGCCGGAAAACGCGTGGACGGCGGCCTTGGACGCGCAGTAGGCGCCGGCGAACGGCGTGATCAGCACGCTGGAGATGCTGCCGATGTTGACCACCAGGCCGCGGCTGGCACGTAGCAGCGGGAAGCAGGCGCGGGTCAGTTCCACCAGGCTGAACACGTTGGTCTCGAACTGCTGGCGCATGCCCTTGGCGCCGCCGTCGAGCAGCGGCCCCATGGCGCCGTAGCCGGCGTTGTTGACCAGGATGTCGAGGCGACCCGCTTCCGCCTGCAGGCGGTCGGCGGCGCGCTGCACGGCCTCGGCATCGTTGACGTCCAGTTCCACCGCCACGAAGCCGGCGGCTTCCAGGGCGGCCAGGTCCTGGGGTTTGCGGGCGCAGGCCCAGACCTCGTGGCCGGCGGCCTTGAAGGCATCCGCCAGGGCGCGGCCGATGCCGCTGGAACAACCGGTGATCAGAACGACTGGACGACTCATGGGTTCTCCTTGTGCGCCGCTCGATGGGCTGCCCGCATCCTACACGCGCCGGACGCCTTGGCGATTGTCCCGGCAGGCCAAGTTGCGCGGTGGTCAGTCCTGCGGATGGTCGCGCAGGAACACCAGGCTGTCCGGCCCGGACTGCTCGGCGCTGTAGCGGTAGCCTTGGTAGTCGAAATCCTTGAGCCGCTCGGGATCGCGGATGCGCTCCTTGATCACGTAGCGGGCCATCAGGCCACGGGCCTTCTTGGCGTAGAAGCTGATGATCTTGTACTGGCCGTTCTTCAGGTCCTTGAACTCGGTGTCGATGACCCGCGCCTTCAGCGCCTTGCGCTTGACCGCGCTGAAGTACTCGTTGGAGGCCAGGTTGAGCAGCACGTCGTCGCCCTGTTCGGCCAGCGCCTCGTCGAGCCAGCCGCTGATGCGCTCGCCCCAGAAGTCGTAGAGGTTGTTGCCGCGGGCGTTGGCCAGCTTGGTGCCCATCTCCAGGCGGTACGGCTGCATCAGGTCCAGCGGGCGCAGCACGCCGTACAGGCCGGAGAGCATGCGCAGATGCGCCTGGGCGAAGTCGAAGTCGGCCTCGCTGAAGTCCTCGGCGTTCAGGCCGGTGTAGACGTCGCCCTTGAAGGCCAGCAGCGCCTGCTTGGCGTTGTCCGGGGTGAAGTCCGGGTGCCAGCTGCCGTAGCGCGCCACGTTGAGCGCGGCCAGCTTGTCGGACAGGTGCATCAGTTCGCCGATCTGCGCGGGGCTCATCTCGCGCAACTGGCCGATCAGCTCCTGGGCGTGGTCGAGGAACTGCGGCTGGGTGAAGCGCGCGGTGGCGGGCGGGGTGTCGTAGTCCAGGGTCTTGGCGGGGGAAATCACCAGCAACATCGAATCGTCTCCGGAAAGCGTGGGGCGATTCTAGGCGGATGGCTCCCCCGGCTCCAGCTATCGGTGCCGAGGGATTTGCCTATCGGTTCTTAGGTTCTGTACGAAAAGTGCCTGCGCTCGGTGATGCTGCGTTAAAAACAGGCCGGGACGCGGCGTCTCAGAATGCTCATTTACAGCACGTAAACTCGCGTGCGAGCCCAGTCCGTTCTTCGCCTGTTTTTGTGGGGGCGCCTAGCCCTTGCCTGACCTTCGCTCGACGACTTTTCGTACAGAACCTGGAACCTGTTTACGATCTTTTGAGCAGCACGCTTTTTACTGAAACCTTATTTGCCAATCCGTCACCCCGGCGCAGGCCGGGGTCCAGAAAACCGACAGGCGATTCGGTGCGGGCAACTGGATACCGGCCTACGCCGCTATGACGGGCTTTGTAGCCCCACGCTTCGGAGAAAAACCGAGCGGCAGGCCAGGTTCGGAAGGATCGTAAACAGGTTCTTAGTCGCGGGCCGGCAGCATGGCGCGCAGCACGCCGTCGCGGCGCACATGGTGGTGCCACAGCGCCATGCCGGCGTGGCCGAGGATCAGCAGGAACAGCAGATACTGGGCGGTGACGTGGAAGGTCTTGGCCGCGCCGCGTACCGCGTCGGACAGCGGCAGCGGGCCGATCTCCACCAGCCAGAACAGATTCACCGGGCGCTTGCCGAACAGCAGGCCGGTCAGCGGCATGAGCAGCAGCAGGAGGTAGAGCACGGCGTGGCCGGCCTTGGCGGCGAAGCGTTGCAGCGGCGGCTCGCTGGCCAGCAGCTCCGGCGCGCCGGAGCGGGCGCGCACCGCCAGGCGCAGCACGGTGAGCACCAGCACCAGCAGGCCGAGGGACTTGTGCAGGGTGAACACGCCGGCACCGCCGCCGAGCAGCGGCTCGAACAGGGGGCTGCCGTAGGGCAGCGCGATGATCAGCAGCACCAGTACGGCGCTGAGCCAGTGCAGGGTGATCTGGGCCGGGGTATAGCGTGGGGTCATGTCGATTTCCTCATCATCGGTTTGCGGCGCACGGTGCAGGCGGGATGTGTCGTTATGGTTATCCGCGACACTTTACCGGCTCGCTGGCGCCGGCCGGCAAGGGCGTTTTTGCAAGATGTGTGAGGTAGCACGGGCGACGACGGCGCGGAGAACAGCGGCGGCCAGGGCTGGCGGTGCGTTACGGGGAGGAAGCGAAGCGGTGGCGGGTGAGGCAGGACTTCCGACTGTAACGGCGGGTCCGCCTTGCGCCAAGCGCTATTCGTCGAGCAGTTAAAAAAGCGTTTCGATGAAGAAAAAGTTCTTTTTTCTGTAATCCGGATTGGGGTATTAAAAAAGCAGACCGCCGAACCCTGCAGCACAGGTGGCGGGCCTCGGCCATCACCTTTGCTGAGTCATCCCGTTCCGTTCGGGAGGTGGGCGGTCCTCCGCGGCGCAGCGCTGTAGAGGCTTCGCCGTCCAGGCCCCTCGATAAGGTGACCGAGTATGGATGATCACGGACGCACCCGCTCCACCCAGCCCACCCTCTACGTCCTCGACACCAACGTCCTGATCCACGATCCCAACGCGCTGCTGAATTTCCAGGAACACCACGTCGCCATCCCCATGACCGTGCTGGAGGAGCTGGACAAGCTCAAGACCGGCAAGCACACGGTCGCCGCCGAATGCCGCCAGGCCATTCGCCTGATCGACCAGACCCTGGGTGAGGCCAGCCCCGAGGAAGTGGAGCAGGGCGTGCCGATCCGCCGTGGCAAGAACGAGCCCAAGGGCACCCTGTCGATTCTCATGAGCAAGCGCGCGGAGCCGATCACCTGGCTGCCCGAGCACCTCAACGACAACAAGATCATCAATCAGCTGGTGGAGCTGCAGAGCCGGCGCAGCGGCTCGCCCGTGGTGCTGGTGACCAAGGACATCAACATGCGCCTGAAGGCGCGCGCCTGCGGCATCTCCGCCGAGGACTACCACACCGACCAGCTGGTGGACGACGTCAACCTGCTGTCGCGCGGCTACCACAACCTCTCCGGCTCCTTCTGGGACCGCGTGAGCAAGGTCGAGACGCGCCAGGGGCATGGCCGCACCTGGCACGAGGTGCAGCTCACCGACAACCTGCCGGCGGTGCATATCAACGAGTTCATCGTCGACGAGCAGGGCTTCGTCGGCTGGGTCAAGGGCATCGACGGCCGCAGCCTGACCATCCTCGATCTGCACCAGGAGCCGCTGCTGCACCAGGAGGCCTGGGGGCTGCGCCCACGTGACCTGTACCAGGCGCTGGCGCTGTACGCGCTGCTCGACCCGGACATCCACCTGGTCAACCTGTCCGGCGCGGCCGGTTCCGGCAAGACCATCCTGGCGCTGGCCGCGGCCATCGAGCAGACCATGGTCAGCAAGCGCTACCGGCGCATCATCGCCACCCGCAGCGTGCAGGGGCTGGACGAGGACATCGGCTTCCTGCCCGGCACCGAGGCGGAGAAGATGGAGCCCTGGCTGGGCGCCATTACCGACAACCTGGAAGCGCTGCACATGGACGACGAGAGCACCCATGGCAGCGTCGACTACATCCTGCAGAAGGTGCCGCTGCAGTTCAAATCGCTCAACTACATCCGCGGGCGCAGCTTCCAGCAGAGCCTGATCCTGATCGACGAGTGCCAGAACCTCACCCCGCACCAGATGAAGACCATCATCACCCGCGCCGGCAGCGGTTCGAAGGTGATCTGCCTGGGCAACCTGGCGCAGATCGACACGCCCTACCTGTCGGCCACCAGCTCTGGCCTGACCTACCTTACCGAGCGCTTCAAGAACTTCCCCCATGGCGTGCACGTGACGCTGCAGGGAGTGCCGCGCTCGGTGCTGGCCGAGTACGCCGAAGCCAACATGTAGCCGCAGGCAAGCCGCGAGCGGCAAGGGGCGACTTGCAGCTTGCGGCTCGCGGCTGGACACTGGAGTCCTTCGCCATGACGCAGGACTTCTCCATGCTGACCCATCTCGACTCCCAAGGCCGCGCCAACATGGTGGACGTCACCGACAAGGCGGTGACCGCCCGCGAGGCGCTGGCCGAGGCCCGCGTACGCATGCTGCCTGCCACCCTGGCGATGATCGCCGACGGCAGCCATCCCAAGGGCGACGTGTTTGCTGTGGCGCGCATCGCCGGCATCCAGGCGGCGAAGCGGACCCATGAGCTGATCCCCCTGTGCCACCCGCTGCTGCTGACCAGCATCAAGGTCGAGCTGGAGGCCGAGGGCCTCGACTGCGTGCGCATCCAGGCGCGCTGCAAACTGGCCGGGCAGACCGGGGTGGAGATGGAAGCGCTGACCGCCGCCAGCATCGCCGCGCTGACCCTCTACGACATGTGCAAGGCGGTGGACCGCGGCATCGTCATCGAGGCCGTGCGCCTGCTGGAGAAGTCCGGTGGCAAGAGCGGCGACTATCCGCGAGACTACCATGAGGTGGGGACCCTGACATGATCCGCGTGCAGTACTTCGCCCGCTACCGGGAGGTGCTGGGCATCGACGGTGAGCAGTTGCAGCGTGCCGCTCTGGGCAGCCTGGCACAGCTGCGCGAGCACCTGCTTAGCCGCGGCGGCGTGTGGCAGGTGCTGGGCGAGCAGAACCTGATGTGCGCGCGCAACCAGGAGCTGTGCAGCCTGGATACAGAGCTGGCCGATGGCGACGAGGTGGCCTTCTTCCCCACGGTCACGGGAGGCTAGGGTGGGCGTCCGGGTACAGGTCGAGCCCTTCGATCCGGGCGTCGAGCTCAATGCATTGCACGCCGCCAATCTGGGCATCGGCGCGGTGGTCACCTTCGTCGGCCACGTGCGCGACTACAACGACGGCCAGGACGTGCGCGGCATGTTCCTCGAACACTACCCGGGCATGACCGAGAAGGCCCTGGCCGGCATCGTCACCGAGGCCGAGGGGCGCTGGCCGCTGCTGCGGGTGGAGGTGCTGCACCGGGTCGGCCGGCTGGAGCCGGGCGAGCCCATCGTCTTCGTCGGTACCGCCAGTGCCCATCGCCAGGCGGCGTTCGACGCCTGTGCCTTCATCATGGATTACCTGAAGACCCGCGCGCCGTTCTGGAAGAAGGAAGACACGCCGGAGGGCGAGCGCTGGGTGGAAGGGCGCGCCAGCGACCAGGCGGCCGCCGAGCGCTGGAAATAGCGCCCACTCACCAGCGCCTCCAGCAGCCGGCGCCCCCCGGGCGCCGGCGCGACCCCTCACCAGCGGTAGCTGAGCGTGGCCAGCAGGGTACGGCCCTGGCCGTAGTAGCACTGCAGGGCGTTCTGGCAGAAGCCCACGTAGCGCTTGTCCAGCAGGTTGTTGGCGCTCAGGCGCAGCTCGGCGCCGTCCAGTTCGCTGGCGGCCTGGCCGAGGTCGTAGTGCAGGGTGGCGTCGAACAGGGTGCGGCCGGGCATCTCCAGGGTATTGGCGGCATCGCCGTAGACCTTGCTCATGTAGCGCGCGCCGAAGCCGGCCCCGGCGCCCCGCAGCGGACCCTCGTCCAGGCGGTAGTCGAGCCACAGGGACGCCTGGTGCGCCGGCACCTGGGGTATCTCGTTGCCTTCGAGGCTGCTGCCGCCTGCCGCGGCGTTGGCGCGGGTCACCTCGGAATCCATGTAGGCGTAGGAGGCCAGTAGGTCCAGGCGCCGCTGCAGGCTGGCCTTGGCCTCCAGCTCCAGGCCGCGTACGCGGCTCTCGCCGGTCTGCACGCTGAAGCCGACGTGGCTCGGGTCCGGGTCGGGGGTGGTGACGTTCTCCTGGGTCAGCTGGAAGGCCGAAAGGGTGACGAAGCTCTCGCCGCCCGGCGGCTGGTACTTCAGGCCCACCTCGTACTGCTCGCCGGTCATCGGCTTGAACGGCTGGCCGGAGAAGTCGGTGCCGTCGAGCGGCTCGAACGAGGTGGAGTAGCTGGCGTAGGGCGCCAGGCCATTGTCGAACAGGTAGGCGAGGCCGATGCGGCCGGTCGGCTTGTCCTCGCGCTGGCTGGCCTGGGTGCGTGCGGCCAGGCCGGTCTCTGTGCGGGTGGAGACCCAGTCCTGGCGGGCGCCAAGGGTGAGCACCCAGCGCTCCAGGCGGATCTGGTCCTGCAGGTAGAGGCCGGTCTGCTCGCGGTGCTGGTCGTAGTCGATGCGCGGTATCAGGGTGGGCACCGCCTGGCCGTAGCGTGGCGCGTAGACATCCAGCGGCGTCGAGTAGGGTGCCGAGGCGAAGCGGTAGGCGTCGGTCAGGTCCAGGTAGTCGAGGCCGATCAGCACCGTGTGGCCGACGCGGCCGGTGGCGAAGTCGGCCTGGACGGTGGTGTCGACCGTCAGGCTGCGCGCCTCGCCTTCGCCATGGGTGGCGACCCGGCTCAGCTGGCGGCCGTCCGCGCTCAGCAGGTAGCCCGGGCTGGCGAAGGTGTCGACCTCGACGTGGTTGGACTGCAGGGTCTGGCGCAGGGACCAGACGTCGTCGATGCGGTGTTCGAACAGGTAGCCGAGGGAGGACTGGATGCGCTCGTAGCCGTCGAAGCGCGGCTCGCCCAGGTAGCGGTCGCGCGGCAACCGGCCGTTCGGCCCGGAGTGCAGGCTGGCGCCGGCCGGCAACGGTACATAGTCGGAGAGGGTGTCGTCCTCCTGGTAATGGCTGAGGAAGGTCAGCCGGGTGTCCTCGTTCGGCTGCCAGGTCAGGGCGGGGGCGACGAAGGTGCGCTTGTCGTAGCCGTAGTCGACGTCGCCGCCGGTGTCCCGGATCAGGCCGGTGAGGCGGTAGGCGAGGGTGCCGCCCTCGTCCAGCGGGCCACTCAGGTCCAGGCCGCCCTGGGCGCGGTCGTTGCTGCCGGTCTGCAGCTGCACCTCGCGCAGCGGTTCGAAGGTCGGCTGCTTGCTCACCAGGTTGGCGAGCCCGCCCGGCGTGCTCTGGCCGTAGAGCACCGAGGCCGGGCCCTTGATCGTCTCGATCCGCTCCAGGCCGTAGGGTTCGATGCGCAGCATCGCCGCGCTGTAGGCGCCGTAGGGCAGGCGCGAGCCGTTGAGGTTGTAGCGCAGGTAGTAGCCGCGGCTCTGCAGGACGTCGTTGCGGCTGTCGCTGTCGCCGAACGAGGCGACCACGCCGGGGGTGTAGCGCACCGCCTCGACGATGTTCTGCGCACCCTGGGCCTGGACCTGGTCGCGGGTCACCACGTTGATGGTCTGCGGGATCTCGATCAGCGCGCTGTCGGTCTTGCTGCCGCTGGCGCTACGGGTGGCCACGTAGCCGTCGACCGGGCCGAAGGCGGATTCCCGGGTGGTGCCGCTGATATGCACTTCGCCCAGGGTCATGGCCTCGCCGGAGAGCGCCTCCAGGGTCAGGGTGCCGTCGCCGGTCACACGCAGGGCCAGGCCGCTGCCTCGCAGGGCTTCGCGCAGGGCCTGCTCGGCGCTCATCCGGCCGCGTATCGCTGGGGCCTCCAGACCGCTGGTCAGCGCCGGGGAATAGACGATCGGGCGGCCGCTCTGGCGGGCGATGCTGTCGAGGGTTCGCGCCAGGGGCGCCGCCGGCAGGTCGAAGTCCTGGACGGTCAGGCTGAGGTCGGCGGGCGAGGCGGCCTGGGCGGCGGCCGGCAGGCCGAACAGCAGTGCCAGGCACAGCGGGGCGAGGGGGAACGCGGGGCGATGGGACATGTGGGCTCCATGGGTCGTGTCGGTCCGCTTCGTCGAGCGGTTGTCAGGACCTATGTGCGACGAGCGCGCGAAAGCGATATAGGGGCCGAGAAATTTTTTTCGCGGGGTTCAGCTGCGCAGTTCGATGCGGGTCCACCAGCCCAGGTAGTGGTCGATGCGCAGCGGCATGGCCTGCTCCAGCGCCGCCAGGGCGCGGTCGCTGTCGTCCAGCGGGAACAGGCCGGAGACCCGCAGGCCGGCGGCTTCCGGGGTCACCCGCAGCACGCCGTGGCGATAGGGGCGCAGCGCGTCGATCACCTCGGCCAGGCTCCAGTCGTCGACGCTCAGCCAGCCGCCGGACCAGCTGCTTTCGCCGCTGCGGCTGGCGGGCAGCGGCTCGATCCGCGTGGCGTCGAAGCGCGCGCCCTGGCCGCCCTGGAGGGTCAGGCGCGTGCCGTCGCGGGTCTCGATTCGTGCGCTGGTGTCGAGTGCCCAGGCATGCACCCGGTCGTCGTGCAGGGCGACCATGAAGCGGCCGCTCATGGCGCTGACGCTGCCGCACGGAGTATGCACGCGGAACGGACGGGCATCCGGGTGGACGCCGACGATCAGCTTGCCGCTGCGCAGGGTGAGGTTGCGCGCCGTGGCGTCGAAAGCCAGGTCGACGGCGCTGCAGGCGTCCAGTTGCAGCTGGCTGCCATCGGCCAGGACGCTGTTCAGGCGTTCGCCGGTGCCGCTGCGCAGGTCGGCGCCCAGTTCCAGCGGCATGCCGGGTCGGCCGAGCAGATGAGCGCCGATGCCGATGCCGGCCAGGGCCAGGGCGCCGCGCAGGAGGGCGCGGCGGCTGCCGGAAACCTGCAGGGCGCGGCGGACCGCCGGGTTGCCATCGGCCAGCGGGCCGAGGGCGATGCCGAGGTGGTGCTGCACGGCGGCCCAGGCCTGGGCGTGGCTCGGGTCGGCCGCCAGCCAGGCGTCGAAGGCGCGCCGCTCGTGCGCCTCGACCTGGCCGGAGCGCAGGCAGGCGGTCCATTCGATGGCCTGTTCGATGGCCCGGCTCATGACGTCAGCAGCTCCTGGCAGCAGAGCTTCAGGCCCTTGGCCACGTACTGGCGCACACGGATGGTGGAGACGCCGAGCAGGGCGGCGATGTCGGCGTACTTCATGCCGTCCAGCTGGCTGTAGAAGAAGGCGGCGCGGGCCCTGGGCGACAGGCCGTCGAGCAGGGCGTCGACGGCCAGCAGGGTCTCCATCGCCAGTGCACGTTCCTCCGGCGACGGCTCCAGCGCTTCCGGTTGCAGGGCCAGGGCCTCGAGGTAGGCGCGCTCCAGGTCGCGGCGGCGCCAGCTGGCGTAGAT
Source organism: Pseudomonas sp. GD03875 (assembly GCF_029840585.1). Lineage (NCBI taxonomy): Bacteria > Pseudomonadati > Pseudomonadota > Gammaproteobacteria > Pseudomonadales > Pseudomonadaceae > Pseudomonas > Pseudomonas sp. GD03875. The sequence continues at coordinate 59,617 of NZ_JAOCCV010000011.1, read as the reverse complement.
CAGCCGTTTGGCGATGGTGGTGAGCAGCGCGCGCGGTTCGCGGATGGCCTGTGGGTCAGGCAGGGCGACGATCTGGACGAAGGTCTCCGCCGCCATGTCCGCCGCGTCGTGGCGGCAGCCCAGGCGTGCCTGCAGGCGGCCGAGCAGCCAGCCATGGTGGTCGCCGAACAGGCGGTGCAGCACCTGCTGGCGGAGCGCGGGCGCGGCGCAGGGGGAGGACGTCATGCGGATGCTCTCACTTTAAGTGAGAAACATTATCTTTCAGCGCATGGCTTCCGACAATCCCGACGCGCCGGAAGGCGGTTCAGCCCGGCACCTGCAGCGCCAGGTAAAGGCGGAAGGCGATCGGGGCGAGGGTCACCACGATGCCGGCGCTCATCAGGCGCACGCCCCATTCGTGTTCGCGGTAGTTGAAGCCGAATCCCAGCAGCAGGAAGCCGACGATCAGCAGCGCCAGCATGATGTGGTATTGGTCCATGTGCGCGTCCTCCCCGTTATTTGCTTCAGGTTAGCCGCTGGGCGGATGGCGGGAACTGATCCAGGGCAAGGCGAGGGGAGATCGCGGGGCGGCGGGCACCGCCCCGGAGCGTCATCAGAAATGTCCCTTCAGCAGCAGGCTGATCGCGCTCTGGTCGGTGCCGCCGAGGATCTCGTCGCCCAGGTAGCTGTCGTCGTCGATACCGTACTTGTCGCTCCAGTAGTCGTACTCGACGCCGACGTAGAAGCGCTTGCCCCAGCCCATGGCCTTGGCCAGGTCGTACTTGACCTGCGGGTTGAAGTGCAGGTTGGCGTGGTAGCTGTCGTCGTTGTCCACGACCCAGTCCATGAAGCCGTCGATCACCAGGTCGGAGTTGCCGACCGGGATGGTGTAGCTCCAGGCCGGGGTGATCTGCCACACGCCGCTGCCGTCGCGCTTGCCATCGGGTTCGCGGTAGTAGGTGTTGAGTTGGAAGAAGTCGAAGCCGGGAATGTCCAGGTCGATGGCCGGGCCGAGCAGGTAGGCGTCGACGTCGTCCTCGCCGAACTCGTAGGTGGCGGCCAGCAGCACATCCTTGATCGGACCGAAGGAGAGATCGGCGCCGCTGATCTTGCCGAACGACAGGCGCGGGCTGATCTCGCCATAGAAGGTATGGCCGTCGCCGGCGCCGTTGGTGGCCTCGGTGTTGTACTTGATGCCGTCCACGAAGATGAACAGGTCGCCGAAGCTCCAGCCGCTGGCGTGCTCGAAGGTCACGGTCTGTTGCCTGGGCGGATCGATCCTGAAGTCGATGCCGTTGAGGTAGGTCAGGCTGTTGTCCTGCCATTGCAGCAGGTCGGCGGCCAGTGCCTGACTGCCGGCCAGCAGGGTGGCGGCCAGCGTCAGGCCGCGTGCGAAACGATACATCCGGAACTCCGATTCGTCGGTGGGTGGGCAAAAAAGCGCGCTACTTTACCAGCCTTGCCGAGCGACTGTGGCGTGCCGGACGGATGGCGAAACCATCGACCGGGGGAGGTTTTCCTGATGCTGGGAATTATTCCTACTAAAATACTAGGACTTTATCCCCGAGGGCCGATGGCGTACACTGGCCCGACGTTTTGCGAGGAGTTGCCATGAGCGCCATCACCATTACCGACGCCGCCCACGATTACCTGGCCGATCTGCTGACGAAGCAGAGCACCACCGGCATCGGCATCCGCGTCTTCATCACCCAGCCCGGCACGCCCTACGCGGAAACCTGCATCGCCTACTGCAAGCCGGGCGAGCAGAAACCGGAAGACACCGCCCTGGCGCTGAAGGAGTTCACTGCCTGGATCGACGCCGTCAGCGAGCCCTTCCTGGAAGACGCCGTGGTCGACTACGCCACCGACCGCATGGGCGGCCAGCTGACCATCAAGGCGCCGAATGCCAAGGTGCCGATGGTCAACGAGGACAGCCCGGTCACCGAGCGGATCAACTACTACCTGCAGACCGAGATCAACCCGGGCCTGGCCAGCCACGGCGGCCAGGTGAGCCTGGTCGACGTGGTCGAGGAAGGCATCGCCGTGCTGCGTTTCGGCGGCGGCTGTCAGGGTTGCGGCCAGGCCGACTACACGCTGAAGGAGGGCATCGAGAAGACGCTGATGGAGCGCATCCCCGAACTCAAGGGCGTGCGCGACGTGACCGACCACAGCAATCGCGAGAATGCGTACTACTGATTGCTCGGCTATTTATGAAAAGGCGCCCCAGGGCGCCTTTTTTATTGGTGATGTAACGCGCCAGGTGCAGGATGCCGGGGAGCTTTTCCGACATGATTGGGGTCGCAAGCGTGCTCGTTGTCGCAAATGGCGATTCCCGAGCTGGATGGTGGCATATTGATATGGCTTTTGCCGATGAAAAGTGCTTCCTTATGGAGTTTGCCTGCCTGCCCGTCGTTCGGGCCCGCGTGCTTCGAGGCTAGTGCCGATGACAACCCTTTCACTGCTGGTCTGCGACGACTCCGCCATGGCGCGCAAGCAGCTGCTGCGAGCGCTGCCGCCCGAGTGGCCGGTGGATGTCTGTCAGGCTGCCCATGGCCAGGAGGCCATGGAGCGGATTCGCCAGGGAGGCATCGATCTGCTCCTGCTCGACCTGACCATGCCGGTGCTGGATGGCTACGGCGTGCTCACCGCCTTGCGGGACGAGGGGCTGGAGTGCCGGGTCATCGTGGTGTCGGGCGATGTGCAGGAAGAAGCGATACGGCGGGTGACCGAGCTGGGTGCGCTGGCCTTCCTGAAGAAGCCGGCCGACCCCGCGCTGGTGCGCGAGACCCTGCAGCGCCTGGGGCTGTTCGACGAGGTCGCGACGGCTGAGCCGACGTCGGCGCCCGCGCCGGCGGCGAGCGAGCCCGAGGTCAATTTCCGCGATGCCTTCCGCGAGGTGATCAACGTCGCCATGGGGCGTGCCGCCGCGTTGCTGGCGCGGGTGCTGGGGGTGTTCGTGCAATTGCCGCTGCCCAACGTCAACATCCTCGAGGTCGGCGAGCTGCACATGGCCCTGGCCGATGCCCAGAGCGACGAGCGCCTGACCGCCGTCTGCCAGGGTTATATCGGCGGGGGCATCGCCGGCGAGGCGCTGTTGATCTTCCACGACTCGGAAGTGGAGCACATGGCCCGCCTGCTACACCGCGAGGCCGTCGAGGCGTCGTCCATGGAGATGCTGCTGGACATGGGCAGCGTGCTGATCGGTGCCTGCCTCAGCGGCATCGCCGAGCAGATCAACATCCGTTTCTCCCAGGGCCACCCGCAGATTCTCGGCCAGCACGCGCCGATCGACGAACTGATCCGCCTCAACCAGCAGCGCTGGCGCAAGACGCTGGCGGTGGAGTTCAGCTACAGCATCGAAGGCCACGATATCCACTTCGATCTGATGCTGTTGTTCACCGAGGACTCGGTGCCGCTGCTGACCAAGAAACTCGCCTACATGATGGGTTGATCCATGGCCGAGACCGTCGATCTCAACGAATTCCACTGGCTGCTGACCATCGTGCAGAGCATCGATGTCGGCGTGGTGGTGCTGGACCGCCAGTTCCGTATCGAGGTATGGAACGGCTTCATGGAGAACCGCTCCGGCCGTCCGCCGGAAGAGGTGCTGCAGAAGTCCTTCTTCGACCTGTTCCCGGAGGTGGAGCAGGAGTGGTTCCGCCACAAGGTGGACAGCGTTGCCACCCTGGGCACGCCGGCGTTCACCATCTGGGAGCAGCGGCCCTATCTGGTGCGGTTCAAGAACTACCAGCCGATCACCGGGCAGGAAGACTTCATGTACCAGAACACCACCATCCTGCCGCTGCAGGCCACCAACAGCCGCATCGAGCATGTCTGCCTGATCATCTACGACGTCACCGACGTGGCGGTGAACAAGCACCAGCTGCAGTCGGCCAACCAGCAGCTCAAGCACCTGGCGCGCACCGACCGGTTGACCGGCCTGAACAACCGCGGCCACTGGGAAGAGGAGCTGCGCCGGGAGTACTCGCGCCATCGTCGCTACGGCAGCATGGCGGCGCTGGTGATCTTCGACATCGACCACTTCAAGCGGATCAACGACACCTACGGCCACCCGGCCGGCGACAAGGTCATCCAGTTCGTCGCCGAGGTGGTGCGCGAGGCGATCCGCGAGACCGACATCGCCGGGCGCTACGGCGGCGAGGAGTTCGTGGTGCTGCTGCCCGACGTCGACAAGGTCGGCGCCAGGCTGTTCGCCGAGCGCCTGCGGCAACTGGTGGAGGCGCTGGTGGTGGACGCCGACGGCCAGGAAATCCGCTTCACCATCAGCCTGGGTGTGGCCGACCTGGGGCAGGCCAGCCAGGATCACCAGCAGCTGATCGAATGGGCCGACCGCGCGCTCTACCACTCCAAGCACGGCGGCCGTAACCGGGTTACCGTCCACGGCGGCTAGCGGGCGCCAGCCGCGCGGGGCGTGGTCAGTTCGGCGTGACCTTGACCAGCACGCCCAGGCTGCCGTTGTCCAGGTAGGTCAGCTCGCCCAGCTTCAGGCGGCTCTTCTGGCGCACGCGCTCGCTGCCGGTGAGCAGGCCGTCGTTGTCGAAGCGGTTGATCCAGAAGTCCGCCTCCAGGTCGACCAGGCGTTGCTGTTCGCTCAGGGTGACGACGCCTTCCACCGGGAAGTGGCCGAACTGCTCGTTGCCGGTGCCGATCCAGGACTTCTCTGGCACCGCCCCGAGGTGCTGCGCCCAGGCCTTGTGTAGCAGCACCTGGTAGCCGTTGCCCGGGCTGAGCCGCGCCGCTTCCTCGTTCAGCGCGGTGCCGCGCTCGTTGCCGGCGATGGGCATGGCGCCCACGGCCCAGTCGTCCGGCGCCGGCTGGCTGGAGGACAGTGTCTCGCCCGACTGGCGGAAGACGATCAGCTCGATCTGGTACAGGCCGTCGGCGAAGGCGGTCGGGGCCATCAGGCAGAGCAGCAGGAAAAGAGGGCGGAGCGCACGCATCGGGTCAGTCCTTTCAGGCGGATTGCGGGGCGAGGCGCTCCAGCAGCGCCTCCAGGGTGTTGAAGCGTTCTTCCGGGCGTTCCATCGGCACCTGCAGCTTGAACTGGGTGGCGCCTTCGAACTTGTAGCGGGCCGGCGCGCTCTGGATCAGCTTGATCAGCACCAGTGGATCGACACAGGTGTCGCCGGCGAACTCGATGCGCCCGCCCTGGGGACCGGCGTCGATCTTCTTGATGCCGAGCTTCTCCGCCTGCAGCTTGAGCAGGGTCAGGCGCATCAGGTTCTTGGTCGCCTCGGGCAGCAGGCCGAAGCGGTCGATCATCTCCACCTGCAGCTCCTTCAGGCCGTCCTCGTCGGCGGCCGAGGCGATGCGCTTGTAGAGGATCAGGCGGCTGTGCACGTCCGGCAGGTAGTCATCGGGGATCAGCGCCGGCACCCGCAGGTTGACCTCCGGGCCGCCGCCCAGCGGCTGCTCCAGGTTCGGTTGCTCGCCCTTGCGGATGGCCTTCACCGCGCGTTCGAGCATTTCCATGTAGAGGGTGAAGCCGACCGCCTGGATCTGCCCGCTCTGGCCGTCGCCGAGCAGTTCGCCGGCGCCGCGGATCTCCAGGTCGTGGGTGGCGAGGACGAAGCCGGCGCCCAGGTCCTGGGCGTTGGCGATGGCCTCCAGGCGCTTCTGCGCGTCCTCGGTCATCTGCTTGCGCGGCGGAGTGAGAAGGTAGGCGTAGGCCTGGTGGTGACTGCGGCCGACCCGGCCGCGCAGCTGGTGCAGCTGGGCCAGGCCGAACTTGTCGGCACGCTCGATGAGGATGGTGTTGGCGCTGGGCACGTCGATGCCGGTCTCGATGATGGTCGAGGCGATCAGCACGTTGAAGCGCTTGTGGTAGAAGTCGCTCATCACCCGTTCCAGGTCGCGCTCGTGCATCTGCCCGTGGCCGATGCCGATGCGTGCCTCGGGCACCAGTGCGGCCAGGTCGGCGGCGCACTTCTCTATGGTCTTCACGTCGTTGTGCAGGTAGTACACCTGGCCGCCGCGCAGCAGTTCGCGCAGCAGCGCTTCCTTGATCGTCGGGTTGTTCTGCTCCATGACGAAGGTGCGCACCGACAGTCGCCGCGCCGGCGGCGTGGCGATGATCGACAGGTCGCGCATGCCCGACACCGCCATGTTCAGCGTGCGCGGAATCGGCGTGGCGGTAAGGGTGAGGATGTCGACTTCGCTGCGCAGGGCCTTGAGCTGTTCCTTTTGGCGCACGCCAAAGCGGTGTTCCTCGTCGATGATGCACAGGCCCAGGTCCTTGAAGCGCACATCGTCCTGCAGCAGCTTGTGGGTGCCGATGACGATGTCGATCTTGCCCTCGGCCAGCTTGACCACCGCCTCGCTGACTTCCTTGGCCGACTTGAAGCGGCTCATCACCTCGACCGTCACCGGCCAGTCGGCGAAGCGGTCGCGGAAGCTGTTGTAGTGCTGCTGGGCGAGCAGGGTGGTGGGCACCAGCACCGCCACCTGCCTGCCGCTATGGACGGCGATGAAGGCGGCGCGCATGGCCACCTCGGTCTTGCCGAAGCCGACGTCGCCGCACACCAGGCGGTCCATCGGCTTGGCCGCCAGCATGTCCTCGCGCACCGCGTCGATGGCGTTCTGCTGGTCCGGGGTCTCCTCGAAGGGGAAGCCGGCGCTGAAGGTGGCGTAGTCGACGGCCGGGTCCTTGAACGCATAGCCCTCGCGTGCGGCGCGGCGGGCGTAGATGTCAAGCAATTCGGCGGCGACGTCGCGCACCTGCTCGGCGGCCTTGCGCTTGGCCTTCTGCCAGGTCTCCGAGCCGAGGCGGTGCAGCGGGGCGAGGGCGTCGTCGCTGCCGGTGTAGCGGGCGATCAGGTGCAGGCTGGCCACAGGCACGTAGAGCTTGGCTTCCTCGGCATACATCAGGGCGAGGAATTCGGCGGCCTGGCCGTCGAACTCCATGGTCACCAGGCCCAGGTAGCGGCCGACGCCGTGGTCGATGTGCACCACCGGCGCGCCTTCGCGCAGCTCGGTGAGGTTCTTGATCACGTTGTCGCCGCCATCGCGCGATTTCTCGCGGCGGCGGCGCTGCATCACGCGCTGGCCGAACAGCGGGCTCTCGGCGACCAGGGCCAGGTCGTCGAGCAGCAGGCCTTCGTCCAGCGGGGCGATGGTGATGGCCAGGCGCTCCCGGCTCTCGGCGAAGGCCTTCCAGCCGGCCACTTCCATCGGCTTGAGCTTGAGCCGCGCCAGCAGCTCCAGCAGCACCTCGCGGCGGCCGGCGGACTCGGCGCTGAACAGCACGCGGCCCGGATATTCCTCGATGAAGCGGCGCAGGGCGGCCAGCGGCTCGGTTGCCTTGGCCTGGATCGCCAGGTCGGGCAGGGCGCGGGCGTCGAAGCGCTCGCGGCCGACGCCGACCTCCACGTCTTCCTGGATGACCACCACGCGCGGCCAGCGTTTCAGACGGGCGAAGCAGTCTTCCACCGGCAGGAAGATGTCGGCCGGCGGCAGCAGCGGGCGCTCCGGGTCGACGCGGCGGTCCTCGTAGCGGTTGCGCGCGTCGAGCCAGAACTGCTCGGCGGCCTGTTCGATGCCGGGCAGGGAGAACACTTGGGTATCGCCCGGCAGGTAGTCGAACAGGGTGCCGGTTTCCTCGAAGAACAGCGGCAGGTAGTACTCGATGCCGGCCGGGGTGATGCCGGAGGCCAGGTCCTGATAGATTGGGCAGCGGCGGAAATCGACATCGAAGCGCTCGCGGAAGCGCCCGCGGAAGTCGGTGACGGCCTTCTTCTCCAGGGGGAACTCGCGGGCCGGCAGCAGGCGGATGGATTCCACCTTGTCCACAGAGCGCTGGGTCTCCGGGTCGAAGGTGCGCAGGGTCTCGATCTCGTCGTCGAACAGGTCGATGCGGAAGGGCGTGTCGCTGCCCATCGGGAACAGGTCGATCAGCGCGCCGCGCACGGCGAACTCGCCGTGTTCGTAGACGGTGTCCACGCAGCGGTAGCCGGCCGCTTCCAGGCGGCCGCGCATCTCTTCCACGTCGAGCTTCTGGCCGACGTCCAGCACCAGGCCGGAGCCGAGCAGGAAGCGGGTCGGCGCCAGGCGGTGCAGGGCGGTGGCGATCGGTACCACCAGCACGCCGTGCTTGATCTCCGGCAGGCGGTAGAGGGTGGCGATACGCTGGGAAATGATGTCCTGGTGCGGCGAGAACACGTCGTAGGGCAGGGTTTCCCAGTCCGGGAAGTGCAGCACCGGCAGGTCCGGGGCGAAGAACGCCAGCTCTTCTTGCAGGCGCTCGGCGCTCTGGCTGTCGGCGGTCAGCAGCAGGGTGAAGCGGCGGGCCTCGCTGGCGGCTTCGGCGACGGCCAGGCTCAGCGCGGCCCCGGGCAGGTTGCCCCAGTGCTGTTTGCCGGCGGCTCCCGGCAGTTTCGGCAAGTGCAGTACGGGCACGGGTGTCACGGTCCCTGGCGAAAAGAAAGGGGCGATTGTAGCGCTTAAAGCCGCGGCAGGCTTCAAGCCGCGCGCTGCAGGCCTGGCGCGAAGCAAGGCCGAGAGCGTGTCAGCCGGGCTTGCAGGGGGCTTGAAGGCTATCCAAGGCTTTTGTAGCGCTTGCCGGCAGCTCGGTTTTTCTTCAGCGCATCATCCAAGAAGCCCGTCATACCGGCGCAGGCCGGTATCCAGTTGCCAGCACGGCGCTGCCTGCGCGTCTCCTGGACCCCGGCCTGCGCCGGGGTGACGGGGGAGAGTAAGGTGCTGGGAGAAAAACCACGTTGTCTGGCGGGGTGAGACAGGCTTCTTAGGCGCGGAAGCGCTGAATCTGCTGCTGCAGGCCGTTAGCCAGTTGCGCCAGGTCGCGGCTTGCCAGCGAGCTTTGTTCGGCGCTGCTGACCACCTCGCCGATGCTGTCGTTGAGGCTGCTGATGTTCTGGCTGATCTCGTTGGCGACCGCCGTCTGCTCCTCGGTGGCGGCGGAAATCTGCACGTTGCCGTCGGCGATGCCTTCGATGGCGTGGGCGATGTGGTTGAGCACCTCGCCGGCCTCGCGGGCATGGCTGACGCTGTTCTGCGCCTGCTCGCGCGACAGCTGCATGGCGCTCACCGCGCTGCGCGCGCCGCTTTGCAGGGCGTCGATCATGCCGCGAATCGACTCGGTGGCCTTCTGCGTATTGCTCGCCAGGCTGCGCACCTCGTCGGCGACCACGGCGAAACCGCGCCCGGCCTCGCCCGCCCGTGCGGCCTCGATGGCGGCGTTGAGCGCCAGCAGGTTGGTCTGCTCGGCGATGCTTTGAATCACGCCGAGCACCTTGCTGATCTCGTCGCTCTGGGCGTGCAGGGTGTCGATCACTTCGCCGGCCTTCTCCACCGACTCCGACAGGCCCTGGATCGCCCGCAGATTGGACTGCACCAGCTCGCTGCCCTGGCGTGCCTCCTTGTTCGCCTTGTCGGCATTGCCCGCCGTGGACTGGGCATTCTGTGCCACTTCCTGCACCGCCACGCTCATCTCGTGCACCGCCGTGGCGACCATGTTGGTCTGGTCGCCCTGCGTGGTGGCTGCCTGGCTGACCTGGGTGCTGATCGCGCTCATCTCTTCGGAGGCGGCGGCAAGCTGTACGGCCGTATCCGTCAGATGGCGAATCAGCGACTGCTGGTGCTCCAGCAGCAGATTGAAGGCGCGGGCGGTGTAGGACACTTCGTCACGGCCGTCGGCATTAGCGCGCAGAGTCAGGTTGGAGGACTCCTGCACCTCGCTGATCACGCTGCGCAGGCTGGACAGCGGACGGATGATCGACAGACTGATCGCCAGCGCCGCCCCCAGCACCAGCAGCAGTGCCACCCCGCCGATGACGATGAAGGTGTTGCGCATCGACAGGTACTGGGCGGCGGTGGCGGCGCCGAGGCGCTCGCCTTCGTTCAGTTGCAGGGCGATCAGGCCATTCAGCTCGCCGTCCAGCGGGTCGAAGGTGTCGTACAGCGTGCGGTTGAAGGTGGTGGCGTCGGTGGCCAGCAGCTGACCATTGGCGACCTGCCCCATGTACTGGTCGGCTAGTTGCTGCACCCGCTGCAGGTATGGCTTGGTGCGCTCGACCCGGCTGCTTTCCTCGGTGGTCAGGCGGGTGGCGATGTACTCGCTCCAGGCCTTGTCGCCTTCGCTGCGGGCTTCGCCGAAGATCCTGCGCAGCGCCGTTTCATCGATGGTGCCGCCGCGGTACTTGTGCAGCGCATCGACCATCGAGATCGCGTAGGCGTCGGCCACCACCTTGAGCTGGCTGATGGGCCGCATGCGGTCCTTGAACAGCTCGTCGAAGCTGTCGTTGAGCTTGCTGGCATTGGCCAGCGCCATGCCGATGACTGCCACCAGCACCAGCAGTGGCACCACCGCCAGCAACAACAGCCTTGCACGTACCGTCAATTGAGCCAGCATAAGCATCTCCCCATGGAGTATCGCGCGAACATCCATGCAGAGCGCAAGCGAAGGCCCCGGTACTCCAGGTTGGTGCCGAATTCGTCAGAGTATTGACCATATCGGCGAACCTGCCGCCTACTTGAGGTCGCGAGCCGTGGGGGAGGCTGCATGCGTCGCGACAGGCGTACATTGCCCCGCCTGGCGGCGGTCGGCATAATGTAGCCCCTTTTTTCAGCCCCTACATGCGGAAGGTATAGCTCGTGACTCAGAAGCCCGACCAGTGTCTCGGTGAGTGGATTGACCGTGAAGCCCTCGCGGAAGCGATGATTCCGCTGATCGGCCAGCTCTACCGCAACAACAATGTCGTGACCTCGATCTACGGCCGTGGCCTGATCAACCGTTCGGTGATCGATATCCTCAAGGCCCACCGCTTCGCCCGCCACCGCCTGGACGGCGAGAGCGAGCTCTCCGTGCACGATACCTTCCCCATCCTCAAGACCATGAGCGACCTGAAACTGGGTGCCGCCTCCGTGGACCTGGGCAAGATGGTCGCCAAGTTCAAGACCGAGGCCAACGGCCGCAGCATCGAGCAGTTCACCAAGGACGAGCTGGCCGACGTGGCCGGCAAGCAGAACGGCGCCGCCCGCGAAGGCACCGACGTGGTTCTGTACGGCTTCGGTCGCATCGGCCGCCTGCTGGCCCGTATCCTGATCGAGAAGACAGGTGGCGGCGACGGCTTGCGCCTGCGCGCCATCGTCGTGCGCAAGGGCGCCAGCAACGACCTGGTCAAGCGTGCCAGCCTGCTGCGCCGCGACTCCGTGCATGGTCCGTTCAACGGCACCATCACCATCGATGAAGAAAACAACACCCTGACCGCCAACGGCAACCTGATCCAGGTGATCTATGCCAAGGACCCGAAGGAAGTCGACTACACCCAGTACGGCATCAAGAACGCCCTGCTGGTCGACAACACCGGCGTCTGGCGTGACGCCGAGGGCCTGGGTCAGCACCTGGCCTGCCCGGGTGTCGATCGCGTGGTGCTGACCGCGCCGGGCAAGGGCGCGCTGAAGAACATCGTGCATGGCATCAACCATGGCGACATCACCGCCGACGACAAGATCATCTCCGCCGCTTCCTGCACCACCAACGCCATCGTGCCGGTGCTGAAGGCCGTGAATGATCAGTACGGCATCGTCAACGGCCACGTCGAGACCGTTCACTCGTACACCAACGACCAGAACCTGATCGACAACTTCCACAAGGGCAGCCGACGTGGCCGCAGCGCCGCGCTGAACATGGTGATCACCGAGACCGGTGCCGCCACCGCCGCCGCCAAGGCCCTGCCAGTGCTGAAGGGCAAGCTGACCGGCAACGCCATCCGCGTGCCGACGCCGAACGTCTCCATGGCCATCCTCAACCTGAACCTGGAGAAGGCCACCACCCGCGAAGAGATCAACGAGTACCTGCGCCAGATGGCCATGCACTCGGACCTGCAGAAGCAGATCGACTTCGTCAACTCCCAGGAAGTGGTGTCCACCGACTTCGTCGGCTCGCGCCACGCCGGTGTGGTCGATGCCGAAGCCACCATCAGCAACGACAACCGCGTCGTGCTGTACGTGTGGTACGACAACGAGTTCGGCTACAGCTGCCAGGTGGTCCGCGTGATGGAAGACATGGCCGGGGTCAACCCGCCCGCCTTCCCGCGCTAAGCGCAAGGCAACACGCAAAACGGGAGCTTCGGCTCCCGTTTTTCGCTGGTGGCTATGGCTCATGGCGTGTTGGTGGCGCCATCGTGCTCTTGCGGGCGCGTCGGGTGGCAATCCGGCTCATCCGCGGATTTCGCGGCCAAGGCCGCTCCCACAGGTTGGGTGTGGCCTATTCGTTTCGGGGCCTGTGCGGCAGGGTGTCGCGGGGAGTGTCGGCACGGTTTTTTCATGGCCTGTTGCTTGGTGTTACGACTTACTGGTCGAAATAAGAGCTGGCCGGTGTGCTTCACCTGGCTTATGTCCTTATAATTCCGAGAATTTTTCCCGAGTCGTGCCCTTCGGTGACTGCTTCCGGCAGCCGCCTGGCGTTTTTTTGCGACATGGGAAGGCCGGACAAGCGGGCTTTGGATTTTTCGGATGATCAAGATCAAGCGTGGGCTGGACCTGCCCATCAGCGGCGCTCCCGAGCAGCGCGTGGAGCCCGCCAGGGCCGCGCGCAGCGTGGCGCTGCTGGGGTGTGACTATCACGGCATGAGGCCGACCATGGCCGTGCAGGTGGGCGACCGGGTCCGCCTCGGCCAGGTCCTGTTCTCGGACAAGCGGAATCCGGGCGTGCACTTCACCTCGCCGGGAGCCGGCGTGGTCGCCGCCATCCACCGGGGCGAGCAACGCATGCTGCAGTCGGTGGTGATCGACCTGGAAGGCGATGAGGTCGTCGAGTTCGCCCGCTACGAAGCTTCCCGGCTGTCCTCCCTGGACGCCGCGCTGGTGCGCGAGAACCTGCAGCAGTCCGGCCTCTGGAGCGCCCTGCGCACCCGTCCGTTCAGCAAGGTGCCGGCGGTCGACGCCGTGCCCAGCTCGATCTTCGTCACGGCCATCGATACCCACCCGCTGGCGGCCGACCCCAGCGTGATCATCGGCGAGCGCGCCGACGACTTCGCCAACGGCCTGGCCGTGCTGGCGCGCCTGGCCAGGGTGTTCCTGTGCAAGGCGCCGGGCGTTTCCCTGCCGGGCGAGGCGCAGGCCACCCCGGTCGAATTCGCCGGGCCGCATCCGGCGGGCCTGCCGGGCACCCACATCCACTTCCTCGACCCGGTCGGCGCGACCCGGAGCGTGTGGCAGATCGGCTACCAGGACGTGCTGGCCATCGGCGCGCTGTTCACCACCGGCTACCTGAACCCGGAGCGCGTGGTGGCCCTGGCCGGGCCGGTGGTGACACGGCCGCGCCTGCTGCGCACGCGCCTGGGCGTCAGCCTGGAAGAGCTGTGCGCCGGCGAGCTGCGACCCGGGCATACCCGGATCATTTCCGGCTCGGTGCTGGGCGGCCGTACCTCCCACGGCGCCTTCGCCTTCCTCGGTCGCTACCACGTCCAGGTCTCGTGCCTGCACGAAGGCACCGAGCGGCAGCTGCTGCACTACCTGCGCCCCGGGGTGAACAAGCATTCGGTGCTGAACATCTTCGTCTCCCGGCTGCTGGGCGGTCGCAAGCTGGCGATGGACACCAGCACCAACGGCAGCCCCCGGGCGATGGTCCCGGTGGGCAACTACGAGGCGGTGATGCCGCTCGACATCCTGCCGACCCAGCTGCTGCGCTACCTGATCGTCGGCGACACCGAGATGGCGCAGAAGCTCGGCTGCCTCGAACTGGACGAAGAAGACCTGGCCCTGTGCTCCTACGTGTGCGCAGGCAAGTACGAGTACGGCCCGATCCTGCGGGACAACCTGGCTCGCATCGAGAAGGAGGGCTGATCCATGTCTCTGCGCAGATTCCTCGACAAGATCGAGCACCACTTCGAACACGGCGGGCGCTACGAGAAGTGGTACGCCCTCTATGAGGCGGTGGACACCTTCTTCTACCGCCCCGGCAGCGTCACCCGCGGCACGGCCCACGTGCGCGACGGCATCGACCTCAAGCGCATGATGATCACCGTGTGGCTGTGCACCTTCCCGGCCATGTTCTTCGGCATGTGGAACGTCGGCTACCAGGCCAACCTGCTGTACGCGCAGAGCCCCGAGCTGCTGGCCGCCCAGGATGGCTGGCGCTTCGGCCTGATCGGCCTGCTCGCCGGATTCGACCCCAACAGCCTGTGGGACTGCCTGATCCAGGGCGCGGCCTACTTCCTGCCGGTCTACCTCACCAGCTTCATCGTCGGCGGCTTCTGGGAGGTGCTGTTCGCCAGCATCCGCCGCCATGAGATCAACGAGGGCTTCTTCGTCACCTCGATCCTGTTCGCCCTGATCCTGCCGCCGAGCATCCCGCTGTGGCAGGTGGCGCTGGGCATCAGTTTCGGCGTGGTGATCGGCAAGGAAGTGTTCGGCGGCACCGGCAAGAACTTCCTCAACCCGGCGCTGGTCGGTCGCGCCTTCCTGTTCTTCGCCTACCCGGCGCAGATTTCTGGCGACGAGGTGTGGACCGCCGTGGACGGCTTCTCCGGCGCCACGGCGCTGTCGATCGCCTCGGCCAGCGGCGTCGAGCAACTGGCCCAGAGCGGCCTGAGCTGGTGGGACGCCTTCATCGGCCTGGAGCAGGGCTCCATGGGCGAGACCAGCACCCTGGCGATCCTGCTCGGCGGCGCGGTCCTGCTGCTCACCAAGATCGCCTCCTGGCGCATCGTGGTGGGCCTGATGCTCGGCATGATCGCCACCAGCACCCTGTTCAACTGGATCGGCTCGGACAGCAACCCGCTGTTCGCCATGCCCTGGCACTGGCACCTGGTGGTCGGCGGGTTCGCCTTCGGCATGATCTTCATGGCCACCGACCCCGTATCAGCCTCCATGACCGACACCGGCAAGTGGGTGTTCGGCGCGCTGATCGGCGTGATGGTGGTGCTGATCCGGGTGGTCAATCCGGCGTTCCCCGAGGGCATGATGCTGGCGATCCTGTTCGCCAACCTCTGCGCGCCCCTGATCGATCACTTCGTCGTGCAGGCGAACATCAAGCGGAGGCTCGCCCGTGGTCAAGCATGAATCGACCCTGCGTACCCTGATCGTCGCCCTGCTGGTGTGCCTGGTTTGCTCGGTGTTCGTCGCCGGCGCCGCGGTCACGCTCAAGCCGCTGCAGGACAAGAACCGCGAGCTGGACGAGCAGCGCAGCATCCTCGCCATCGCCGGCCTGGGGCATGCCGACATGAGCGCGGACGAGGTGCAGGAGCTCTATGCCCGCAGCATCCACGTGCGCCTGGTGGACCTGCGCACCGGCCGCTTCAGCGCGGATGGCGAGGCGGTGGGCTTCGATCACCTGGCCGCCGCCCGCGACCCGGCGCAGTCCGACGCGCTGCCGGCGGAGCGCGACATCGCCGCGATCGGCCGCCGCGAGCACCTGTCCACCGTCTATCTGGTCGAACACGACGGTAGCCTCGACACCCTGATCCTGCCGGTGCGTGGCTACGGCCTGTGGTCGACCCTCTACGGCTTCATCGCGGTGAAGAGCGACCTGAATACCGTGGTCGGCTTCGGCTTCTACCAGCACGGCGAGACGCCCGGCCTGGGCGGCGAAGTGGACAACCCGAAGTGGACCGGGCTGTGGTCGGGCAAGACCCTGTTCGACGACGACGGCCAACTGGCGGTGGAAGTCATCAAGGGCGTCGTCGACCCGCAGTCGGCCCGCGCGGCGCACCAGGTCGACGGCCTGGCCGGCGCCACCCTGACCAGCAAGGGCGTGAACAATCTGCTGCATTTCTGGCTCGGCGAGAGCGGCTTCGGCCCCTTCCTGGCCAACCTGAAGAAAGGGGAGGCCTGACATGTCTCAACCCAGCATCAAGAGCGTGCTGCTCGATCCCATCCTGCACAACAACCCCATCGGCCTGCAGATCCTCGGCATCTGCTCGGCCCTGGCGGTGACCTCCACCCTCAAGACCGCGCTGGTGATGTCGATCGCCCTGACCCTGGTGACCGGCTTCTCCAACCTGTTCATCTCGATGATCCGCCGCCAGATTCCCACCTCCATCCGGATGATCGTGCAGGTGGTGATCATCGCCTCGCTGGTGATCGTGGTGGACCAGGTGCTCAAGGCCTTCGCCTTCAGTCTGGCCAAGCAGCTGTCGGTGTTCGTCGGCCTGATCATCACCAACTGCATCGTGATGGGCCGCGCCGAGGCCTTCGCCATGTCCCACCCGCCGGTGCTGTCGTTCTTCGACGGCATCGGCAACGGCCTGGGCTACAGCGCCATGCTGGTGGCCCTGGGCGTGATCCGCGAGCTGTTCGGCTCCGGCTCGCTGCTGGGCTACCAGATCCTCCCGCTCGTCAGCGACGGCGGCTGGTACCAGCCCAACGGGCTGCTGCTGCTGCCGCCCTCGGCGTTCTTCCTGATCGGCCTGATCATCTGGGCGCTGCGCAGCTACAAGCCGGAGCAGAAGGAGGCGCCGTCCTACCGCCTGGCGCCGCAGGTCTCCGATAAGGAGGCCTGCTGATGGAGCACTATCTGGGCCTGTTCGTGAAGGCCATGTTCGTCGAGAACATGGCACTGGCCTTCTTCCTCGGCATGTGCACCTTCATCGCCATCTCGAAGAAGGTGGAGACCGCGCTGATGCTCGGCATCACCGTGGTGGTGGTGCAGGTCATCACCGTGCCGCTGAACAACCTGATGTACACCTACCTGCTGAAGGACGGCGCCCTGGCCTGGGCCGGCCTGCCGGAGGTGGACCTGAGCTACCTGGGCCTGATCTGCTACATCGGCCTGATCGCGGCGGTGGTGCAGATCATGGAGATGGTGCTGGACAAGTACCTGCCCAAGCTGCACCACGCCCTGGGCATCTTCCTGCCGTTGATCACCGTGCACTGCGCCATCTTCGGCGGCACCCTGTTCATGGTCGAGCGCGAGTACGACTTCACCGAGAGCGTGGTCTACGGCCTGGGTTCCGGGTCGTCCTGGGCGCTGGCCATCGTGCTGCTGGCGGCGATCCGCGAGAAGCTCAAGTACAGCGATGTGCCGGAAGGGCTGCAGGGCCTCGGGATCACCTTCATCACCATCGGTCTGATGTCGCTCGGCTTCATGTCGTTCGGCGGCATCCAGCTGTGAGGAGCAACTGATGGCTTTCGAGATTCTCCTGGCGATCGGCATGTTCGCCGGCATCGTCCTGGCGCTGGTGGCGATCATCCTCGTGGCGCGGGCGCGGCTGGTGTCCGGCGGCGACGTCAACATCCTGATCAACGGCGAGCGCACGCTCACCGTGCCGGCCGGCGGCAAGCTGCTGCAGACCCTGGCGGCCAACGACCTGTTCCTGTCCTCGGCCTGCGGCGGCGGCGGCACCTGCGCCCAGTGCAAGTGCATCGTCGAGAGCGGCGGCGGCGAGATGCTGCCCACCGAGGAGTCCCACTTCACCCGGCGCGAGGCCCGGGCCGGCTGGCGCCTGTCCTGCCAGACGCCGGTCAAGCAGGACATGTGCATCGAGGTGCCGGCCGAAGTGTTCGGCGTGAAGAAATGGGAATGCACGGTGGAGTCCAACCCCAACGTCGCCACCTTCATCAAGGAGCTGACCCTGCGCCTGCCGGAGGGCGAGCACGTGGATTTCCGCGCCGGCGGCTACGTGCAGCTGGAGTGCCCGCCCCACGTGGTGCACTACAAGGACTTCGACATCCAGCCCGAGTACCGTGGCGACTGGGACCGCTTCAACCAGTGGCAGTACGTGTCCAAGGTCGATGAAACGGTGATCCGCGCCTACTCGATGGCCAACTACCCGGACGAGAAGGGCATCGTCAAGTTCAACATCCGCATCGCCTCGCCGCCGCCGGGCAGGGAACACATCCCGCCGGGCAAGATGTCGTCCTGGGTGTTCGGCCTCAAGCCGGGCGACAAGGTCACGGTGTACGGGCCGTTCGGCGAGTTCTTCGCCCGCGACACCGACGCCGAGATGGTCTTCATCGGCGGCGGCGCCGGCATGGCGCCGATGCGCTCGCACATCTTCGACCAGCTCAAGCGCCTCAAGAGCCAGCGCAAGATCAGCTTCTGGTACGGTGCACGCTCCCTGCGCGAGGCCTTCTACGTGGAGGAGTTCGACCGCCTGGCCGCGGAGAACCCCAACTTCGAATGGCACCTGGCGCTGTCCGATCCGCAGCCCGAGGATGGCTGGCAGGGCTACACCGGCTTCATCCACCACGTGCTCTACGAGCATTACCTCAAGGACCATCCGGCGCCCGAGGACTGCGAGTTCTACATGTGCGGCCCGCCGATGATGAACGCGGCGGTGATCCAGATGCTGCTGGACCTGGGCGTGGAGCGCGAGAACATCCTGCTGGACGACTTCGGTGGCTAGCACCCCGTTGGCTGGCATCCGCCGGGCCGGGCTGCTCCCCGCGCTGCTGGCCGGCGCCCTGCTGGCCGGTTGCGGCGACAGGGTGGAGGAGTTCGGCGGCCCGACCATGGGCAGCCACTACTCGGTCAAGTACGTGGCCAGCGCAAGCACGCCGGAGCCGGCCACGCTCAAGGCGGAGGTCGAGGCCCTGCTGGCCGAGGTGGACGAGCAGATGTCCACCTGGCGCGCCGACTCCGAGCTGTCCCGCTTCAACCGCCTGCCGGCCGGCAACTGCCGCGTCATGCCGGAACCGGTGCTGCGCCTGGTGCGGCTGGGCGAGGAACTGTCGACGCAGAGCGACGGCGCCTTCGACCTCACCGTGGAGCCGCTGCTCGACCTGTGGGGCTTCGGCCCGCAGTCGCGCGGCGAGCGGGTGCCCTCCGCCGAGGAAGTCGCCGAGGCGCGGGCCAATGTCGGCCACCAGCTCCTGCGCATCGACGGCGAACGCCTGTGCAAGGTGGCCGCGGTGCAGCTCGACCTGAACAGCATCGCCGCCGGCTATACTGTCGACCTGGTCGGCGCGCGGCTGGCCGAACTGGGCGTGGGTAGCTACCTGCTCGACATTACCGGAGAACTCAAGGGCATGGGCCGCAAGCCGGACGGCACGCCCTGGCGCATCGCCATCGAGGCGCCCCGGGCCGACCAGCGGGTGGCGCAGAAGATACTGACGCTGGACGGCCTCGGCGTTTCCACCTCGGGCGACTACCGCAACTACTTCGAGCGGGACGGCCGGCGCTACTCCCACACCCTCGACCCGCGCAGCGGCGCGCCCATCGACCACCGGCTGGCCTCGGTCACCGTGCTCGATCCACAGGCCCTGCGCGCCGACGGGTTGTCTACGCTATTGATGGTGCTGGGGCCGGAGCGCGGCTACGCCTTCGCCGAGCAGGCGGGCATTCCCGCGCTCTTCGTCACCCGCACCGACGAGGGCTTCGCCAGTCGTGCCACGCCCGAGTTCACACGCCGCTTCGGCGAAGGAGACAAGCCATGACCTGGTTGCTGGTGTTCGGCCTGATGCTGCTGGTGGTGCTGGGCATGGCTGTGGGCGTGATCTTCGGCCGCAAGCCCATCGCCGGCTCCTGCGGTGGCATCGCCGCCCTGGGTATCGAGAAGGAGTGCTCGATCTGCGGCGGCAACCGGCAGAAGTGCGAAGAGGCCAATCGCGACGAGAATGGCGATGTAGTGGACGCAAAGCTCGCCTACGACGCGACCAAGCGCTAATGTGCTGCGCGAATTCGCCGGGCTAAGCTGGGCGACGACGAATGTGCCGCGAGGCACCTGCAGGGCGCCGTGGGCGCCCTGAGCCGTTCTGAGAGGAGTGAGCATGGCGGTCTACAACTACGACGTGGTGGTGCTGGGTTCCGGCCCGGCGGGCGAGGGCGCGGCGATGAACGCGGCCAAGGCCGGGCGCAAGGTGGCGGTGGTCGACAACCGCCCGCTGGTGGGCGGCAACTGCACCCACCTCGGCACCATCCCGTCCAAGGCGCTGCGCCACTCGGTACGGCAGATCATGCAGTACAACACCAACCCGCTGTTCCGCCAGATCGGCGAGCCGCGCTGGTTCTCCTTCCCCGATGTGCTGAAGAGCGCCGAGCGGGTGATCGCCAAGCAGGTCGCCTCGCGCACCGGCTACTACGCGCGCAACCGCATCGACGTGTTCTTCGGCACCGCCAGCTTCTCCGACGAGCAGACCGTCGAAGTGGTCTGCAGCAGCGGCGTGGTGGAGACGCTGGTGGCCAAGCAGATCGTCATCGCCACCGGCTCGCGCCCCTATCGCCCGGTGGACGTGGACTTCAATCATTCGCGCATCTACGACAGCGACACCATCCTCAGCCTGACCCACACGCCGCGCCGCATCATCATCTACGGCGCCGGGGTGATCGGCTCCGAGTACGCCTCGATCTTCAGTGGCCTCGGTGTGCTGGTGGACCTGATCGACAACCGCGACCAGCTGCTCAGCTTCCTCGACGACGAGATCTCTGACGCCCTCAGCTACCACCTGCGCAACAACAACGTGCTGATCCGCCACAACGAAGAGTACGAGCGCATCGAGGGGCTGGAGAACGGGGTGATCCTGCACCTCAAGTCGGGCAAGAAGATCAAGGCCGACTGCCTGCTGTGGTGCAACGGCCGTACCGGCAACACCGACAAGCTGGGCCTGGAGAACATCGGCATCAAGGTCAACAGCCGCGGCCAGATCGAGGTGGACCAGGAGTACCGCACGCCGGTGAGCAACATCTTCGCCGCCGGCGACGTGATCGGCTGGCCGAGCCTGGCCAGCGCCGCCTACGACCAGGGCCGCTCGGCCGCCGGCAGCGCGGTGGAGAACGACAGCTGGCGCTTCGTCGACGACGTGCCGACCGGCATCTACACCATTCCGGAGATCAGCTCCATCGGCAAGACCGAGAAGGAACTGACCCAGGCCAGGATTCCCTACGAGGTCGGCAAGGCGTTCTTCAAGGGCATGGCGCGGGCGCAGATTTCCCACGAGCCGGTGGGCATGCTGAAGATCCTGTTCCACCGCGACACCCTGGAAATCCTCGGTGTGCACTGCTTCGGCTACCAGGCCTCGGAGATCGTCCACATCGGTCAGGCGATCATGAACCAGAAGGGCGAGGCGAACAGCATCAAGTACTTCGTCAACACCACCTTCAACTACCCGACCATGGCCGAGGCCTACCGGGTGGCGGCGTTCGACGGTCTCAACCGGCTTTTTTGACCGGCTCCGACCGGTGGCCTGAACCGGTCGGGGGCGATCCCCTCAGCGATTCCCGCGAGTGGCGCTGGCCGAACCGGGAGAGCTTCTGAACAGGCGCGACGCCACATACGAAAAACCGGCCCCGGAGCCGGTTTTTCGCTTTCTCCCCTCTCCATTTGGGAGAGGGGCCGGGGGTGAGGGAGTGCCAAGTCGCTCGGAGTTGCCTGCATGCCCCTCACCCTAGCCCTCTCCCGGAGGGAGAGGGAATCCAAGGTCAGCGCTTGAGCGTATCGACGGCCAGCCCCGGGAAGTCGGTGATGATGCTGTCCACGCCGAAGTCGGCCAGGCGGCGCATCAGCGCCGGGTCGTTGACCGTCCACACCGACACGTGCAGGCCGGCCTTCTGCGCCTTGAGCAGGCGCTCCGGGGTGCACAGGGTCCAGTTCAGGGCGAGCATGGAGCACTCGTGGTGGGCGGCCACCTTGAGCGGGTCGAGCCAGTCGTACTCGGCGACCAGGCCGCGCGACAGCTCCGGGGTCAGCCGGCGCAGGGCGCGCAGCACTTCGCGCGAGCTGCTGGTGACGGTGACCTTGTCCGTGATGCCGAAGCGCTCGGCCAGCGCCTGGATGGCCAGCACGGTACGCGCCGCGCGCACCCGCGAGGCGCTCTTCACTTCCAGTTGCCAGTGCTCGAACGGGCACTGCTCGAACAGGGTTTCCAGCTTCGGAATGGGGCAGGGCGTCTTCCAGCCCGGGCCGCCCAGGCGGGCGTCCAGCTCCGCCAGTTCCGCGGCGTCGTGCTCCACCACCTTGCCGCGGCGGCCGGTGGTGCGCTTGAGGGTCGGGTCGTGGATCACCATCAGCTCGCCGTCGCGCGACAGGTGCAGGTCCAGCTCGCAGCGGTTCACCCCGTGTTCGAGACAGCGCTGGAAACTGGCGAGCGTGTTTTCCGGTGCTTCGCCCTTGGCGCCGCGGTGGCCGTAGATGAGGGTCACGGTTGTTCCTTGGTGGGATGGCGGGGCTGGTGGTGAAGCACGCTGTTCACCACATGGTCGTACTCGAAGTAGACGCTGAAGGTGCGGTAGTCCCAGCGGGTGATGGGCGGCTGGCCCACCGGCGGGTGTTCCTCGTCCGCCAGGCCGAAGCGCTCCAGCACCGAGCGCTTGGACTCGCCGAGCTGGGGCAGGCCGGCGACCGCATCGCCCTGCTGGCCGACGGGAATCTCGATGGTCTCGGCCAGCGCCGGCAGCGGCAGCCAGAGAGCCAGCAGCAGGGGAAGGGTTCTCATCGTTGCTGCTCCTTGGCCATGCGCCGCTCCAGGGCCTGCTTCTGCAGGATGTGGCGCGCTACCAACTGGCGCTGCGCATCGGTGAGCGCCTCGAACTCGGTGCCGATCTCGAACTGGCCGTTGTCGCGCGGCTGGCAGTGCACGACCTTGGCGCGCAGCAGCAGGCCGAGGGCCTGGGGCATCAGAACCATCTTGATCGCCAGGTGGCTGCCCGGCGGCACGGCCTGGCCGTGGTTGAAGCTGATGCCGCCCTCGGACATGGACACCCGGCGCGGCGCGCCGATGTCGCGCAGCAGGCTCTGCGCCACGGCCTGGCCGAGCAGGTCGATGCGCTTGTTCATCACCTTGAGGTAGTTGGCCAGGGTGCGGTCGCGCTCGCCGATGTGGCGCAGCAGGTGCTGCGACTCGAAGTCCAGCAGGTGCATGTCGCTGAGCAAATTGAACAACGGCGAGTTGTCGTGCAGCGGTTCACTGGCCTGCGCTTCGGCGCCGGAGAGGAGGCTGAAATCCAGTGCTATCGTATCCTCGATACGATAGTATTCGCGGCGATCATCGGCGTCTTGATTCGACATGGCGAACCCATGGCAGCAGTGGTGGTCTGAGTGTAAAGCCGCGCGCCAGGCCCCGCCACAAGGACGTTTCTCCCTTTCCGCCAGCGAACCCCTCACTCATGTTCAGACCCCTGCCGTTCTTCATCGGCTTGCGTTACACGCGGGCCCGACGCCGCAGCCTGTTCGTCTCCTTCATTTCCCTTACCTCCATCATCGGTCTGGCCCTGGGCGTACTGGTGATGATAGTCGTGCTGTCGGTCATGAACGGTTTCGACCGCGAAATGCGCGACCGCGTTCTGGGCATGGTGCCCCACGCCACCCTGGACAGCACCACCCCGATCCAGGACTGGCGCACCATCGGCGAAGGGTTGCTGCGCCATCCGCAGGTGGCGGCGATCGCGCCCTTCACCCAGATGCAGGGGCTGCTGACCCATAACGGCCAAGTGCAGAAGGTGCTGGTCAACGCCATCGACCCGGCCGAAGAAGGCAAGGTGTCGATCATCGGCGACTACTTTGTGAAGGACCAGGGCACGCTCGATTCGCTCGAGGCCGGCGGCTTCGGCATCCTCATCGGCGACCTGGCGGCGAACAAGCTCGGCCTCAAGCTCGGTGACAAGGTCACCTTCGTCGCGCCCGAGGTGGCGGTGACCCCGGCCGGCATGTTCCCGCGCATGAAGCGCTTCACCGTGGTCGGCATCTTCCATGTCGGCGCTGGCGAGATCGACGGCCACGTGGTGATGACCCACGTCGAGGACGCCGGTCGCCTGCTGCGCCTCAAGGCGGGTGAGGTGCAGGGCATTCGCCTCAAGCTGCACGACCTGTTCCAGGCGCCGCAGGTGGCCTGGGAACTGGCTGGCCTGCTGCGCGAGCAGGACTTCTACGCCCGCGACTGGACCCGCACCCACGGCAACCTGTACCAGGCCATCCGCATGGAGAAGACCATGATCGGCCTGCTCCTGCTGCTGATCGTCGCGGTCGCCGCCTTCAACATCATCTCCACTCTGGTGATGGTGGTGACCGACAAGAAGGCCGATATCGCCATCCTCCGGACCCTCGGCGCCACGCCGCGGCAGATCATGCTGACCTTCATGGTCCAGGGCTCGGTGATCGGCGTGGTCGGCACCCTGGCCGGCGGCGTGCTCGGCGTGCTCGCGGCGCTCAACGTCAGCGACGCGATCAAGGGGCTGGAGCGCCTGCTGGGCATCCAGTTCCTCAATTCCGAGGTGTACTTCATCGATTACCTGCCGTCGCAGGTGCAGGTCCAGGACGTCGCGCTGGTCTGCGGCGCGGCGCTGGTCCTGAGTTTCCTCGCCACCCTTTACCCGGCCTGGCGCGCGGCGCGCACCCAGCCCGCGGAGGCTTTGCGTTATGAGTGACAAATCGGTCCTGAGTTGCCGCAACCTGGGCAAGAGCTACGAGGAAGGCCCGCAGACGGTCGAGGTCCTGAGCGGCGTGGAGCTGGAGCTGCTGCCCGGCGAGCGGGTGGCCATCGTCGGTTCCTCCGGCTCGGGCAAGAGCACCCTGCTGAACATGCTCGGCGGCCTGGATACGCCCAGCAAGGGCAGCGTCTGGCTGGCCGGCGAGGAACTCTCGGCGCTGAACGAGAAGGCCCGCGGCCTGCTGCGCAACCGCGCGCTGGGTTTCGTCTACCAGTTCCACCACTTGCTGCCCGAGTTCACCGCGCTGGAGAACGTGTGCATGCCGCTGCTGATCGGCAAGACGCCGATCCCCGAGGCGCGCCAGCGCGCCACCACGCTGCTGGAGCGGGTCGGCCTCGGTCATCGCCTGTCGCACAAGCCGTCCGAGCTGTCCGGCGGTGAGCGCCAGCGTGTGGCCATCGCCCGTGCCCTGGTCAACAGCCCGGCGCTGGTGCTGCTCGACGAGCCCACGGGCAACCTCGACCAGCACACCGCCCAGGGCATCCAGGAACTGATGCACGAACTCAGCCGCGACTCGCGCACCGCCTTCCTGGTAGTGACCCACGACCCGCAGCTGGCCGGCCAGATGGACCGCGTGCTGCGCCTGGAAGACGGCAAGCTGGTGGCTGCCTGATGTTCCGCCCGCTGAGCATCTTCGTCGGCGCCCGCTACACCCGGGCCAAGCGGCGCAACCACTACATCTCGTTCATCTCGCTGACCTCGATGATCGGCTTGGGCCTAGGCGTGCTGGCGATGATCGTGGTGCTGTCGGTGATGAACGGCTTCCAGAAGGAAATGAGCTCGCGCATCCTCGGCATGGTGCCCCATGCCACCCTGTCCGCCGCGCAGCCGCTGGACGACTGGCAGGCAGTGGCCGCCGCCGCGATGAAGCACCGTCAGGTGATCGGCGCGGCGCCTTTCGCCGAGCTGGAGGGCATGTTCTCCTACAAGGGCACCATGCAGCCGGTGCAGATCAACGGTATCGACCCGGTCGAGGAACAGAAGGTCTCGATCATCGGCAAGCACATGGTCCAGGGCCGCCTGGAAGACCTCAAGCCGGGCGAGTTCGGCGTGGTCATCGGTGAGATCAGCGCGCGGCGCTTCCGTCTCAACGTCGGCGACAAGCTGACCCTGATCGTGCCGGAGCTGAGCAACGCCGCCGGCGGCATCACCCCGCGCATGCTGCGCCTGTCGGTGGTCGGCGTGTTCAAGGTCGGCGCGGAGCTGGACGGCAGCCTGGCGCTGATCAACATCGCTGATGCGTCCAGCGTGCAGCGCATGGCCGAAGGCCAGGTGCAGAGCGTGCGCATCGCCCTCAAGGACCTGTACCAGGCGCCCCAGGTATCGTCCGCCATCGCCGCCGAGCTGGGCGCCGGCTACAAGGCGGTCGACTGGACGCGCACCCAGGGCAGCCTGTTCAGCGCCATGCAGATGGAGAAGACCATGATCGGCCTGCTCCTGCTGCTGATCATCGCGGTGGCTGCGTTCAACATCATCGCCACGCTGATCATGGTGGTGGCTGACAAGCGCGCGGACATCGCCATCCTGCGCACCCTGGGCGCCACGCCCGGGCAGATCATGGCCATGTTCATGGTCCAGGGCACGGTGATCGGCTGCATCGGCACCCTGATCGGCGGCGTGCTGGGCGTGATCGTCGCGCTCAACGTCAGCACCTGGGTGGCCTGGCTGGAGCGGGTCAGCGGCGCCCACGTGTTCAGCTCGGACGTGTACTTCATCAGCAGCCTGCCGTCCGACCTGCGTGGCCTGGACGTGTTGCTGATCTGCAGCGCGGCGCTGCTGATGAGCTTCCTCGCCACCCTCTATCCGTCCTGGCGGGCGTCGCGTACCCAGCCGGCCGAGGCCCTGCGCTACGAGTAGCGAGCCCCGGGGGCTCCTGTCGCCCGTAGGAGCGGCCTTGGCCGCGAGCTTTTATCTGGAATAGCGCCAGGAACTCGTGGCCGAGGCCGCTCCCACAAGTCTTGCTAGACTTGCCCGCTCCGGGGCCCATGGCCCCTTGCCGGGATGCACCTCATGCGCACAGGGATTGTGGCGCTGGCTGCGGGCTTGGTCTGCCTGCGCTTCCTGCCGGAGCTTCCACCGCTCTGGCTGCTCCTGCTTTTGCTGCCGGTGGCGCTGATGCTGCTGCCCTGGCGCAGCTACCCGCTTTCCTTCCTGCTGTTCGGTTTCGTCTGGGCCTGCTTCAGCGCCCAGTCCGCGCTGGATGATCGCCTGCCGGTCGAGCTGGACGGCCGCACGCTGTGGCTGGAGGGGCGGGTGACCGGGCTGCCGGAAACAGCCGAAGGCGTGGCGCGCTTCCAGCTCGAAGGCGCCACCGCCAGGAAGCACGAGTTGCCGCAGCGCCTGCGCCTGTCCTGGTACGACGGGCCGCCGGTGCTGGCCGGCGAGCGCTGGCGCCTGGCGGTCAGGCTCAAGCGCCCGCGCGGCCTGGTCAACCCGCAGGGCTTCGACTACGAGGCCTGGTTGCTGGCGCAGCGCATCGGTGCCACCGGCACCGTCAAGCAGGGCGAGCGTCTGGGCGAGGCGGCTGGCCCCGTCGCGTGGCGCGACGAGTTGCGCCGCCGGCTGCTGCAGGTCGAGGCCCATGGCCGCGCCGGCGGGCTGGCTGCGCTGGTGCTTGGCGACGATTCGGGTCTGAGCCGCAACGACTGGCGGGTGCTGCAGGACACCGGCACCGTGCACCTGATGGTGATCTCCGGTCAGCACGTGGCGCTGCTGGCGGTCTTCCTCTATGGACTGGTCGCTGGCCTGACGCGCATTGGGTTGTGGCCACGCGCCGTGCCCTGGCTGCCCTGGGCCTGCGGACTGGCCTTCGCCGGAGCGCTGGGCTACGGCCTGCTGGCGGGCTTCGAGGTGCCGGTGCGGCGCGCCTGCGTGATGGTCGCTCTGGTGCTGCTCTGGCGCCTGCGCTTCCGTCACCTTGGGGCGTGGTGGCCGTTGGCGCTGGCCTTCGTGCTGGTGCTGCTGGTCGAGCCGCTGGCGGTGCTGCAGGCCGGTCTCTGGCTGTCCTTCGGCGCCGTTGCGGTGCTTGCCTGGGTGTTCGGCGGGCGGCTCGGCCACTGGCCCTGGTGGCGAGTCTGGTGGCGCGCGCAATGGACCCTGGCGCTGGGGCTGCTGCCGCTGTTCTTCGCCCTCGGTTTGCCGCTGAGCCTGAGCGGACCGCTGGCCAACCTGGTGGCGGTGCCCTGGGTCAGCCTGCTGGTGGTGCCGCTGGCGCTGCTCGGCACCCTGTTACTGCCCGTGCCCTGGTTGGGCGAGGCGCTGTTGTGGTTGGCCGGCGGCCTGCTGGAGCTGCTGTTCCAACTGCTTGCCTGGATCGCTGCCGCCTTGCCCGCCTGGCTGCCCACGTCGCTTCCGCTCTGGTGCTGGCTGGTGGGCAGCCTGGGCGTGCTGTTCTGCCTGCTACCGGCCGGAGTGCCGTTGCGGGCGTTGGGGGTAGTTCTGCTGCTGGCGTTCTTCCTGCCGCCCCGGGAGCGGATCGCCACGGGGCAGGCGGAGGTCTGGCAGCTGGATGTCGGCCAGGGGCTCGCCGTGCTGGTGCGCACCCGCGAGCACGCCGTGCTGTACGACGCCGGCCCGCGCTTCGGCGACTTCGACCTGGGCGAGCGGGTGGTGCTGCCCTCCCTGCGCCAGCTGGGCGTGTCCCGGCTCGACCTGATGCTGCTCAGCCACGCCGACAGCGATCACGCCGGCGGCGCCCTGGCCGTGATGCAGGGCATGGCCGTGGCCCGCGTGTCGAGCGGGGAGGCCGACGCCCTGCCGGTGGAGCTGCGGGCGCGTCCCTGCATCGATGGCGAAAGCTGGGACTGGGACGGCGTGCGCTTCACCACCTGGCGCTGGGCCGGGGCGAAGCAGGGCAACCCGGCCTCCTGCCTGCTCAAGGTGGAGACGGCGAGCGAGCGCCTGCTGCTGACCGGCGACGTGGATGCGGCCACCGAGCGCGTGCTGCTGGCGTCGGGGATCGACCTGCGCGCCGAGTGGCTGCAGGTGCCGCACCACGGCAGCCGGAGTTCGTCGTCGTCGGCGTTCCTCGACGCAGTGGCGCCACGGGCAGCGCTGCTGTCGCGGGGCTGGCACAACCCCTTCGGCCATCCGCATCCGATGGTCCTAGCCCGCTACCGACAGCGTGGCATCGAGCTGCACGACAGCGCGGAAAAGGGCGCCGTACGCCTGCTGCTGGGCGGCGGCGAGAGTGCTTCCGGCTGGCGCGAGCGGCCGCGTTTCTGGCGGGAAAAATGAGAACCCGGGTGGTCTGTGCCTGCGCATCCCTATGCTAGAGTGGCGCCACTTTTCCAAGTGGGGATGCGCAACCGTGTGGGAGTTGGTCAAATCTGGCGGCTGGATGATGCTGCCGATCATTCTGAGTTCTATCGTCGCAGCCGGCATCATCGCCGAGCGTCTCTGGACCCTCCGTGCCAGCCGTATCACGCCCCCCCACCTGCTGGGCCAGGTGTGGCTGTGGATCAAGGAAAAGAAGCTGACCAACGACAAGCTCAAGGAGCTGCGGGCCAACTCCCCGCTGGGGCAGATTCTCGCCGCCGGCCTGGCCAACTCCAAGCATGGTCGCGAGATCATGAAGGAGTGCATCGAGGAGGCCGCCGCTCGCGTCATCCATGACCTGGAGCGCTACCTCAACACCCTCGGCACCATCGCCGGCATCGCGCCGCTGCTCGGCCTGCTGGGCACCGTGCTGGGCATGATCGACATCTTCAGCGCCTTCATGGGCGCCAACATGGCCAACGCGGCCGTTCTGGCCGGCGGTATTGCCAAGGCCCTGATCACCACCGCGGCGGGTCTGTTCGTCGCCATCCCGGCCCTGTTCTTCCATCGCTTCCTGGTGCGCCGCGTCGACGAGCTGGTGGTCGGCATGGAGCAGGAGGCGATCAAGCTGGTGGAGGTGGTGCAGGGCGACCGCGATGTCGACCTGGGCGGCAACGGTGCGGCCCCGGCACCCAAAGAGGCCCGCAAAGAGGGCAAGAAGGCGTGAAGTTCCGGCGTAAATCCCGGGAGAACGTCGAGATCAACCTGGCGTCGCTGATCGACGTGGTGTTCATCCTCCTGCTGTTCTTCGTGGTCACTACCACCTTCACCCGCGAGACCCAGCTCAAGGTCGACCTGCCCGAGGCCGCCACCGGCACGCCTCCCGAGGAAACCACGCTGAAGAAGCTGGAAGTGCTGATCAGCGCCGAGGGCAGTTATTCGCTGAACGGCCAGCCATTGCTCAAGAGCGATCTGGAAGGCCTGATGGCTGCGCTGGGCAAGGAGTCCGGCGGCGACAACAGCCTGCCGGTGGCGATCAGCGCCGACGGCAAGACCCCGCACCAGGCGGTGATCACCGCCATGGACGCCGCCGGCAAGCTGGGCTTCTCCCACCTGCGCATCACCACGGTCGAGGCCGAGGCCAAGCCTTGAGCCTCGCCGACCGGCTCGTCGCCGCCTGGTACCACGGCCATCCCGCCCTGACCCTGCTGCGCCCGCTGGAGTGGTTGTACCGGCGGGTGGTGCTCGGCAAGCGCCGCGCCTTCCTGGCCGGTGAGGGCGACATCTATCGTGCGCCGGTGCCCGTGCTGGTGGTCGGCAACGTCACCGTCGGTGGTACCGGCAAGACCCCCATGATCCTCTGGCTGATCGAGCACTGCCGGGCACGCGGCCTGCGCGTCGGCGTGGTCAGCCGCGGCTATGGCGCCACGCCGCCGCAGCTGCCCTGGCGGGTGCGCGCCGACGACCCGGCCAGCCATGCCGGCGACGAGCCGCTGCTGATCGTCCAGCGCAGCGGCGTGCCGCTGGTGATCGACCCGCAACGCGCCCGCGCCGTGCAGGCCCTGCTGGAACAGGAGAAGCTGGACCTGATCCTCTGCGACGACGGCCTGCAGCATTACCGCCTGGCCCGCGACATCGAACTGGTGCTGGTGGACGCCGAGCGCGGCCTCGGCAACGGCCGCTGCCTGCCGGCCGGCCCCCTGCGCGAGCCGGCCGAGCGGCTGGCCGAGGTCGACGCGGTGCTGCGCAACGGCGCCACCGTGGACGGCGAGGAGGGCTACGCCCTGCAGCTGCGCCCGACCGCCCTGGTCAACCTGCGCAGCGGCGAGCGGGTCGGCCTCGACCATTTCCCGCCCGGCCAGCAGGTCCATGCGGTGGCTGGCATCGGCAACCCCTGGCGTTTCTTCGCCACCCTCGAGGCGCTAAACTGGCGGCCGATCGCGCATCCCTTCGCCGACCACGCCAGCTACAGCCCCGAGGCCCTGCGCTTCGCCCCGGCGCTGCCGCTGCTGATGACCGAGAAGGATGCGGTGAAATGCCGGGCCTTCGCCGCCGAGGACTGGTGGTATTTGGCGGTGGACGCGGTGCCATCGCCGGCCTTCGTCGCCTGGTTCGACCAGCGCCTGGACTGCCTGCCTGCCGCCCGGCCCTGAGTTTCGCGTTTTCCCACCTCTCCGAGGATTCCCCGATGGATACCAAACTGCTCGACATCCTGGCCTGCCCGGTGTGCAAGGGCCCGCTGCAGCTTTCCGAAGACAAGACCGAGCTGATCAGCAAAGGCGCCGGCCTGGCCTACCCGATCCGCGACGGCATCCCGGTGATGCTGGAGAGCGAGGCCCGTACCCTGACCACCGACGAGCGCCTGGACAAGTAGATGACCGCCTTCACCGTTGTGATCCCCGCCCGCTACGCCTCCAGCCGACTGCCCGGCAAGCCGCTGCAGGATATCGCCGGCAAGCCCATGGTCCGACACGTCTGGGAGCAGGCGAAGAAGAGCGGGGCCGCCCGCGTGGTGGTGGCGACCGACGACGCGCGCATCGTCGAGGCCTGCCAGGGCTTCGGCGCCGAAGTGCTGCTGACCCGGGGGGACCACAACTCCGGCACCGACCGCCTGGCCGAAGTCGCCACCCAGCTCGGCCTGGCGGACGACGCCATCGTGGTCAACGTGCAGGGCGATGAGCCGCTGATTCCGCCGAGCATCATCGACCAGGTGGCCGCCAACCTGGCCGCCAACCCTCAGGCGGGGATCGCCACCCTGGCCGAGCCCATCGATGATGTGCAGGCGCTGTTCAATCCCAACGTGGTCAAGGTGGTTTCGGACAAGACCGGCCTGGCCCTGACCTTCAGCCGTGCGCCGTTGGCCTGGGCGCGCGACGCCTTTGCCCAGCGCCGTGACGTGCTGCCGGAAGGCGTGCCCTATCGCCGCCACATCGGCATCTACGCCTACCGCGCCGGCTTCCTCCACGACTTCGTCGCCTGGGGCCCGTGCTGGCTGGAGGACACCGAGTGCCTGGAGCAGCTGCGCGCGCTCTGGCACGGTGTGCGCATCCACGTCGCCGATGCCCTGGAGGCGCCGGCGGCCGGCGTCGACACCGCTGAAGACCTGGAGCGGGTGCGCCGCCTGCTGGGGGCCTGATGCGCGTCCTGTTCGTCTGCATGGGCAACATCTGCCGCTCGCCCACGGCCGAGGGCGTGTTCCGCCACCGCCTGCTGCAGACCGGCCTGCACGAGCGGGTGACGGTGGACTCCGCCGGCACCGGCGACTGGCACGTGGGCAAGGCGCCGGACGGCCGTTCCAGCCAGGCGGCGCTGACCCGCGGCTACGATTTATCGAGCCTGCGCGCACGCCAGGTGCTGCGCGACGACTTCCAGCGCTTCGACCTGATCCTGGCGATGGACCACGACAACCTGACCCGCCTGCAGGCGCTGCGCCCGGCCAGCGGCGGCGCCGAGCTGGACCTGTACCTGCGCCGCTACGCCCTGGCCCTGGACGAGGTGCCCGATCCCTACTACGGCGGGGCGGACGGTTTCGAGCAGGTGCTGGACCTGATCGAGCAGGCCAGCGACGCCCTGCTCGCCGAGATCAGGGGACGCCTGTGAGCCTGCAACTGAGCGAAACGGTCTCCCTCAAGCCGTTCAACACCTTCGGTGTCGACGTGAAGGCGCGGCTGTTCGCCGAGGCGCACGACGATGATGAAGTGCGCCAGGCGCTGGCCGAGGCCGGGCGCCGCGATCTGCCGCTGCTGGTGGTCGGCGGCGGCAGCAACCTGCTGCTGACCGGCGACGTCGAGGCCCTGGTGCTGCGCATGGCCAGTCGCGGTCTGCGAATCGTCGCGGATGACGGCGAGCGGGTGGTGGTGGAGGCCGAGGCCGGCGAGTCCTGGCACCCCTTCGTGCTCTGGACCCTGGAGCAGGGTCTGGCCGGCCTGGAGAACCTCAGCCTGATCCCCGGCACGGTCGGCGCCGCGCCCATGCAGAACATCGGCGCCTACGGGGTCGAGATCAAGGACGTGTTCGCCGGGCTCACCGCGCTGGATCGCCGCAGCGGTGAGCTGCGCGAGTTCGGCCTGGAGGAATGCGCCTTCGCCTACCGCGACAGCCTGTTCAAGCAGCAGCCCGGGCGCTGGCTGATCTTGCGCGTGCGCTTCGCCCTGAGCCGCAAGGCTGCGCTGCGCCTGGACTACGGCCCGGTGCGCCAGCGCCTGGAGCAGGACGGCATCGAGGCGCCGACGGCGATGGACGTCAGTCGCGCCATCTGCGCCATCCGCCGCGAGAAGCTGCCGGACCCCGCCGAGCTGGGCAATGCCGGCAGCTTCTTCAAGAACCCGGTGGTGCCGGCCGAGCAGGCCGAGCGCATCCATGCCCTGCATGCCGACCTGGTCAGCTATCCGGCCGGGGAAGGGCGGGTCAAGCTGGCCGCTGGCTGGCTGATCGAGCGCGCGGGCTGGAAGGGTTTCCGCGAGGGTGATGCGGGCGTGCACCGCCTGCAGGCGCTGGTGCTGGTCAACTACGGCGCGGCCAGCGGCGCCCAGCTGCTGGAGCTGGCCCGGCGTATCCAGCAGGACATCCTGCAGCGCTTCGGTGTGGCCCTGGAGATCGAGCCGAACGTGCTCTGACCGGCGACGCCGGTCGGAGCGCCGCGCCTATCAGGCGGGCTCGACCGGGTCTTCTTCGCGCTCCAGCGCCACCTGGCGGATGGAGAGGCGGATTTCCGCGGGCAGCACGCGCTTGGCCACACCCTCCACCAGCTCCGCCAGTTGCGGGTGATGGCTGAGCTTGCCTTCGCCGTTCTGGCGCAGCACGCCCTGGTCCAGCAGGGTCTGGATGAAGTGGCGGAACAGGCTCTTGTCGAAGAACTCCGGGGCGTTGAGGCCGTGGAGGATCGACAGGCGCTGGGCCATCACCACGCACAGGTTTTCCAGCTCCTCGGCGCTCAGCGCGTACTGGCCGGCGTTGATCAACAGGGCGGTGGCCATGTAGAAGCGCTGCAGGGTTTGCACGATGGCGCGGGCCAGCAGGGTGAGCAGGACGAACTGGCGCGAGCTGGGCGCCGGGCGCACGAACATGTCGTCCTCGCGGCGCAGCAGGTCCTGTTCGACGAAGGCCTCCAGCCACTGGTCCACGACGCCTTCCAGCTCGTCCACCGACCAGCGGATGAACAGCTCCGACTGCAGATAGGGGTAGAGCGCGGTGGAGTAGCGCAGGATCTGCTCGCGGCTCATCCGCGAGCTGCTGAGGAAGAAGCTCGCCAGCAGCGCAGGCAGGGCGAACACGTGCAGCACGTTGTTGCGGTAGTAGGTCATCAGGACGGCGTTCTGCTCGTCCAGATAGAGGATCTTGCCCAGCGCGTCCTTCTGCTCGGCCAGCAGGTCCATGCTCTGCACGTAGCGGATCAGGTCCTGGCCATCGCCGTCCGGCAGGGTGGCGTGGGGCGAATAGGGCACCTTGCGCAGCAGTGCCAGGTACAGGTCGAGCACGCGGGCCAGGGCCTTCTCGTCCAGCGCCAGCTTGCTGGTGGAGAGCAGGGCCAGGCCGACCAGGTTGACCGGGTTGATCGCCGCTGCCTCGTTGAGGTGCTGCGCCACCTGCGCGCCGAGGCGGTTGGTGGTGCGGTTCAGCCACTCGGGGCGGTACTGGTCGCCGTAGTCCTGGGTGCGCCAGCCGGGCTGCTCGGCGTCGAGGAACTCGGCCAGCTTGATCGGCTCGCCGAAGTTGACCCGGACGCTGCCGAAGCGCTGTTTGCGGATGGCGCCGATGACCTTGAAGATGTCGAAGATCGACTCCTTCTTCTTCGCCGCGCCGCGCAGTTCGCCCAGGTAGGTACGGCCTTCGAGCACGCGCTCGTAGCCGATGTAGACCGGCACGAAGGCGATCGGCAGGCGCGACGAGCGCAGGAAGCTGCGCAGGGTGATGGCCAGCATGCCGGTCTTCGGCTGCAGGGTGCGCCCGGTGCGCGAACGGCCGCCCTCGACGAAGTACTCGACCGGGAAGCCCTTGCTGAACAGGGTGTGCAGGTATTCGTTGAACACCGCGGTATAGAGCGGGTTGCCCTTGAAGGTGCGGCGCATGAAGAAGGCGCCGCCGCGGCGCAGCAGGCCGCCGACCACCGGCATGTTGAGATTGATGCCCGCGGCGATGTGCGGTGGGGTCAGGCCGTTGCGGAACAGCAGGTAGGACAGCAGCAGGTAGTCGATATGGCTGCGGTGGCAGGGCACGTAGATGATCTCGTGGCCATGGGCGATGTCGCGCACCGCCTCCAGGTGGTTGACCTGGATGCCCTCGTACAGCTTGTTCCAGAACCAGCTCAGCACCGTTTCTAGGAAGCGGATGGCGGTGTAGGTGTAGTCCGAGGCGATCTCGTTGCCGTAGCGCAGGGCCTGCGCCTCGGCCTTTTCCTGGCTGATCTTCTCGCGCTCCATCTCCTCGCGGATGGCCTGGCGCACCTGCGGGCCATGGATCAGCCCCTTGACCAGGTTGCGCCGGTGCGACACGTCTGGGCCGATCACGGCAGCCTTCTGGTTGCGGAAATGTACTCGCAGGATGCGCTGCACCATGCGCAGGGTACGTTCGCGTCCCTTGCCCTGGTCGAGCAGTTCGCGCAGGTGGATGGGCGCGGAGAACTGCACGCGGGTCTTGCGCCCGAGGATGAGGATGCTGACCAGCTTGCGCAGGCGCCCGGTGACCGCCCAGGTGTCGGCGAACAGCAGCTTCCACGGGCTGGTCTCGCGGTCCGGCGACTGGCCCCAGAACACGCTGACCGGGACTATCTGGGCGTCGTCCAGGGCATTGCCATCGAGGCTGGCGAGGATGCGCAGCAGGGTGGGTGGGGCGCCGCGCTTGTCGTGCCCGCCAAACCAGCTGGGCGAGCGGGTCAGGTAGAAGAAACCGGCCGGCTCGAGCTGGCCGCCGAGCGCCACCGGCAGCACCGGGCGCGGCAGGCCGGCCTTGGTGCACTCCCTGTCCACCACCGCCAGGTCCGCCGCCGAGGGCTGCTGCAGCACGTAGAACACCGGCTTGCCGCGATCCAGGCGCAAATTGAAGGACGACTGGTTGATGGTTTCCGAGCGTACCCAGAGATACAGCAGGCGACGCAGGGCACCGAAGGCAAGACGGCGGAAGGGGGAGCGGGTCATAGGTTACGACTGTGAAACGAGCGGTCGCTCGGGGCGGCTAGTGTGCCGCAAGCCCGCGTGACGGGCAAAAACTCTCGTCGGAACGATGCGGAAGCGGCAACTGCTCGAATAACGCTTGGATTAAGCCGTGCCGTGAAGCGGTGTTGGGTTGAATGAATTGCTAGCCCTCTGGATGTTCCGCGAACTGCGGAAGCGCATACGGATTGGCTCACGCCGCATTCTCTCGCACCTGAAAGACATTCCCCTCCGGGTCGTATCCATCGCATGCCCTGAACCCGCGCGCCTCCCACTCCTCGCTCTTCGGCCCTACCGATCCACCCAGCTCGGCAGCCTTGGCACGAGAAGTCGCGATAGACGAGACGGGCAGGCAAACCTTGATGGGCGTGCCGTCTCGCACCTGTGGTGGAGCCGTTATTTCGATCGTCGCGGCGATTTTCTTCGGTATGCAATGAATGACCAGCTGAAAACCTTCTGCATCCAGGATGACGTGATCCTTGTCGCCATGAAGCTCGCTCATTTCAGCGACTGCTCCATAGAAGCTCGCTAATTTGATGGCGTCCTTTGCGAAGATTACGACGCTCGGCTTGGGCCTGTTCGTCATGGCGAGGGCTTCCTGGCTAGTGAGGGCATTTATGTGGGGTACGGGGGACGCTCCAGCTGCTGGCAGGTTATGGCCCATCTTTGACGATGGTTCCTGCGAACGTGATCCTCGGGTCGTTTACATTCACCAGCTCATCCAGTTCGTACACGTTGCGGTATCCATAACCGTACAGGTTGATGTAGGTCGGAATGTTCAGGGCCATCATGATCGGTCTTTCTTGAGCGGCGAACTGTATCGCCAATGGGGCTCCGGGTTGAGGCAAGGCTATCTTGGTGGCGAAGTCGATCGGGTTGCCTTCGAAGTTGTTGTTGCAGTAGATCAGTATGGTCGTATCGAAAGAAGGGATGACCTGCTGCAGGTTGCTTTGCGTGAAGTCGGTGAAGCTCAGGTGTTTTGCGCCTTTGACATGAATGCGCTCATAGCGAAACGCCGACCGCGTATCGAGAATGACGACGCCCGGCCGCTCGCTCATCTCTAGGAAGGTATCGAGGTCGACCAGGCGGCTCGCACGGTGGTTTTCGACCTGAGCGACAAGGCCCTTGAAGTCGCCGAAGCTGACTTTGGCGGGGGGATAGCTCTTGTCCTGCGCCGATGCCTGGACAGCCATCAGCAGCATGGCTGCTGAAACGGCTAGTTTCGTGTTCATGGTCTGTCCTTTCATTGCGTGATACTCCAAGCCTAACGTTTGGTTAAGGGGCCGGCTTGAACCACTAGTTAGAACTGTTGATATTTGATTGGCCTTGCCGTTGCGGAGTGCCGAAGTCCGGCCACGCTGATTCCATGGAGTCGGAAAAATCTGCAAAGCGTTTTGCAACTGAATATATATCAGGGTTTTCAGTATCTCTTAGCTCTCTCAGAAGCCGTTGCGTACCGAGTCGTTTCTTCCAAAACCACTGAGCCCTATCTTCAAATCGAAGGGTTGTATTGACTAGCAAAAGAGTTGCAGGAAGGGCGGTTGCTATTGCGAGTGATACCTTAAAATTATTGGTATTGCCTATGCCAACAAAATGGCGGATATGAAGCTGGATAGAACTGTTCATGTAAATATTAGGTGGGCAAAAACGTAGTTAAATGTACTCCAAAATTTGCAGTGTTTAATTTGATCTCTAAGTTCACTCTCAAGCTCGGTCGACATGGCTTTCTCCCTAGTTTGTTCTAGCGTTTGATTAAGGGGCCAGCTTTAGCCGGTCCCGAGTGAGCGAAGCGAGCGGCTTGAACCAGTTGTTAGGCGTTGCCAGTGAAGAACACATTACTCACTAAATCAAAACACGATACGGGAGCGAAGGCCACGCGCTTCGATGCTAGCCATTAGCTCCATGATTACAGCTAGTTCCAGCGAGAGATCAGTATGCTGTACCGATGCAATCTCCAGCACCTCGCGAAGCTCAGAAAGACGAAGCCAGCTGGGCGAAAAAAATTCTGGTGATGACACTAGGTCCCACTTTAGTGGGCGACTCGCGCCCTGATTGGCAGACGCAAGGGCCCACTTTTTTGATATGCAGGCTGTGCCCCAACTATCAACGTCATCGAGGTTATCGACTACCGCTCGGCCGAAGTGGAAAACCGCCATTGACGAGGCCGTGTCTGGAAACCCTCGGGCGGGAAAGCGGCATGGTTCACCGCGAATTCCAGTCATGGCGAAGAACAGCTTCGTGTTCCTCGGCGGTTCCGCGAAGGCGATTCCGGAAGATTGGTGAAAATCATCAAATTCGGATGCTTCAACCACAAGCTGAATATCTAACCCCATAGATGTTCCTCTTGAGGCCTAACGCCTGAATTAAGCCGCGCCGCGAAGCGGCGTCGGCTTGAATGAATTGTTAGCCCTGCGCTGCGAAGGACTCATGGTAAGAGACTGCGCCAAAGGGTGGCGGGCCGCTAAATGAAATGGCTTGGAAGTACTCTGGCGGCACATCAGGCAGGATAAGTGATGGCTCTGCCTTGAAGCCAAAACGGGAGTAGTAAGCTGGATCTCCGAGCACCACGCACCCTGAAGCACCAAGCTTACGCAGCTCAGCGAGTGCCTGCTCCATGAGTTGAACGCCAACTCTCTGCCTTTGATGCTCTGGCGCAACAGATATTGGCCCGAGTCCATACCACCCAGTCGCACCACTGGAAATAGTTACAGGCGACGCGGCGACATGCCCAATGACTACGCCATTGTTCTCTGCGACGAGCGAGACAGATAGCTGTCCTGAGTTGCGCAACGCACTAACAACGAATTGCTCCGTGTAATCGGCGTGAGCGGCATCTAGAAATGCCGCGACAATCACGGCCTCAATAGCCGCAACATCAGATGGTGCTTCTTCTCGTATTCGGATGCTCATGGTGTCTGGTGCGAGGGCTAACGATTAAGCTAACGGGCAGACAAAAGCGTAGCTTTTGGGTGTCCAGCGAACGAAGTGAGCGGCAGTTTAGCGCATTGTTAGAGGGGGCGCCGAGATTTCAGGATTATGGTTGCCAGGCATGAGCTGGCAATAAATATTCCAAAGCTACCCAAAGCGTTTCCTATAAGGAAGGTCTGCTCTGAGGGGGCAAGGCTGGCCTGCGTTTGCCGGGCTTCTGAAGCCTCTTGGCTTGACTCAAAAACTAGATGGCCTCGGTAAATGTATAGCGCAAAACCTACTGCCAGCGCACCGTGCAAAATAGATGGGCGTTTATACATAAGCACCAGTGAGGCTGCTAGAAATATCCAACTAGAGCTTTGGCGTAAATACACGAAAGCCACTCGTACCAAGTGTCGATGTAGCTCATGTTTTGCCTCTAACGAATTAAGCTAAGGGGCCGGCTTCGCCGGTCCCAGCGAATGGAGTGAGCGTTTTGAGCGCATTGTTAGGCGCGTGCACGGATTAGCGCCTCTAGCTCTTGTATGTGCCGCGATCTAGCTATGCCTTCGCCGCCTGCGGTGGCGCAAGATGCGCACCACTCTGCGCGACCGAGTGCAAATTGAAGCATTATCTTGCCAACCTCTGGAGCCGCTTGGTTTGCGGAGTACTGCAAAGCTACAGCTACGTAATCACGATCTAGAGGCCAGCCTAAATTATTTACCTCTGATTCAAGTTCTTCGAGCAGATCTTGAGTATTTTCAACAGTGCTGGACAAGGCTATTTTAGCCACAAGACGGTCAACAACCTCTGTGCTGCTACCTTCTTTGTCCAAGGCTTCTCGGTTGTAGCTGAGCTCATCCATCTTTTAACGCCTAACGCTATAGTTAAGCCGTGCCGCGAAGCGGCATCGGCTTGAATGAATTTTAGGCTGTGGGCCGATTGGCCTGCCACCCCTTGATTGCGGCCAATGATGCCGACTCCAAGAGCGGATCGCCACAACGCGTGGAATATTTGCTAGGGCTGTGCTGTATGGAACGAGCCAGGTCATCAGTAGCCTTGTGTCCTTGCACATAAATCCGGGCGATCTCGTCTGGTGTAAGACGGAGTACGGCAGAAAAGCTGGCAAAGGACTGGCTGCAATTTACATCGAGCACGTATCCAGAACTGTCTCGCAGCAGGAACCACGCATGAGGCTCATGATCTATGACAACCACTAATGTTGCTCCCGCTGCCTAACGTTTGGTTAAGGGGCGGGCTTTAGCCCGTCCTAGTGAGCGAAGCGAACGAACCTTGAATCGCATGTTAGGCATAAACCACCTCGGGTGCGAGCTGTGGATATTCAGTCTGCATTTCAGTGAGGCACTCTTGTAGTAAGGCAGCATCACGAGGTAAGCGCTGGGAGAGTTTTTGCCAATCCAAGAACTTGACTGTTTTTGGCATTTCAACCAAACCAGTTATGGCATCCCAGAAGGCATCCCAGTTGCACCCGTACCAACCCGGAAAGCCTAACGAGAGCATTAGCAAGGAGTGGAGTTCTTCCGAGCTAGTGACCGCTTGCAGGTCAATTTCTACGAGTTGCGCACGGGACATATGTTTCTGCCTAACGACTGCATAAAGCCGACCGGCGAAGCCGGTTCGGCTTGAATTAATTGTTAGGCCACATTGCCAGCGACCCTAAGAGCGAGAGCGGAATCGTAAACCTTGCTGGCAAGCTCATCAAAGCTATCCATTCCGACGATGATACTGAATGTGCCATCAAGTCGCTGCACGACGGGTGCGTAGTCGTTGAAACTGCCCGAGCCGCCGAAAACATGGTTAACGGAGCTGGAAAGCTCGTTGAGGTCGTCTTGTGTAAAGCCTTGGCTAAGTAGCCGCACGACTCGCTGCTCAGACCACGCGAAGTGGCTGTGCCATTGACACGCCTGATCTTGTGCCAGAACCGCGATTAGCTCGTCTAGATGCGTGTGTAGATCTTCCAGTTGCTTCTGACGGTTGATCATGTGGCCTAACGATTAAGCTAACGGGCAGACAAAAGTGTAGCTTTTGGCTGTCCGGCGAACGAAGTGAGCGACCGTTGAGCGCATTGTTAGGATCCAATGCTCTCTTTCTTGAGTATGTATAGCGATACATAGCCTGTAGCAATGGTAAGCATAGCCCCGATTATTGAAACACAGAGAGCAATATTCAGAGACATTACGATATGAATCGCTGGGCCAGGCCGTAAAAATATACTACCTATTGGGAAGCTTAGATAATATGCAATGAATAATGCCAGCGGAAAAATTATAGCTGCGATGGCTGCGGATGCTATTTT
This sequence comes from Pseudomonas sp. GD03875, assembly GCF_029840585.1. NCBI lineage: Bacteria > Pseudomonadati > Pseudomonadota > Gammaproteobacteria > Pseudomonadales > Pseudomonadaceae > Pseudomonas > Pseudomonas sp. GD03875. The sequence goes on along the minus strand of NZ_JAOCCV010000011.1, from coordinate 18,669 downwards.
CTTGTTTCTACTGATCCCGAAATTGTTTTTGTTTCGATAAAGTTTCCGTAAAAACAAAATAGCCCAGTAAGCTGCTGCCAAAACACCAAATAATGATGCTGTCATTGGATTTAAGGCTGACACGATCCCTCCTTGGGGCCTAACGTTTGGCTAAGGGGTCGGCTTTAGCCGGTCCCGAGTGAGCGAAGCGAGCGGTCTTGAATCAATTGTTATGTTTCACCTGCACTACGCTCTTTTGAAAAATCTTTGATAACAAGATAGAGTAGCGGGCCGATAGATATAAAGACGATAGTAATTGCGAGGTACGGAGCCACGGCAATAAATGGCTTGTTGCGTGCTTTGTTGTCTTGATAGATCCAGATGCTAGCAAGCGCGGCCAGGATGTAGAGATCGAGTACGACCTGAGCAGTGTCAAGGCTTGACATTAGTTCTATGCCGAACTGGATGAGCGACTGTTCAGCCTGTGACATTACAAATGCTGTGTAGGCTGTGAATGCCAGAAGTGCAATTAATGGCAATGCTGCTTTTCTCATGGCATCTTCCTTGGTTGATGGTGATACATAACGATTAAGCTAACGGGCGGCCAAAAGCGTAGCTTTTGGACGTCCAGCGAACGAAGTGAGCAACAGTTGAGCGCATTGTTATGCAGCATGCACTGTGCATTTTCTATTACTTCTTACTGCTGTGATTAAAGCCAATATGCTTGCAGCTAACAGCATGTATGGCTCGATGCGGTATGCGTAACTCACGATGCTTAGATAAGGCTCTGTTGGGTTGCATATACCTTCAGTGCATGGCATCGGGATGACCGCAGGGATTACAAATTGCACTAATTTAGCAATTGCGCAGGCTGCAAGCAGTGAAAATGCTGTGAGAGCAATTTTTGAACGATGCCGCGTCATCAGAAATAGCGCTGCTGCTAGTAGGGCGAAGCAGGCTGAGAACAGCAACAGATCAAAGCGCACTATGGTCATGGCGTGGCTCACTGATTTTATTGATGTGCATAACGCTCAAGGTAAGCGGCGCCGGAGCACCGAAGGTGCGTAGGGCACCAACACAGGCCATGAGAATGCCGAAGGCATGGCCTGTGTTGGCGTCCGCTTGACCGCCCAGTTAGGCGACGCGGCCTTGCCCAGCGAGTTGTTTTGCGTAGATGCCATATGGGACACCGTGGATTGATGGTGCTTCACGAACGAACTCAAACCCCATGGATTGGTACATCGGAAGCGCCACAGACATGATGGCGCTAGTGTGGAGGCCGAACACGTCGGCTCCGTCACGCTGAGCCTTTGCAATGCAAGCGTTGGCAAGTGTGCGGCCAATGCCTTTACCGCGTGATTCTGGGCAAACAACGAGCATTCGCATGACAGCCCATGTACTTGGAAAAAACGAGCTCTTTAGAGCCTGGGGACCAAGGTACGCAACTGCCCCCACGACTGTTTCGCCAGATGCCGCAACGATGATCTCGCCCGTTTCCGCCAGCGAAGACATGCATGCGATTTTTGCCCTGAAGCCTGGCCAGTCTTCGTATTGGCCAGCGAACTGCTCAAACGCGGCAACACCAAGTGCATTGACGGCGTCAATGTCAGTTGGCTGAAAATCGCGCAGACCTGTCGAGTGCATGAGTTGCCTAACGTTTGGTTAAGGGGCGGGCTTTAGCCCGTCCCAGTGAGCGCAGCGAACGGTTTGAACCACTTGTTAGCGCTTGCCGGGTGCATTGCGTAGACGCTCTGAGACTTCAAACTCATCAAGTACTTTCTTGATTTCCTGCTCCCTCTTGCGGGGGTCAAGTACTTCTTGAATATAGCTAACGAATTCGCGTTGGGCTGCAACCAGTTCGGCCTTAAGACTTTCAGCTGGCTGGGAGTCTTTAAGTAGGTCGTAGGCTTCTACTACGCAATCAAGAACTGGTTGTCGAATGCCACGATAAGCAGGCTCTTTATGTGTGCCATAATCGTCTGTCCATTGATTTGGGAAGTACCAGCGCCCTGTGTCAATTAATGAGCTTAGCCGAACTAAGACTGGCCGCTTGTGCTCCCCATTTAGCTCGGGGTGCTCAATTATATGTGTTGCTTCGGATATGGCATGGCAAACGTGCTCTGCCCATACGCGGACTGAGTTGAAGTATTGGTCTGTCCACTCTCTAAGCTTTAGTTGGTGTTCTTTTTCGAGTAATTTAGCGCTTTTCTTTGTGTGTTGCGCTGCCTCTTCTTGATGTTGATCTGCGGCCTTTGATGATCTAGCAGCTGCAACCGCAGAAATTATGGCAACTGCTGTTGCCAACCATGTTGCTACATCTCCAACTTCAATCTCCGGCATGCTGCCTCCTTGCGCTAACTATTATTAGGCGACATTGCTGTCGCGTTTCTCCACGACAGCTGTCGCATAATCTTCCTTGTCGTCCTGCAAGTCCTTGTCTAGCTTGAGAATGGTCACGGTAAACGCGACAGCATTCAGCGGAGAAACGCGACATGGAGGAGGGCAAGCCCAAGCTGCTGGATCAGTTGCGCCAACAGATTCGGGTCAAAAATTATTCTATTCGTACCGAAACTGTCTATGCCGAGTGGGTGAAACGTTATATCCACTTCCACCACTACCGGCATCCTTCGGAGATGGGGGTGGTGGAGATCGAGGCTTTTCTCACGCATCTGGCGGTGATGCGCGATGTTTCGGCCTCGACGCAAAATCAGGCTTTGGCTGCTCTGTTGTTTCTCTATAAGGAGGTACTCAAGCTGGAGCTACCCCGGCTGCAGGACGTCGTTCGCGCCAAGAAACCCCGGCACTTGCCGGTGGTGTTGACCCGTGAAGAGGTGGAGGTGCTGCTTGCGCAAATGCAGGGCGTGCAGTGGCTCGTTGCCAATGTGCTGTATGGCTCTGGCTTGCGTTTGCTGGAGGCGCTCAGGCTGCGGGTCAAGGACGTGGATTTCACCCGGTGTGAAATTGTGGTGCGCGATGGCAAGGACCGGGTGACCATGTTGCCGAAGCGTGTGAGCGAGCCATTGCAGGCCTATCTGGAGAAGGTTCAGCGGTTGCACCGGGAGGACTTGGCCGAGGGCTTTGGCGAGGTCAATTTACCCTTCGCGCTGGCGCGCAAGTATCCGGGGGCTGCCAGGGAGTGGGGATGGCAGTTTGTCTTCCCGTCGGTCAATCGTTCGCGTGATCCTCGTGGCCAGGGGATCTTTCGCCACCACCTGCACGAGAAGACCATCCAGCGAGCTGTGCGCGAGGCGGCGCGGCGTGCGGGTCTTATCAAGCATGCAACGCCTCATTCGTTGCGCCATTCCTTTGCGACACATCTGTTGGAGGCGGGCCAGGACATTCGTACCGTGCAGGAGTTGCTGGGGCACTCCGACGTGAAGACGACCATGATCTATACCCATGTGCTTAATCGGGGTGGTCTGGCGGTTCTGAGCCCGCTCGACCGCTGAGTGTGTTATTCCATTTACTCCATATTTCAGCCGGCCACTGAACTTTTTCGCTGTGCTACTGTCTTGCCCTCGTCCGGGAACGTGCTGTTGCCCGGCGGTATTGCGGTCTGCGCCCCTGCGGCGATTTCGCTGGGTGCAGGCGCTTTCGCGACGGTGAGAGGCCATGATCGAAATAAGAAACCTGACCAAGCGTTTTGCCCATCACACGGCCGTCGACGGCCTCAGTTTCCAGGTCCGGCAGGGGGAAGTGCTGGGCTTTCTCGGTCCCAACGGGGCCGGTAAATCCACCACCATGAAGATGCTCACCGGGTTCCTGGCGCCGACCTCCGGTACCGCCAGCATCCTCGGCTTCGACATCCAGATCGACACGCTCAAGGCCCAACGGCAGATCGGCTACCTGCCGGAAGGCGCGCCCTGCTATGGCGACATGACGGTGCGCGGTTTCCTCGAGTTCATCGCCGAGGTGCGCGGCTTCCGAGGCGCCGAGAAAAAGCAGCGGGTGCAGCGCGCGGTCGAGCAGGTGGAGCTGCAGAAGGTGCTGGAGCAGAGCATCGAAACCCTGTCCAAGGGCTTCAAGCGCCGCGTCGGCCTGGCCCAGGCCATCCTTCACGATCCCAAGGTGCTGATCCTCGACGAGCCCACCGACGGCCTCGACCCCAACCAGAAGCACCAGGTGCGCCAGCTGATCCAAAGCCTGGCCAGGGACAAGATCGTGATCATCTCCACCCACATCCTCGAAGAGGTCTCCGCCGTGTGCACCCGCGCCGTGGTGATCGCCGCCGGCAAGGTAGTGGCCGATGGTACGCCGCTGGAGCTGGAGAGCCGCTCGCGCTATCACCAGGCGGTGACCCTGGTCGCCGAGGGCGAGTTGGACCGCGCCGCCCTGGCCGCGCTGCCGGGCGTGGCCGGCGTGGAGGACAACGCCGAGGGCAGCCTGACCCTGCTGGCATGGCCGGGCGAGGTGATCTTCCCGCAGGTCAACGAACTGATCCGCCAGCGCGGCTGGCACGTGAAGGAGCTGGACGTGGAGCGCGGACGGCTCGACGAGGTGTTCCGCAGCCTGACCCGGGGGGAGGCGGCATGAAGCAGTTGCCCGTTGTCTTCAAGCGCGAGCTGGCCAGCTACTTTGCCACGCCGCTTGCCTATGTGTTCATCCTTATCTTCCTGGTGCTGTCCGGGGTCTTCACCTTCTACCTCGGCGGCTTCTACGAGAGCGGCCAGGCGGATCTGTCGCCGTTCTTCAACTTCCATCCCTGGCTGTACCTGTTCCTGGTACCGGCCATCGCCATGCGCCTGTGGGCTGAGGAGCGCAAGTCCGGCTCCATCGAGCTGCTGATGACCCTGCCGATCACCCGCACCGAGGCGGTGTTGGGCAAGTTCCTTGCCGCCTGGGTGTTCGCCGGTATCGCCCTGCTGCTGACCTTCCCGATGATCATCACGGTCAACTACCTGGGCCAGCCGGACAACGGCGCGATCTTCACCGGCTACTTCGGCAGCTGGCTGCTGGCGGGTTCCTACCTGGCCATCGGCTCGTGCATGTCGGCCCTGGCGAAGAACCAGGTGATCGCCTTCATCCTCGCCGTGAGCGCCTGCTTCCTGTTCATCGTCAGCGGCTTCCCGATGGTGCTCGACGCGCTGTCCTGGGCCCCGCAGTGGCTGCTCGACGCGGTCGCCTCGTTGTCCTTCCTGACCCGCTTCGACGCGATCAGCAAGGGCGTGATCGACCTGCGCGACCTGCTCTATTTCATATCCCTGATGGCCGCCTGGCTCGCCGCCACCGCCATCGTGGTCGATCTGAAGAAGGCTGACTGACCATGAAGAAACTGATGTATTCCGGCGCCGGCCTGCTGCTGATCGCCGTGGCCTTCCTGGCCTTCAACATGCTCTCGGCCCTGGGCCTGGGCAACATCCGCCTGGACCTGACCGAGCAGAAGCTCTACACCATCTCCGGGGGCACCGAGCGCATCCTCGGCGAGCTGGACGAGCCCATCAACCTGTACTTCTTCTATTCCGACAAGGCCGCCCGCGACCTGCCGGTGCTGCGCAACTACGCCATGCGCGTGGAGGAAATGCTCAAGGCCTACGAGCGCGAGGCGAACGGCAAGATCAAGCTGCACATCGTCGACCCCGAGCCGTTCTCCGAGGACGAGGACAAGGCCGCCGGCTTCGGCCTGCAGGCCGTGCCGGCCAACCAGAGCGGCGAGCAGATCTACTTCGGCCTGGCCGGCACCAACGCGGTGGACGACAAGCAGGTCATCCCGTTCTTCCCGCTGGACCAGGAGGAGTTCCTCGAATACCAGCTGAGCCAGCTGGTGCAGGGCCTGGCCAAGCCGGAGCGGCCGGTGGTCGGCCTGCTCTCCGGGCTGCAGCTCAACGGCGGCTTCGACATGGCGGCGCGCCAGCCGACGCCGCCCTGGATGGTGATGGAGGAGGTTCGCCAGCTGTTCCGGATCGACAGCCTCAAGGCCGGCATCGACAAGATCCCGGACGAGGTCTCGGTGCTGCTGCTGGTGCATCCGAAGCACCTGCCGGAGCCGACCCTGTACGCCATCGACCAGTTCGTGCTGCGCGGCGGCAAGCTGCTGGTGTTCGTCGACCCGCTCGCCGAGGCGGACAACGCCCAACCGATGATGCCGGGCGACGAGCAGGACAAGGCGTCCGACCTGGAGCCGCTGTTCAAGGCCTGGGGCCTGCGCATGGTGCCGGGCAAGGTGCTGGGCGACGGCTCCTATGCGATCTCGGTGAGCATGGGGCAGGGCCAGCGCCCGGCGCGTCATGCGGCCTGGCTGGCGCTGCCGCAGCGGGCCATGAGCCAGGATGACGTGGCCACCGCCGGCCTGGAGAGCATCAACATCGCCACCGCCGGCATCCTTGAGCCGGTCGAGGGTGCCAGGACCCGCTTCGTGCCGCTGCTGCAGAGCTCCGAGTACGCCATGCCGCTGGAGGTGGATCGCTTCGCCATGCTGGCCAACCCCGAGGAGCTGATGCGCGACCTGGAGCCGACCGGCGAGCGCTACGCTATCGCCGCCCGCATCAGCGGCCCGGCCGAGTCCGCCTACCCGAACGGCATCGAGGGGCAGAAGGACGGCCTGAAGTTCGCGGAGAACATCAACGTGATCGCCGTGGCCGACACCGACCTGCTCACCGACCGCATGTGGGTGCAGGTGCAGGACTTCTTCGGCCAGCGCGTGCCGCAGCCGTTCGCCGACAACGCCGGCTTCGCGATCAATGCCCTGGACAACCTGTCCGGCAGCGACGCGCTGATCAGCGTGCGTTCCCGTGGCCGCTTCAGCCGTCCGTTCGAGGTGGTCGAGGCGTTGCAGCGCGACGCCGAGGCACAGTTCCGGGTCAAGGAAGAGGACCTGCAGAAGCGCTTGGCCGAAACCGACCAGAAGCTCGCCTCGCTGCAGCAGCAGGACCCGGAAAAGGCGCTGGAGCTGACCCCCGAACAGCAGGCCGCGGTGCAGCAGTTCATCGCCGAGAAGCTGCGCATCCGCAAGGAACTGCGCGAGGTGCGCTTCCAGCTCAACGCCCAGATCGAGGAACTGGGCCGCACCCTCAAGCTGCTCAACATCCTCGCCGTGCCGCTGCTGCTGACCCTCGGCGTGCTGGCCCTGTGGCTGTGGCGCCGGCGCAAGGTCGCGTGAGCTTTACCGGGGGAAGGGGCGTTTTGCCCTTTCCCCGGGATTGCGGCGGGCAGAGATGTGATCCGCTCCCACGCCTGATATTTTCCGCTCGACTATGCTCGGCCGCTCCTATCCCAGCCCCTACCCAAGGAAGGTTTCCATGGCAGCCGATATCTATCTGCGCTCGTTCAGCGGCAATGAACTCGTCCTCGACGAGAACGAAACCCGGATCGCGTTGAAGTTCTTCTTTCCCCACGATGGCGCGCATATCGACGCCATGGCCGTCAACGATCAGCTCCGCTCCTTCGCCCAGGCACTGCTGGTGGCGGGCATCGACGCCACCTACGCGATGGGCTACGTCGAAGCGCTCTTTTCCAGCCTGGGTCGTTCGGGCGCGAACGCGGGCAAGCTGATCAAGGGCTTCGGCAAGAAGGCGGCCAAGCACTGGTTCAAGCACGCCAGGGCCAGCGACCTGATGGACGCGAAGATATACGAGTCGGTGCGCGTGGAGATGAGCCGGCGATTCCGCACCTACCTGCACACCGCGCAGGCGAGCGCGGCGCGTTATCGCAACCAGCTCGCCGTTGCCTGGCGGCCTGCCGGCCAGGGCGGGGTGGCATGATGAAGCGGATATTCGGTGCACTCGTCCTGTTGCTCGCGATCGGCGCGGGCATGGCGTTCTACGCGATGAGCAACTTCCGTATCGAGCAGCTCGTGCTGTGCAGCGAGCCGGGTACGGGCTTCGCCATTCCGGCGCCCCTGTGCCGCCAGTACCTGCTGCACTTCCGTATGAACCAGGACGACATCGATGACCTGCAGGCCGGTGGTGGCCTGGCGTTCGTGCTGGAGTCCGGCGCCCCCGGCAAGTTCGAACTGGCCGAGCGGTTCATCGACAAGGGCCTGGACGTGAATGCCGATGTCCGTCCGGGGCCCGGGGATCGAACCCAGTCGGCCCTGCACAGTGCGGTCATCCTGAATCAGCCGGACAATGTCGCGTTTCTTCTCCAGCACGGCGCCGACAAGGCCAAGCCGGACAGCGAGGGGCAGACGCCATTGCAAGTAGCGGAGCGGTTGCAGAGTGCGCAGCCGGACGAGAGCCGCGCCGAGGTCATCAGGCTTCTGCGCGAGTGAACCTCTCCCGGTGAAGCGAGGGCGTCACGCCGGCATGGCCGACGCCCTTGTTCCTCCAGCCTCTCGCCGCTCGCTCCATTCAACTCCCATCCCTAGAGCGAGGAGAGCAACGCCATGAATCGCAGAACCCTGTCCATCCTGACTGTGCTGGTGCTGGCCTTGGTGGCCGGCTGGTACTTCACCCGTCAGGTGAGCAGGCCGCCGGTGCCGGTCCAGGCCGAGGCCTGGCTGCCGGGCCTGCAGCCGCAGCAGGTGTCCGCCATCGAAATCCAGCGCGCCGACCAGCCTCTGGTGCGGGTCGAGCGGCGCGAACAGGACTGGGTACTGCCGGCCAAGGCCGATTACCCGGCCGACCAGGCGGTGGTGAGCACACTGCTCAAGGCCCTGGCCGAGTCGCGCAAGGTCGAGCCGCGCACCGCCAACCCCGAACTCTACGGCCGTCTCGGCCTGGCCGAGGACGGCGACGCGCAGCAGCAGGCCGTGCGTCTCAAGCTGGAGCAGGGCGACCAGCCGCCTCGCGCGCTGCTGATCGGCAAGGCCGGCCAGGGCGACGGTACCTTGGTGCGCGGTGCCGGCGAGGCCCAGAGCTGGCTGGTCAGCCAGCGCATCGAACTGCCGGCCACCGAGCTGGAGTGGCTGGACCGGCGCGTTGCCGCTGTGTCCTTCACCGCCGTGCGCGAGCTGGAGCTGCGTCATGCCGGCGGCGAGCGCCTGACCCTGTTCCGCGACAAGGCCGAGGACGCCAACCTGCGCGTGCTCGAGCTGCCCAAGGGCAAGCGGCTGGCGTTCGACGGCGCCGCCAACGGCGTGGCCACCTTCTTCACCGACCTGCGTTTCGCCGATGCCGCGCCGCTGGCCCAGCTGACCTTCGAAGGCAAGCCCGTGCTGCAGTTCAGGCTCGTCACCTTCGACGACAAGCACCTGGAAGGGCGGGTGTTCGCCAAGGGTGAGCAGCACTGGCTGCTGCTGGAGAAGGGCAGTGACCTGCCCGCCGCCGAGCTGCCCGGGCGCAGCGACTGGGCCTATCGCATCGAGCCCTACCAGTATCTGAGCCTGGCCAAAAAGCTGACCGATCTGCTGGCCAAGGAGTGACAGAAAACCCCTGAAGCCCATGAGCCACGGGCCTTGCAGCCGGCCGAAAAAATCCCTTGGCAAGCCGAACGCTTGTTTTATACTCGCCAGGCGGTCGCATCAGGACGCCATTCGGAATACCGCTCCACGCTCGTATCGATCGGGGTCGGAAATGACGAAGAACAACGTTTGCGCCGAGCCGTCGAGCCCGCAAGGGCAACAATAAAATCGAGAATCGAGGGAAGTGGTAATGGCTGATCGTGAGATCGGAACCGTCAAGTGGTTCAATGATTCCAAGGGGTATGGCTTCATTCAACGCGAAAGCGGTCCGGACGTATTCGTCCACTACCGCGCCATCCGTGGCGAAGGCCACCGTTCTCTGGTCGAAGGCCAGCAGGTCGAGTTCTCCGTGATCCAGGGCCAGAAGGGCCTGCAAGCGGAAGACGTATCCAAGGTCTGATGACCCGCGCTGCACACAAAAGAAGGCCCGTCATCGACGGGCCTTCTGCTTTTCCGGCGCTGAGGCGGAGTTCACAGACGTTTTGCCAACTCCTTTGACGCGGCTGCTCCAGCCCTAGCGGCGGGATCTATGACCTTATCCATGGGGGAGAGCCCAGGGCTATTGGTCTCTCCTGCGAGTTTGTGTTCCTGCTCATCAATCAGGATCTGCTGGATTGCTTGGTATACCTCGGGATCCCGAGTCTGAAAGTAGCTGGCGGCCTCATTCAGCTCTCGCTCAACAATGGCCTCAATTACAGCAGTGCTTCTCCAGATCGCGCGACGCCCGGCGAGCGCCGTGATGACTCCATACAGGATGCCTCCGATACACCAGAAAACTGGGGCTATCACTGTCCTCACTCCCCTGGCCTGCATTAACTTTCCGAAAATCTCGAAATGCTCTACCTCATGACGATGCATCTCGTTGAGTTGGGAAAGCATGCTTCTATACAGCATCGTCGCTACCAGGCGGTGTCCCCAGTAAACCCCCGTGGCACCTTTCTCACAGGCGTGAATGATGCGTAGATGACGCTGATAGTAACGGTCTGAAAGTAGCGTCTGCATCGGCTGGACTACTCAGGAGCTTCGTTATTAATTAGGAGCAATGACTGATGAGGAGTTCTGCCTGGCTGCTCAATCGGTTCGCCAGATGAATTCCTGCTCGCCTTCCGCATTGACCTTGATCCAGCGGTCCGCGTCCTCTTCGCCCTGTTCCTCGCTCCAGCCGCCGGTGGAGCAGCGGACCTCCACGCCGAGTGCGGCGAAGGCGGCGTGGGCGCAGGCGATGTCGTCCTGCCAGGGTGTGGCGTCGCTCTCCAGCATCAGGCTGTGCCACTTGCCCACGGCCCTGGGCAGGAACACCACCGGAATCTCGCCGGCCCGGCACTGGAAGGTCTGGCCGCGCTGCTGCCACTCGCTGCAGGAGCCGAGCGCCTCGCTCAGCCAGGCGGTGATGGCGTCCTGGCTGGCGTCCTTGAGGTAGATCTCGATATCGGGTTGGCGCATGGCGGGGCTCTCTAGATTCTCTCGATCCAATCGTAGCGAATGGCGACGGTGACTTCGAAGGGTTCGGCGACCACCGCGGCGCGGCGTTCGGCGCTGGCGCGCCAGCCGTGCGGGGTCATGGCCAGCAGGTCGGCGCGGGCCTGGGCATCGGCCAGCAGCAGCTGGAAGCTGAGGGTCTCGCTGTGGGCCAGGCGCATGCCCTCGGGGATCAGCTCCAGGTGCTTCTGGTCGTCGTAGTCGCGGACCTCGTCGTACAGCTTCTGGCGCAGTTCCATCAGGTGCACGCGGGTCGGGCCCATGCGCAGCAGGCCACCGCCGGGTTTGAGCAGTCGCAGCGCCTCCTGCCAGTCCAGCGGGCTGAACACGCTGGCCAGCAGGTCGCAGCTGGCATCGGCCAGCGGCACACGGGCCATGCTCGCCACCAGCCAGCTCAGCTGCGGCGCGCGCTTGCAGGCGCGCTTGACCGCCTCGCGGGAGATGTCCAGGGCATAGCCGTCGGCGCCTGGCAGCAGCTCGGCGAGCTGCGCGGTGTAGTAGCCCTCGCCGCAACCGATATCCAGCCAGCTGCGCGGGCCGCGCTCGGCGGCCAGTGCGGCCAGGCGCCGGGCCAGCGGCGCGTAGTGGCCGCCGTCGAGGAAGCGCCGGCGCGCCTCGACCATGGCCTGGTTGTCGCCCGGGTCACGGCTGTTCTTGTGTTGCACCGGCAGCAGGTTGTAGTAGCCCTGGCGGGCGCGGTCGAAGCGATGGTTGGCCGGGCAGGCCAGGCCATTGTCGACCGTGTTCAGCGGTGCCTGGCAGATCGGGCAGGTCAACATGCGAAAAATCCATGAACAGGCCGTCGCGAGCGACCCGAGAGCAAGGCGGACGGAACGCAGCGACGAGACATATCGAATAGATAGGCGAGGAGCGAGTACCGCCCAACGCAGCTATCGGATTGCGTAGCAGGCATGTTCATGGATTTTCATGCGAGGAGTTTGACCAGGGTTTGGTAGTAGACCTCGGTGAGCAGGTCCAGGTCGCTGGCCAGCACCCGCTCGTTGATCTGGTGGATGGTGGCGTTGACCGGACCCAGCTCGACCACTTGCGTGCCCAGGGTGGCGATGAAGCGCCCATCCGAGGTGCCGCCGGAGGTGGACGGTGTGGTCTCGCGGCCGGTGACGGCCCGGATGCTGGCGGCCACGGCGTCGAGCAGTTCGCCCGGCTGGGTCAGGAAGGGCAGGCCCGACAGCGACCAGTCGATGTGGTAGTCCAGGCCGTGCTTGTCGAGGATGTCGGTGACCCGCTGCTGCAGGCCTTCCACGGTCGATTCGGTGGAGAAGCGGAAGTTGAACACCGCCTTCAGCTCGCCGGGAATGACGTTGGTGGCGCCGGTGCCGGAGTTGAGGTTGGAGACCTGGAAGCTGGTCGGCGGGAAGTAGGCGTTGCCGTCGTCCCAGTGCTCGGCGGCCAGTTCGGCCAGGGCGCCGGCGGCCAGGTGGATGGGGTTCTTCGCCAGGTGCGGGTAGGCCACGTGGCCCTGCTTGCCGTACACGGTGAGGTTGCCGCCGAGGGAGCCGCGCCGGCCGTTCTTCACCACGTCGCCGAGCAGGGTGGTGCTGGAGGGTTCGCCGACGATGCACCAGTCCAGCCGCTCGCCGCGCTCGCGCAGGCGCTCGACCACCGCCTTGGTGCCGTACTGGGCGGGGCCTTCCTCGTCGCTGGTGATGAGAAAGGCGATGGCGCCCTTGTGGTCCGGGTGGTCGGCGACGAAGCGCTCCACGGCGACGATCATCGACGCCAGGCTGCCTTTCATGTCCGCTGCGCCGCGGCCGCAGAGCATGCCCTGCTGGTCGACGCAGACCTCGAACGGCTGGTACTGCCAGGCGTCCAGCGGGCCGGTCGGCACCACGTCGGTATGGCCGGCGAAGCACAGCACCGGGCCCTCGCCGCCGCGGCGGGCCCAGAAGTTCTCCACGTCCTCGATGCGCATGGGCTCGACCGCGAAGCCCACCGCGGCCAGGCGCCGCATCATCAGTTCCTGGCAACCCTCGTCGACCGGGGTGACGGAGGGGCGGCGGATCAGGTCGAAGGCCAGTTCGAGGGTGGGGGAGAGGGCGGTCATTACGGCTCCGGAGCGGCGGATATCGGAAAGCTCGCCATCTTAAAGCAAAACGGCGGCCCCAAGGCCGCCGTTTCGGTGAGCGGGCGCACGCCAGAGCGACGAGCAAGCTCTTGTGGGAGACCACGCGTTGGTCGGCACCTATCGCGGGCAAGGCCGCTCCCACCCTGGCATCGACCCACCACCGTCGAGGTGGGCTATGCGGTTTGCCCGGCCTCTTCCCCGGCCGGCCTGGGCAGGGAGGAGAGCAGGGCCATCAGCAGCGCCGCCAGGTATGGCAGAGACTGCACCAGCAGGGTGGCGACCCAGAACTTCACGTCGGCATTGCCGATGTCCTGGGCGAAGGCGATGCCGATGGCCGCGCCCCACAGCAGGAGCATGATGAACACTTCCTCACGGGCCTCGGCCAGGGCCACGAGGATGCCGTGGTTGCTGGCCATCTTCGGCGTGCGGAAGAACGGGATGGTCTTGGTGAACGCCCCGTACAGCACCGCCTTGGCGATGGTGTGCGACAGCGCCAGGCCGGCAATGGCCGCCTGGAACGAGCGCGCCAGATCCACGCCGACGGCCTTGCGGTAGAGGAACATGATCTTGCCGAACTTGAAGAAGAACAGCGCCAGCGGTGGGATGGCGAAGATCATCAGCGGCGGGTCGACCCGGTTGGGCACGATGATCATGGCCGCCGACCAGAGCAGCGCGCCGACGGTGAAGAAGATGTTCAGGCCGTCGGCGATCCACGGCAGCCAGCCGGCGATGAAGTGGTAGCGCTGGCCGCGGGTCAGCTCCGAGCCCTGGCCGCGGAACAGACTGCGGGCGTGGCCCTTCATGATCTGGATGGCGCCGTAGGCCCAGCGGAAGCGCTGCTTCTTGTAGTCGATGAAGGTGTCCGGCATCAGGCCGCGGCCGAAGCTCTCGTGGGCGTAGGCCGCCGAGTAGCCCTTCTCGAACACGCGCAGGCCCAGCTCGGCGTCTTCGCAGATGGTCCAGTCGGCCCATTTCAGCTCGTCCATCACGCTGCGCCGGATCATGGTCATGGTGCCGTGCTGGATGATCGCGTTGCGGTCGTTGCGGGTGACCATGCCGATGTGGAAGAAGCCCTTGTACTCGGCGTAGCAGAGCTTCTTGAAGGTGTTCTCGTCGCCGTCGCGGTAGTCCTGGGGCGACTGCACCACGGCGATCTTCGGGTCGGCGAAGTGCGGCACCATGTGCTTGAGCCAGTTGCGGTCGACGCAGTAGTCGGAGTCGATCACCGCGATCACCTCGGCGTCCGGCGCGGTATGCGGCAGGATGTAGTTCAGCGCGCCGCCCTTGAAGCCCTCGATGGGCGCCACGTGGAAGAAGCGGAAGCGCGGGCCGAGCTGCTGGCAGTACGCTTCTACCGGCTCCCACACCTTCGGGTCCTTGGTGTTGTTGTCGATGATGATGACTTCGAAGTCCGGGTAGTCCATGGCCGCCAGGGCGTCCAGGGTCTGCTTCACCATCTCCGGCGGCTCGTTGTAGCAAGGTACGTGGATCGACACCTTGGGCCGGTAGGCGGTGTCGGCGATCACCGGCAGGAACGGCCGGCGGCGCTTACGCACCCAGGCGGTCTCGGCCAGTTCGTGGGCTTCGGTGAGCAGGACGATGAACACGCCCAGCGCGCCGATGCCGAGCAGGCAGCCCACGGTCAGGCTGAACCAGGTGCTGTACTGCTGGCTGTAGTCGTAGGCGATCCACACCAGGGCGGAGCCGCCGACGAAGGCGACGAAGGTGAGGAAGGTGCGGCCGCGCTGGCGCAGCGAACTGCCGTCGATCAGCATCAGCGCCAGGGCCAGCAGGCCCATCACCACCGAGGCCACGGCCAGCAGGCGCCACTGGGGAATGGCGATCACCGGGCCCTCGAAGGCGAACTTGGGCTGCCGGTCCAGGTTGTAGACGCCCCAGTAGGCGCCCACCGAGCCCTCGTCGCTGGCCTTCCACGGCTGGTCGAAGGCCTCGATGACGAAATAGTTGTAGCCCTTGGCATTCAGCGCGTTGACCAGGGTGCGCAGGTAGATGGCTTGGTCCGCCTGGTCGGCCTCGGCGCCGCCGCGGGTGCGGCCGTTGCTCGGCCAGCCCACCTCGGAGAGCAGCAGCGGCTTCTTCGGGAACAGCCGGCGCATGTCCTTGGCGCGTTCGAGGACGAAGTCGGTGGAGTCCTCCATCGGCACGAACTCCCAGTAGGGCAGGACGTGGGCGGCGATCAGGTCGACGTGGTCGGCCAACTCGGGGTATTCCTGCCAGATGTGCCACTGCTCGGAGGTGGTGACGGGCACCTTGACCGCCGCGCGCACCCGGTCGATGTAGGCGATCAGGTCCTTGACCTTGATCTCGCTGCGGAACAGCGCCTCGTTGCCGACAGCGACCCGCACCACGCTGCGCGAGTTGTTGGCGATCTCGATGGCCTTGGCGATCTCGCGCTCGTTGCGCTCCAGGTCGGTGCCGATCCAGATGCCCAGCGTCACCCGCAGGCCGAACTCCTCGGCGAGGAGCGGGATGTGCTCCAGCGTGCCGTCCACCGAGTAGGTGCGGATGCTGTCGGTGTGCTGGCTCAGCAGCTCCAGGTCGGCGCGCATCTGGGCGTCGTCGGGGTAGATGTTCTGCTGCGGGTTCTGCCCGGCGCGGAAGGGCGAGTAGGAGAAGCCGGAGATCTGCTCCGGCCATTCCGGGGCGCTGACCGGGCGGTTGTAGAGTGCCCAGAGGCCGGTGAACAGGGCGGCGATCGCCACGATGACCACCAGGTTGATTCCGAGTTTGCGCGTTGGCATGGCTGTTTGGGGGTTCCGCGAAAAGGAACTGGAGAAGACCGGCGAACGCCGGATGGCGCGCATGCTACTCCGCGCCATCCGGACTGTATAGCGCAGCCGATGGTCGCTCATTGGGCCGCCGATGGCCCGATGGGTTCCGCCCGGATGCGCCGCGCGCGGCTTATAATGCCAGCCGGATTTCCAGGGGATGCGAGATGGCGGATGAACAGCGCTTCGGCGGCATAGCCCGGCTGTATGGGCGCGAGGGGCTGGAGCGCCTGGCGGCGGCGCACGTGGCGGTGGTCGGCATCGGCGGCGTCGGCTCCTGGGCGGCGGAGGCGCTGGCCCGCACCGGGGTGGGCGAAATCTCGCTGTTCGACCTGGACGACGTGTGCATCACCAACACCAACCGCCAGGTCCACGCCATCGAAGGCGCCGTGGGCAAGGCCAAGGTCGACGAGATGGCGGCGCGCATCCGCGCGATCAATCCTGCGTGCGTGGTGCACGCGGTGGCCGACTTCGTCACCCGCGAGACCATGGCCGAGTACATCACCGAGCAGCTCGACGGGGTGATCGACTGCATCGACAGCGTGGCGGCCAAGGCCGCGCTGATCGCCTGGTGCAAGCGGCGCAAGATCCAGATCGTCACCACCGGCGGCGCCGGCGGGCAGGTCGACCCCACCCAGATCCAGGTCGCCGACCTCAACAAGACCTTCAACGACCCGCTGGCGGCCAAGGTGCGTTCCACCCTGCGCCGCGACTACAACTTCTCCCGCACGCCGGGGCGCAGCTACAGCGTGCCCTGCGTGTTCTCCACCGAGCAGCTGCGCTACCCGAAGCCGGACGGCACCGTGTGCCAGGCCAAGGGCTTCGTCGGCGAGGGTGTCAAGCTGGACTGCGCCGGCGGCTTCGGCGCGGTGATGATGGTCACCGCCAGCTTCGGCATGGCCGCCGCCGCGCGCCTCGTCGACAAGCTGGCGGCCGGCGCTCGCCGACCCTCGGAGCGCCGGCCTAGCGCCTGACCAGAAGTCTGGGCAGCCGGCCGGCCTTGCGGGCCGGCTGGCAGCCGATCAGCGGTAACAGCACCGGCAGCACGGCGAGCCCGGCCAGCAGGTGCTTGACGCTGTGGCCCGAGAGTAGTTCGCCGCTGAGCTGGAACAGGTAGCTGTCGCCCAGCTCGAGCAGCTTGGCCAGGCCATACCAGGCGACGCACAGCCCCAGCCTGAAGCCATGGCCGCCACGCACCGGGCGGGCGACGGCGAGCAGCGCCAGGAGCAGCATGCCGCCGCCCTGCAGCACGACCCAGGGCAGCAGGTCGCCCTGGCTCCACCACACCCATAGGCCGGCCGCGCCGCCCGCCAGCACGCCGAACGAAGTCATGCCGCCGGCGGCCAGGCCCATGCGGTCCGCGGTCGCTAGGCCGAGCACGCCGGCGAACAGCACCAGCATGCCGAGGCGATCGTAGAGCAGCCCGCCGTCGGTGGGCGTCAGGTGATAGGCGGCGGAGCCGAGGAAGGTGGTCAGCAGCCCCAGGCTCAGCAGTAGGCCCAGGCCGCGCCAGCGCGCGTTGGCGATGTGCCGCAGGCGGGCCAGACCGAGCAGGCCGAGCAACAGGAAGGGCAGGTTGCTGAGCACATCCATGGCGCAGGGGATGCCGAGCAGGGCGCGCTGGTCGGCGAAGGCGTGGTAGTGCTCCGGCTGCTGCACGGCGGGGCCGAAGAGGGCGATGAGCGCCAGGCCGAGTCCGAACAGGGCGAGCGGGAGAGGCACGGGGCGTGGCGGGGTGGTGATCATCGGTCTGCTCCATCAGGTCGGTTGTGATGGCGCAGTCTGTTGCTGGGGTGAAGAAAAGTCTCTCTGCAGTGTGCTGGGTGGCGTATAAGTGTCTGCCTGGTTCATTCAGGCGATACCCATGGGCGCGACCACCGATCTGGTAGACATCATCAAGCGCGAGCTGAAGGCTCGTCAGCTCACCTACGCGGACCTGGCGCGGGAGCTGGGCATGTCCGAATCCAACGTCAAGCGCATGCTCGCCAGGGCGGACATGCCGCTGTCGCGGGTGGATGCCATTTGCCGCGTGCTGCAGCTGGACTTCGCCGACCTGGCCCGCCAGGTGGTGGAAGCACAGCCGCTGCTGGGCCGGCTGAGCCTGGAGCAGGAGCAGGCCGTGGTGGCGGATGAGCAGCTGTTGCTGGTGGCGATCTGCGTGCTCAGCCAGTGGACCTTCGAACAGATCGTCTCCACCTACCGCCTGAGCGACGCCGAGGCGGTGCGCGCGCTGATCCGCCTGGACCGGCTCGGGGTGATCGAACTCAAGCCGCTGAACCGTTACCGGCTGAAGCTGGCCAAGACCTTCCGCTGGCAGCCGGATGGCCCGGTGATGCGCTACTTCCGCAGGCAGGCGCTGCAGGACTACTACGCTGGCCACTTCGCCGGCGACGACGAGGGCCTGCTGCTGGTGCACGGGCGGATCAGCCGGGCGCTGGCGCCGTCCTTCGTGGAGCGCCTGCAGCGGGTGGCGCAGGAGTTCGCCCAGCAGCACCTGGCCGACCAGAAGCTGGCCGAGCACGAGCGCGAGGGCTACACCCTGGTGCTGGCGATGCGGCGCTGGGAGTTCGCTTTGTTCGAGGCGATGCGTCGCTAGTTCGCGGCCAGCTCGCGCATGCGCAGGAGCACGGCGTTCAGGCCGTTGCTGCGCGAGGGCGACAGTTGGCGAGAGAGGCCAAGTTGGGCGAACCAGTCGGCCAGGTCGAGGCGCTGCAGCTCGGCATCGTCCAGGCCTTCGACCCGCGCCAACAGCACGGCCAGCAGGCCGCGGATCAGGCGGGCGTCGCTGGCGGCGCGGAAGTGCCAGGTGGCGCCGTCGCGCTCGCCCACCAGCCAGACCTGGCTCTCGCAGCCGCTGACCCGGTTTTCTTCGTTGCGCTCGTCCTCGCTCAGCGGCGCCAGGCGCTCGCCCCACTGCATCAGCAAGCGCGCGCGCTGTTCCCAGCCGGGGCAGGCGGCGAAGGCGTCCAGCGCCTCTCGGGCGGAGGCCGGCAGGGTCA
>NZ_JAOCCV010000010.1:0-173385 GCF_029840585.1 Pseudomonas sp. GD03875 | reverse complement strand
GTCGTCACCGAATACCGTGGTGACATTGAGGACTCGATTCATCTGCCCGCCTCCCTGCAAGCTCCAGCAGGCCATCGCATCCAGCTAGGCCATATTCAAGTGGGCGGATTTCACCCGAACGGGCCAATCTCAACAATTCGCCCGTTCCATAAACGACGAACAGGTCTCAATTTGTTCCGCCGTGGCAGAGGATCAATCCCAGTAGAAGCCAAGGCCTTGCCGCTGAATCAGCGTTTACGACCTACCAGCCCTTCCAGGCTGGTAGGTCGTCTAATCGTTTTTGCCCTGTGCTCTGGAGTCCGCTTCCGGCCGATTCTGTTGAAAAAGTCGGCCTCTGGGAGAACTGCTTTTTAGCAGTTCAAAGAATGCTCAAGTTGGGCGTTGCTACGTAAAAACCAAGACAGCCCCGTCTTCTGAGCGAGTCAGATTTCAATGTCGACCACGCCCTTTCGTGAGCAAAAATCGCGGAGGGACTTTTTCAACAGAATCGGCCACAAGCGGTCATTTACGAGGCGTCAATCTTCGATGATGCAGATGTCGATGGAAGACCGAAGCTCGCCATCAAGCTTGTAGCAACCAAAACAGTCATCGCCACCAGCAAGGCTTGGGCCCCTAGCTTATCCACTGCGATTGCAGCCACGACCGGCCCGGTCGCTTGAGCAATCAGCATGGGGCGGGCCAGTAGTCCCATTCGCGCTCCGTATCCTTCTTTGCCGAAGAGCACCAAAGGCAGAGTGCCGCGGGCGATGGTCAGAATGCCGTTGCCAGCTCCATACAGCGCCATCGCTACAAAGGCCAGCCATGGGGCACCAGGCATTAGCATGACGATGCCAACGCCACTCAGCAGAATGGCGCCTCTTGCCGACCAAGTAGGATGCAAGTTGCGGCCTACGGAGAACTCCACGAGGCGACCCACCACCTGCGCGGGCCCGATCACCATGCCAATGGCGAGTGCAGTGACAGAGGCGATCCCAAGCAGTTTCAGCGCATCAAGTAGGTGGACGGACATGGCCGAAACCACTAGCGATTGAAGCGTCAGGAGTAGTGCCAGCAAAAGAAAAAGCTGGCGATACTCTGGTGATGGTGAGGGAGCATTTGCCCCCTGCGCATGGATGCTCTGCATGGGTGTTGAAGCTTCTTTGGGCACTACCAAGAGATAGATTGGCAGTCCGATGAATAGATGAGCTCCAGCTAGCACGAAGCAGCTATATCGCCAGCCAAGCTCGTGTTCCAGGCCTGCAATCAGAGGCCAGCCCAGAGTGCTGGCGAAGCCGCCAAGTAGGGTCAAGCCGGTCATCGAGGTGCGCGCAGTGTCGCCGAGTAAGCGGCCCAGTGTGGAAAACGCGGCGTCGTATAGGCCCGCAGCCATTGCCGCCCCGATGCATGTCCAGGCCAGATAGTAGACGAGCAGATTGCCGGCCATCCCCATCAGAAGTAGTCCCAGCGCCATCAGCAACGAGCTGCTGGCGAGGACGGGCCGTCCACCATGGCGATCAATCTGGCGACCCGCCAGCGGTGAGCAGACGCCAGCTACAAGCAGCCCCCAGGATAGGCCAGCGACGACGCTGGTCAGCGACCAACCCATGGCCTTGGAGATTGGTGTCGCCAGTACGGCCGGCAGGTAGTACGTCGTGCTCCAGGCCAGGATCTGGGCGATACCCATGGCCCAGACGAGTTTGACTCGATTGATCGTTGGCGGGTGGCTTTCGGGGTGGGTCACGGAAAGGGCTCTTGTTGTTATGACTGCAACGCAGCACCGCCCACGCCGGCAGGGGCAGCCTGCAAGTAGCGCAGCAGATGCTTCAGGTTGTGTTCGATGTCGGGGCCAACCCCGCGCAGCGTGGCCGAGGCGAAGTTGCGTTGTTTCGGCAGACCAACGAAATACAGACCGGGAACGCGAGTGGCGATTCCATGCCGTTGTAGTACATCGCCTCGATCATCCATCACCGGCAGGCCTTCGAGGAAGGGCAGATTGGGGCGGAAACCAGTGGCGAATATCAGGCTATCAATTCGCTCCTCTTGCCCATCGGCCCAAACGATACCGGTAGGCGTGACCTGCTGGAACATGGGGCGCTGGCTGTAGCGGCCAGCCTTCAATGCCCGTCGGTAAGTTCCATCGTCCAGTACCGGCGTGCTCTGGTCGCTGAGCCAACGGCTATTTCCCAAGCCTGTCCATTTCAGCCAATCATGGAAGTCGGCACCGAGTGTGCGCTGGGGCATGAAGCGGATGGCCTCGCGCGAGGCCAGGGTGACCTGCGCCACTTGTGCCAGCTCGTGCGCAATTTGCACCGCCGAGTTGGCCGCGCCGACAACCACAATGCGCTGCCCCTCGAACCCCGCAGAATTGCGATATTGCGCGCTATGCAGGCGAGTGCCGCCAAAGCTGTCGAGCCCAGGAATGCTTGGGATGTACGGTCGGCTAAAGCCGCCCGAGGCCACTATCAGTGCCTTAGTTAGAAAATGCTGACCATCTGCCGAGTCGACACTGAACCCAGCTTCGTCGCGACGCACCGCAGACACCCGAGTGTTAGGACGGATCGGCAGTTGGAAGCGCTTGGCATAGTCTTCGAGATAACGCACCACTTCGTGTCGCAACGGGTAGTGCTTCGCTTCTCCGGGGAACGCCATACCAGGTAGCGAAGAGTACGCCGCCGGCGAGAACAGCTTCAGGCTGTCGTAGTAGTTGTGCCAGTTACCGCCCGGGCGCTGCTGTTCATCCAGGATGAGGAAATCCAATCCCTGTTGGCGCAGATGCCAGCCCGCCGCCAGGCCGGCTTGGCCGGCGCCAATGACGATGGCATCGAAAGTTTGGCTATTTACGTTCATTCATGCGCACCTATACACGTATTTGGGGAAATGAAAGCTCAGGGTTGGTTGCCTGGGCAACAGAAGGGGGCAATGGCTTTGGTGTGCCGCAGGATGTCTTCCAGCTTCTTGATGATGGCTGGCCCATCGACCTCGTAGAAAACCTGACGGCCTGACTTGGCCGAGCGGACGATGCCGACCTCAAGCAGTACCTGCAGGTGACGGGAAACCACAGAGCGCTCTTGCGGTAGCTCCGCTGCGATCTCGGTCACGTCAGCGCGCCCGAGCTGCATCACGCGCTTCAACACCGCCACTCGCGGCGGCTCGCAGAGAGCTTTGAAGAATGCGCTGTCGAGCGAGTCGATGGCAGCTTCGATGGCTTGGGTTCGATGCGTAAGGGGGCTGTTCATGCAGAGCACTATATGTGCGCGTTAATGCACATGTAAAGCACTGAGAGTTCGCATTATATTCAGTGGTGCTGATCCCCAGCTTCAGTGATTGCATCCGCAGAGCAGAATGTCCTGCCCCGCCCTCAATGCAGGCAATTAAGCGGCCATCATAGATGTGATGGCGATCTGAACTGTTACTGGAACGTGCCCTAGTGGGGGGTGATCATGCCAGAAGCGGCTCTTGCATCGGAGGATTGCCCTTTCCAGAGACTTTTCCCCTTCAACCCACCCGTGTCCCCCGTCTGCTCATAAGCCGGCTACTCATCGGTAGCGCCTGCACATGGTAAGAGCGCACACAGGCCGGTGCGACGTTTGGGAAAGCTGCTGATCGTGATCTGTTCTCGCGCCGCCGAACTCCTAGTGGTAGGTGATGTTCGGCGATGCGCCACATCAAGCAGGCTGAGATACGCTATGGCTCCAGTTGCTCGTGTTTTACCGCAGCAACAGCACGGGCGTAGTCGCGGTTCTAAGCACGCTGGTTGTCGCGCTGCCGACCAGATACTGGCGGATGCGTGAATGCCCATAGGCGCCCATCACCAGCAGGTCGATGCCGTGCTCTGCCTGATAGGCGTGCAGAGTAGGCTCGACCTCGCCAGCCCGGATGGCTGTCTGCACCTTATACCCCGCCGAAGCCAGTGTTGAGCTGGCGGCATCCATCTGCGCCCAGTTCTCCCCCGTTTCAGCTCCAACCATCATGAGATGGATGTGTAATCCTTTCAGTAAAGGGCTAGCGGCCAACATCTCCACTCCCTTGCGCGTGGTGGCGCTGCCATCGAAAGCCAGTATCGCGCTTTCCGGCCTCTTGAAGCTGGCCGGCGTTACCAGCACAGGGCGGTGCATGATGCGAATGACACTTTCCAGCTGGCTGCCGACGTGCAGTTCTGCACCGCCACTGGACTCGCCTTGGCGACCAATAACCAGCAGCCGAATATCGTCTTCGAGCTCTCGCAGGCTTTCCAGCAGATCGCCATGACGCTGCTTGGCTTCTGGCGAACTCACGCCGTTTGCGATGGCGCGCTCCTTGGCAGCGGCGAGCATGACTCGCCCTTGTTCAAGAGCCAGCTTGCTGCGCTGCTCATCCAGCGACGCGAGCTCTTCGAGCAGATGCTCTCGACTGCCCAAGCCAATGCTGCCGCTCAAATCGGCCGAAACCGGATACTGGCGCTGATCCAGTACATGCAAGAAGGTGAGCGGAGCATCCAGAGCAAGACTGGCCCAGGCTGCGTAGTCGCAAACAGCAGGAGCCGAGGCGGAGCCGTCAATGCAAGCGGTTACGTGAGTCATTGTTGTTCTCCGTATTAGTGGCCCATGAGTTGATCGATGGCATCGGGTTTGTCGTGAATACCAAATCGGTCGACGATGGTTGCACTGGCTTCATTGAGCCCCAGCACTTCGACCTCGGTGCCTTCGCGGCGAAGCTTGACCACCACCTTATCTAGGGCAGCGACGGCGGTGATATCCCAGAAATGAGCACGACTGAGGTCGATGGTCACCTTGCTGATCGCCTCCTTGAAGTCGAATGCCGCGACGAACTTGTCGGCTGAGCTGAAGAACACCTGGCCACTCACCTTGTACGTGCGGTGGTCGGCGGCCTCGTTCAGTTCGGAGCCAATCGCCATGTAATGGCCGACCTTGTTGGCGAAGAACATCGCCGCCAGCAGAACACCAACCAGAACGCCATAGGCGAGGTTGTGGGTGAAAACCACCACGACCACGGTCGCCACCATGACGATGTTGGTGGAGAGCGGGAATTTGCGCAGGTTGCGTAGCGAGTCCCAACTGAAGGTGCCGATGGACACCATGATCATCACCGCCACCAGCGCGGCCATGGGGATCTGGCTGACCCAGTCGCTGAGGAACACCACCATCAACAGCAGTACGACGCCTGCGATTAGTGTGGACAGGCGGGTGCGCCCTCCGGATTTCACGTTGATCACCGACTGGCCGATCATGGCGCAGCCGGCCATACCGCCCATAAGACCAGAGGCAATATTGGCAATGCCCTGACCTTTGCATTCGCGGTTCTTGTCGCTGGTGGTATCGGTCAAGTCATCGACGATGGTCGCGGTCATCATCGACTCCAGTAGGCCGACCACGGCCAGCGCTGCTGCGTAGGGGAAAATAATCGCCAGGGTCTCGAAGGTCAGCGGCACGTCCGGCCAGAGGAATACTGGCAGGGTGTCAGGCAGTTGGCCCATGTCACCTACGGTGCGGATATCCAGCCCGAGGTAAATGGCTACTGCGGTCAAGACCAGGATGCACACCAACGGCGAAGGGATCACCTTGCCGAGCTTGGGCACATAGGGGAACAGGTAGATGATGCCCAGGCCTGCAGCCGTCATGGCGTAGACGTGCCAGGTGACATTGGTCAGTTCGGGCAGTTGGGCCATGAAGATCAGGATCGCCAGAGCGTTGACGAATCCGGTCACCACCGAGCGGGACACAAAGCGCATCAAGGAACCGAGCTTCAAGTAACCGGCAACGATCTGCAGCACTCCGCACAGCAGCGTGGCGGCCAGCAGATATTCCAGGCCGTGGTTCTTCACCAGCGTCACCATGAGCAATGCCATGGCCCCGGTTGCTGCCGAGATCATGCCGGGCCGACCACCCACGAAGGCGATCACGACGGCGATGCAGAATGACGCATAGAGGCCGACCTTGGGATCGACGCCAGCGATGATGGAGAAGGCGATGGCTTCCGGAATCAGCGCAAGCGCAACGACGAGACCGGCTAGCACATCGCCTCGCAAGTTCGAAAACCAGTTCTGTTTGATTGTCTGCAACATCTGTAAATCCAAGGCAATGGACGCGACAGCACGAAGCCAGGAAGGCGTGCCAAAAGCGTCAAGTTCAAGTTGTAGGTATCAGGTGGCGCCGCACGGAGCGGCAGATTTGCTACAGGCGCAGCAAGGCGACTCAGTCGGCAAGCCGGACTGACTCAGGGAGGGGGCTATGCGCTATGGCGGCGTAGGCAGCCAGGCAGAGATTTTCGAGGCGATCATGCTGTCAGGTATTGAACAGTCAGAGCAGGGAGAGCGCCGACCATACCACGGTTTGTCTGGTCTCGCGACCTTGCGTCACGGGGTGGGTGGCGAATGAAAAAGCCGCCCGAAGGCGGCCAGGGGGTATCACACGGATGAAACCTCAGCGTAGTTCTCATCCGTGTAACTCGCGAGTCATTTTTTGAGCGTTTGCAGATAGTCCTTCAGGGTCTGCTCATCCGCAGCCTTTACCGTCATGCCATCCGGCCCGGTGCCAATGTCGCTGAACTGCTTGGCAGGCTCACCGTTGGCCTTGAAGTCCTTCAGTTCCTGGGAGTCCGCACGGAACACCCACAAGCGGCCGTCTTCGACCTCAGTGATAAAGCCTGGTTTGTCGTACTGGCTGGCTGCGGCAGTACCGGCGAGGAGACTGGTCAGCATCAGGGCGGTCAGGGTCAGCTTTTTCATCTCGCATTTCTCCATCGGGTTGGGGTGGAGGAAACCTAATGCGCCGCTGATGACAGTCTCATTACAAAAATCGAATATACGAGTAACCAGATGTTACCTCTATGTCTTGAGCGATTTTTCGAATGCAGTGGGCCTACAGCGGTATTGGAGTGAGCGCGGACTGGAAAATCGAGCAGTATCGTTTACCTTTCATGCGGAAAATCATATATTCGATTTTCCGAATCAGCCTGAGACATTCCCCATGGCTTATAAGACCCGCGTGCTCTTCGTCTGCACCGCCAATGCCGCTCGCTCTCAGCTGGCAGAAGCTCTTCTGCGGCACACGGACTCCGAGCACTTCGAGGCATTCAGTGCTGGGACACAACCTTCTGGTGTCGACCCGCGCACCTTGGCTGCACTGGAGCACCTGGGTGTCAGCACCGAGGGCCTGCACAGCAAGTCCATCGACGAGTTTTCCGGTGAGCGTTTCGATTACGTCATCACCTTGTGCGATAAGTCGGCACAGGAATGCCAGGCACTGCCGGGGGCCGGCGAAGTTCTGGCCTGGAACTTCGAAGACCCCGCCACCAGCAGTAAGCCTGAAGCCTTCCGTCACACCCTTCACGAGATCCATGAGCGCATCAAGATGTTCGTTCTGGTGAAAAACAAGCGCTGAGACTGCAATGGCCGACCACCTGACTCCCACCACCGTTTTCAAATGCCTGGCGGACGAAACCCGCATTCGCACGATGCTGCTTATCACCGAAGAGGGTGAGCTGTGCGTGTGCGAACTGACCTGTGCGCTCGAAGAAAGTCAGCCGAAGATCTCCCGGCATTTGGCCCAGCTGCGCACCTGCGGGTTGTTGGCAGATCGTCGTCAGGGGCAGTGGGTCTACTACCGCCTGCATCCGAACCTACCTGATTGGGTTGTCCAGATCTTGCAGACCGCACTCGCGGCCAATCGCCACTGGCTCAGTCCCGATGCCAAGCGTCTGGGGCAGATGGGTGACCGTCCCGAGCGTGCAGCGGCCTGCTGCTGAGATTCGCCAAGGAATACCCGATGAAGATTCTCTTTCTCTGCACCGCCAACAGTTGCCGCAGCATCCTCTCGGAGGCCGTGTTCAATAGCATGGCTCCGACTGGTTTCAAGGCATACAGCGGCGGCAGTCAGCCCAAGGGCGAGGTACATCCGCTCAGCCTGAAAACGCTGGAAAAAGCCGGCATCGCTGCCGAGGGCTTGTTCAGCAAGTCCAGCGATGTGCATGCGGAGCTGTCCCCGGACTTCGTCATTACAGTCTGCGACAAGGCAGCTGGAGAAGCCTGTCCGGTGTTCTTCGGCCCGGCAGTCAAGGCGCACTGGGGGCTGGCTGCCCCATCCGAGCTGGAGGGCACTACCGAACAGATCGAAGCGGCTTTCGACCACACCCTGGCAATCATCCGCACACGCGCTCAGGCCTTTCTCGCATTGCCGTTCGAGCGTTTGAGCCCCGAGCAGCTCAAGGCCGAGCTGGCACTAATCGGCACCCTGGGAGCTTGAGCATGAGCAAGAGTCGCCTGTCCTTTCTGGATCGCTACCTGACCCTGTGGATCTTCCTCGCCATGGCATTGGGCGTGGGCCTGGGCAGCCTGTTCGAGGGCTTCCCGGCCTGGTTGAACAGCCTATCCGTGGGCTCGACCAACGTCCCTATCGCCATCGGCCTGATCGTGATGATGTATCCGCCGCTGGCCAAGGTGAAATACGAGGAACTGCCGCAGGTATTCAGCGACAAGCGCATCCTGGCGCTGTCACTGATTCAGAATTGGGTTATTGGCCCGGTGCTGATGTTCGCCCTGGCGGTGATCTTCCTGCGCGACCAGCCCGAGTACATGACCGGCCTGATCCTGATCGGCCTGGCCCGCTGCATCGCCATGGTGCTGGTGTGGAACCAGATCGCAGGCGGCAATAACCAGTACGTCGCCGGCTTGGTGGCTTTCAACAGCATCTTCCAGATCCTGTTCTTCAGCGTTTACGCCTGGATTTTCCTCGGCCTGCTGCCGCCCCTATTCGGCCTGCAGGGCAGCGTGATCGAGACCAGCTTCCTCGATATCGCCGAGTCGGTGCTGATCTACCTGGGCATTCCCTTCCTCGCCGGATTCCTCACCCGCAAGCTGCTGATCGCGCGCAAGGGTGAGGCCTGGTACAGCGAGCGCTTCATCCCGCGCATCAGCCCGTTGACCCTGGTGGCGCTGCTGCTGACCATCGTTGCAATGTTCAGTCTCAAGGGCGACATGGTGCTGCAGCTACCACTGGATGTGCTGCGCATCGCCATCCCGCTGACCATCTACTTCGTGGTGATGTTCTTCATCAGCTTCTGGATGGGCAAGCTGCTGGAGGCCGACTATCCGCGCACCACGGCACTGGCCTTCACCGCCGCCAGCAACAACTTCGAGCTGGCCATCGCCGTGGCCATCGCCACCTTCGGCCTGGCCTCACCGGTAGCCTTCGCCACCGTGATCGGCCCCCTGGTGGAAGTGCCTGTTCTGATCTCGCTGGTCGGTGTCGCCTGGTGGCTCAAACGCCGCTGGTTCGACGGCGCCACCACTGTTCCCCAGGAGTAATCATGCAAGACGATCTGCTACCCAACCTGGATGTCGAACTGGCTGATCTACCGAGTCCAGACAAGCTTGGTATCGAGTCGACTTCGACCCATCCACCCCGCATCCTGCTGCTGTACGGCTCCTGCCGCGAGCGCTCCTTCAGCCGCCTGCTGACCGAAGAGGCCGCACGTCTGCTGCAACGCTTCGGCGCCGAGACTCGCATCTTCGATCCACGTGGCCTACCGCTGCCGGACGATGCTCCGGACAGCCATCCCAAGGTGCAAGAACTGCGTGAGCTGATGCAGTGGTCGGAGGGACAGGTGTGGTGCTCACCCGAGCGCCACGGCTCGATGACCGCCGTATTCAAGGCGCAGATCGACTGGGTACCGCTAGCCATGGGCGCGATTCGCCCGACCCAGGGTAAGACCCTGGCGGTAATGCAGGTCTGTGGCGGCTCGCAGTCGTTCAACGTGGTCAATCAGCTGCGTGTGCTGGGCCGCTGGATGCGCATGTTCACCATCCCCAACCAGTCGTCGGTGCCCAAGGCCTACCTGGAATTCGACGCGAACGGCCGAATGAAGCAGTCCTCGTTCTATGACCGCGTGGTGGATGTGATGGAGGAGCTGGTCAAGTTCACCCTGCTGCTGCGCGACCGCTCCGACTACCTGGTTGACCGCTACTCCGAACGTAAGGAATCGGCGGAAGAACTCTCCAAGCGCGTCAATCAGCGCGCCATCTGATCGAAGGAACACCTTGAATGAGTCACCCGTACGACCTGCTCAGCATCTCCGGTATTCCTGGCAAGCTGATCTTCACGCCCTGCCCAGGCACCAAGAACACCTCGCTTGAGGAGGCGCTGGCCACACTCAAGCAAGCCGGCGCTTCGGCGGTCATTACTCTGATGCCGCAGAGCGAGCTTGCCGCCAATGGCGCCGAGCAGATTGCCAAGCACTGCCAAGCCCTCGATCTCGGCTGGTATCACCTGCCGGTATCCGATGAGCATGTGCCGCTCGAAGACTTCGGCCAGGGTTGGAAGAAGTCCCACCAGACGATCCTCGACCAATTGCGTGCGGGCCAATCACTGGCCATCCACTGCAAGGGCGGCTCCGGCCGTACGGGGCTGATCGCCGCGCGTATTCTGATCGAGGCTGGTATTCCGCGTACCGATGCCATCGCTCTGGTACAGGCCCTGCGCCCCAAAGCCATTCAGCATCCCGCGCACATCAACTGGATCAACCAGTTCGACGCGACTCACTGACCCTTACCCTTTACGCGAGACACACCATGACGATCAAAGTCGGTATCAATGGATTCGGCCGCATCGGCCGCCTGGCACTGCGCGCTGCGTGGAACTGTCCCGAGCTGGAGTTCGTGCAGATCAACGACCCGGCCGGCGATGCCGCGACCCATGCCCACCTGCTGAACTTCGACTCGGTGCATGGCCGCTGGCAGTACGAAGCGGGTAGCGACGGCGAGAATGTGGTGATCGACGGCAAGCGCATTCGCGTCAGTGCCAACAAGGCCATCGCCGACACCGACTGGAGTGGCTGCGATCTGGTGCTCGAGGCCAGCGGTAAGATGAAGACCGTCGCCGTGCTCCAGGCGTATCTGGATCAGGGGGTGAAGCGTGTGGTGGTCTGCGCCCCGGTCAAGGAGACGGGGGCGCTGAACGTGGTGATGGGCGTCAACCAGCACCTGTTCGACCCGGCCCGGCACCGCATCGTCACTGCCGCCTCCTGCACCACCAACTGCCTGGCGCCGGTGGTCAAGGTGATCCACGAGGCCCTGGGCATCCGCCACGGCTCCATCACCACCATCCACGACCTGACCAACACCCAGAGCATCCTCGACACGCCGCACAAGGATCTGCGCCGCGCCCGCGCCTCCGGCATGAGCCTGATCCCGACCACCACCGGCTCGGCCACGGCCATTGCCGAGATCTTCCCGGAACTGCGCGGCAAGCTGAACGGACACGCCGTGCGCGTGCCGCTGGCCAATGCCTCGCTGACCGACTGCGTGTTCGAGGTGGAACGTGCGACCACCGCCGAGGAGGTCAACGCACTGTTGAAGGTGGCCGCCGAAGGCCCGTTGAAGAACATCCTGGGCTACGAAGAGCGCCCGCTGGTGTCCATCGACTACCGCACCGATCCGCGCTCCTCGATCATCGATGCGCTGTCGACGCTGGTGATAGCTGGCACCCAGGTGAAGATCTACGCCTGGTACGACAACGAGTGGGGCTATGCCAATCGCGCGGCGGAGCTGGCGCGACTGGTCGGCGCGGCGGAGTAATCAGCGATCATGAAGGCGTTGTCAGCCCTATCCGCGGAAGTGCGTCAGTACCTGTTGGTTACCGGTAACTACTGGGCCTTCACCCTTACCGATGGCGCGCTGCGCATGTTGGTGGTGTTGCACTTCCACACCCTGGGCTACACGCCGCTGCAGATCGCAGCGCTGTTCCTGTTTTACGAGATCTTCGGCGTCATCACCAACCTGGTGGGTGGCTACCTCGGCGCGCGCCTTGGTCTGAACCGCACCATGAACATCGGCTTGGGCATGCAGGTGTTAGCCTTGCTGATGCTGACGGTGCCGGCCGCCTGGCTGACCGTACCTTGGGTGATGGGCGCCCAGGCGCTGTCGGGCATCGCCAAGGACTTGAACAAGATGAGCGCCAAGAGCTCGATCAAGCTCCTGGTGCCGGACAGCCAGCAGGGCACGCTGTACAAGTGGGTGGCCATCCTCACCGGCTCGAAGAACGCGCTCAAGGGCGTCGGCTTCTTCCTCGGCGGCGCGCTGCTCGCTCTGCTCGGTTTCACCGGATCTGTGCTGGCCATGGCGGCAGTGCTGGCCTTGATCTGGCTGGGCAGCCTGGTGCTGCTGAAGAAGGATCTGGGCAAGGCTAAGGTTAAGCCGAAGTTCCGCGACATGCTTTCCAAGAGCCGGGCGATCAACATTCTCTCGGGCGCGCGACTGTTCCTTTTCGGCGCTCGCGACGTGTGGTTCGTGGTGGCGCTGCCGGTGTACCTGAGTACCGTGTTCGGTTGGGACTTCTGGCTGGTGGGTGGCTTCCTTGCCGCCTGGATCATCGGCTACGGCATCGTGCAGTCCTTTGCACCCAGTATTACCGGCAAGAAGAGCGGGCACGTGCCGGATGGCCGTGCTGCCTTCTCTTGGGCTCTGGCCCTGGCCGGTTTACCGGCGCTGATCGCACTGGGGCTGAGCGCCGGCTGGTCGGCACAGGTGGTATTGCTGGGCGGGCTGATGCTGTTCGGCGTGCTGTTCGCGGTGAACTCCTCGCTACACAGTTACCTCATCGTCAGCTACGCCAAGGAGGACGGGGTGTCCTTGGACGTGGGCTTCTACTACATGTCCAACGCCCTAGGGCGCCTTATCGGTACGCTGCTCTCGGGGTGGATATTTCAGGCACATGGGATGGCAGCGTGTTTGTGGATATCTGCCGTATTTGTACTGCTGGCTGCAGGAATCGCACTTGCATTGCCGCGACACAGCATTCATCGGGAAACCTCCCACTGAACGTATACCCCAGTTGTCATGAACATGCTGCAAATTAACGGATTTCGAGAGACGGTATGATCAACGACCACAGTCCATGGCGCGTCTTCCTGATTTTTCTCCGTCTTGGCCTGACCTCCTTCGGCGGCCCTATCGCGCACCTAGGGTACTTCCGGGATGAGTTGGTCAACCGTCGGCGTTGGTTGAGCGAGCGTAACTATGCCGATCTGGTTGCGCTTTGCCAGTTCCTGCCAGGGCCGGCCAGTAGCCAGGTTGGCATGGCACTTGGCCTCTCAAGGGCTGGATATCCAGGCGCTCTGGCCGCATGGTTAGGTTTCACCCTGCCTTCAGCAATCGCTCTGATCCTGTTTGCGCTCGGCATTGCACGCTATGCGGATGTCTTTCCTGCCGGGGTGCTGCACGGCTTCAAGGTGGTGGCTGTGGCTGTAGTCGCCCAAGCTGTTTGGGGCATGGGCCGTACCCTCTGCCCAGATGCCCCGCGAGTCTCCATCATGGCTGTTGCCGCCTGCCTGGTTCTGGCGATTCCATTTGCCTGGGGACAACTCGGCGTCATCGTGTTGGCGGCAGTGGCGGGGCTGTTGCTGTTCAAACCGTTACAAGGGGACCCACACGAGCCTTTACCGATCAAGTTGAACGCTCGAGCTGGTCTGATTTGGTTTGCGCTATTCTTCGCTCTGCTGATCGGACTACCGCTGCTGGCGGCTCTATTCCCTGACAGTACTCTGGCGATTGTAGACTCATTCTACCGTGCGGGTTCCTTGGTATTCGGTGGTGGCCACGTGGTGTTGCCACTATTGCAAGCCGAGGTGGTGCAAACAGGCAGGGTTGATAACCAAGTGTTCCTTGCGGGTTATGGCGCAACTCAGGCCGTTCCTGGGCCGCTCTTCACCTTTGCGGCGTTTCTTGGGGCATCGATGCAAGGCGCGCCTTCAGGCTGGCTGGGCGGGCTTATCTGCCTGCTGGCAATTTTCTTGCCGTCCTTTCTGCTGGTTGCTGGTGCGCTGCCATTCTGGGAGCAACTACGCCGTAGCCAACGTACCCAGGCTGCTCTGACCGGCATCAATGCGGCAGTGGTGGGGCTGCTGCTGGCAGCTCTGTATCAACCAGTATGGACAAGTGCCATCCACACTTCGCAGGACTTCGGCATGGCACTGCTGGCGCTAGTGGCACTGATTTACTGGAAGCTACCACCTTGGCTCGTCGTTCTGGGCTGCGCGCTTACCGGAGGACTCCTTGGGGGTACGTTGTCCTAAGATCTCGCCTGAATCACCGATAGGATTATTCGCTAGAAGCTGGGCTGACTCGTGAAAACACCCAAACGATACTTCACTATTTGACCAAAGTCACTTGTGCCCAGTACCTCTCGCGACCTAAGACAATAGCTGGGAGTAATATCCTTTCTGAATGCACTGGAGGATGGCTCATGTACTAATGTTGCATCGAGCCTGGGCCTTGACCGTCCCCTTCTGGCCGATTCTGTTGAAAAACTAAGTTCTGCGGCAGCCAGTTGGTCAGCGGTGCCTGCTGTCGAAGTGGCTGCAAGCCACTTCACTTTGCCTTTCGGCGTTTCACTGAGCTTCCTTGCCCAGGTCTGACGGTTAATTCGAGGGTTTCTGCTCGCCCCAGGCGCACCTATCCCGTGATCGGTGGCCCGTGAGGCAGCAGCTTGGCCATACGTCTCAGGTTTTGCACAGTCGCGGCCAAGGTGAATTCGTCAGTCGCACCCGTCAGTCCACGCAGTCGTAAACGGTCGAGTTTCATGATCCGTTTGAGGTGGGCGAACAGCATCTCCACCTTCTTCCGTTCGCAACGAGAGACGAGGTATTCCGGTGTCTTGGCGATGCGTCGCGCCACGTCACGAGCCGCTTCGTGGACGCTCCGAGTGATTTTGCGGAATGTGGTATTGGGGCAGCACTTCGCTTTCAGCAGGCAGGTGGCGCAGTCGCTTTGGCTGGAGCGGTAGATGATGGTGTTGGCCTTGGTCACCCGAGACCGTTGCTGGGTGAAGGTACGCCATTCACTGCGTAGCGGTTTGCCGACTGGGCAGCGGTATTCATTGGTCTCTGGATTCCAGTGGAAGTCGTTACTGGAGAGACTGCCGTCCTTGCGCTCGGTCTTATCCCACACCGGCACGTGTGGCTCGATGTTCTTTTCTTCAACCATCCAGGCCAGCATCGGGGCAGTGCCATAGGCGGTATCGCCGATGAGGCGTTCCGGCGTGAGATCGAACTGCGCTTCGACACGCTCGACCATCGTCTTGGTCGAGTCGACTTCGGCGGTACGATGCGCCGGAGTCGCTTCTACATCCATGATCACGCCGTGCTCGGTGTCGATCAGGTAGTTGGTGGAGTAGGCAAAGTAAGCCGGGCCGCCTGGCGCTGCTGTCCAACGAGACAGCGGATCGGTGAGTGAAATCTTCTTGGGGAGGGCTTCAGCCAACGCCTCTTCATCAAGGGCTTCGAGGTACTCGCGTACGGCGCGGCTGCTGAGCTTTGGATCGTTCCAATCGACTTCATCACCCGCCGTCCCACGTTGCCTGCTGGCATCCGCCTTGATGATGCTGGCGTCGACGGCGAAGCCTTCGCCCTTGACCAGGCCGGCTGCCATGCAACGTCGCAGCACCTCATTGAACAACCAGCGGAACAGACCGCTGTCACGGAAGCGGCCGTGACGATTCTTCGAGAAGGTTGAGTGATTGGGTACTTCGTCTTCCAGACCCAGTCGGCAGAACCAGCGATAGGCCAGATTTAAATGCACCTCTTCGCATAGTCGTCGCTCGGAGCGGATGCCGTAGCAGTAGCCAACGACCAGCATGCGCACCATCAACTCAGGGTCGATCGAGGGGCG
The DNA here is from genome assembly GCF_029840585.1 of Pseudomonas sp. GD03875. Classification (NCBI taxonomy): domain Bacteria; kingdom Pseudomonadati; phylum Pseudomonadota; class Gammaproteobacteria; order Pseudomonadales; family Pseudomonadaceae; genus Pseudomonas; species Pseudomonas sp. GD03875. The sequence continues at coordinate 157,748 of NZ_JAOCCV010000010.1, read as the reverse complement.
TCCAATAGGGCTGTAGAAGTCGGCCAGATGTGCACGCAGATCGCTGAGATCCAGGCATTGGTCGATAATGCGCAAGAGGTGCTGGGGCGGAACGTGGTCTTCCAGATTGAACGAGTAGAACAGCCGCTGCTGCCCACTCGGTAGCTGTCCCATCATGCTGTTCGCCCCCGCGCTCGCTGACAGGGCAATTCTGCCGAAAGCATGGGGAAGCAGCTACTTTTTCAACAGAATCGGCCGTGAGCGGGCGCTTATGACCGGAAGCTACCGCGCCCACCGAGTCGGCTCTCGATAATGTGGACTTGTATCACCAGACCACCCCATCAGTGGTCACAGGTCAGAGTTCAGCCAAGCTGCTCAGCACAAAGTCTGCACGCTCCACCACACTCGCTTTCGGCAAAAGCGATACCGCATATCCCAAGGCCGGATAGCTCTGTAGCAACCGCTCGTATTCCGCTAGCGCAGCATCCAGGGCATGACGACGCTCTGCATCCTGAACATAGATTTCCGGCCAGGGTGGCGTCAGAAACACAATCGAGTGATAGCGATAGGACTGGCCTAGAGTCGCCAGCAAGGGCTCGCCTGTCTGCGCTTGCAGTGCGGCCGCTGCGTCGACCAGACCACGATCAAAGAACACCCATTGAGAGCTGTTTCGCTGAGCGTTGGCATGGTCATCCTGCGCCTGTTGGATGACACGGCGCAAAAATCCCACCATGTCGATCCAAGGCAAGGCCTGACCACCCTTTCGCAGCTCCTCCTGAACGATGCGCCTCCCAGGCTCTTCGATCACGTCATACCCACGTTGCTGAAGCTCCGTGAGAAGCGTCGACTTACCTCCGCCTGAACAGCCGGAAATGATGACGAACTGGCTCGTGGATACAGGTCGGGTCATTGTCTACTCCCAATCGATCTGAGTCTAAAAAATCTCAATCACACATTACTGCCCTGACATCAGCCCACCCTGGAGCCTCATCCATGTCATTGCAGTGCCCTCGCTGTCGCTCTTCCCAGATTGAATCCACCCATTCCGCCATGACCATCGGCGCCGCCATCGGTACTGTCGGCGGTGCCGCCCGTGGCGCCAGTGCAGCCCTCACCGGCAGTCAGGCCGGTGCCGTGATCGGTGCAGTGGCAGGCCCGCTAGGGATCACGCTCGGTGCTTTATCGGGAGCAGTGCTCGGCGGTCTCGTTGGCGGTGCCGGCGGCTGTGTCCTGGGCGCTCAGCTCGGTGACCAGTTGGACCGTCATGTTCTCGCCCACAACCTCTGCCTGGCCTGTGGTCACCGCTTCAACCTGCCGGCCTGATCAGGCTTTATCGCTCTCCGCTTTTCGGACTCCGCCCTTCTCTCTCGCTTCACTCTCTCATCCAACTTTGCCGGTGCTGCGCCTTGCGCAGCGCTTATGCCGGCTCGCACCCAAAGGAAAATCCTCATGGCACATCTCATCGAGCAAATGGCCTACGTTGGCGCCGCCCCCTGGCATGGCCTGGGCAGCCGCCTGTCCCCGAAACAACCCATCGAAACCTGGCAGCATGAAGCCGGTATGGACTGGCAGATTCTGGAAAGTCCTGTCCACTTCAAGTCGGATTCGGTGGGCCACCTAGGCAGCATCCACTCTTTCCCCGAGCAGAAGGTCCTGTTCCGCTCCGATACCAAGGCTCCCCTGTCGGTGGTGTCCAGCCGTTACCACACCGTCCAGCCTCGCGAGGTACTGGAGTTCTATCGCGACCTCACCCAGGTCTCCGGCTACGAGCTGGAAACGGCTGGTGTGCTCAAGGGTGGTCGCAAGTTCTGGGCTTTGGCCAGGACCGGCCAAGGCACTGCGATCAAGGGCAACGATCAGGTCAACGGCTACCTGCTGCTGGCCACGTCCTGCGACGGCACCCTGGCAACCACGGCCACACCAACGACCGTGCGCGTGGTCTGCAACAACACCCTGACCATCGCCCTCGATGGCACCAGTCGTGCGATCAAGGTGCCGCACAACACCCGCTTCGATCCGAAGGCCGTCAAAAAGCAACTCGGCATCGCCGTCTCGCAATGGGACGACTTCATGTACCGCATGCGCATGCTGGCTGAGCGCAAGGTGCAGTGGCATGAAGCACTGGGCTTCTTCATGAACGTGCTCTGCGAAACCAATCCGACCGGCAACCTACCTGAGGTTCTGCCCAACGAGCGCGCCCTGCGCAAGGTCCAGGAGCTGTACGACGGCCGTGGTCGTGGTTCAGATCTGGAATCAGCACGCGGTACCGCCTGGGGCCTGCTCAATGCCGTGACCGAGTACGTCGACCACCAGCGACGGGCACGCAGCAACGAATATCGCATGGACTCGGCCTGGTTCGGCCAGGGCGCACAGATCAAGCAACGTGCGCTCGATGCGGCGCTGCACATGGTCGCCTGATCACCGGATTTTCCTACTTCCTCCCTCCCATAACGCCCGGTCAGCGTCGTGCTGGTCGGGCGTTGTGCTGTCTGCAAGGAACAGAACATGGCAACGCCCTCGACCAATACACCTCAACCGAAAACCCGCCCTGCCCTGCGCCTGGTCACCACCAAGGCCATGCCACGCGCAGAGTGGCTCGATGTCCGCAAGCGCGGGATCGGCAGCTCCGACGCCGCCGCAGCCGTGGGCCTCAATCCGTACAAATCGCAATTGGAACTGTGGCTGGAAAAGACCGGCCGCGATGCAGGTCTACCCAAGCCGGATCCGCAGGACGAAAGCACTGCCACCTACTGGGGCACGGTGCTGGAACCCATCGTCGCGGCGCACTACCGCAAGCGCACCGGCCGGCGGGTACGTCGGGTCAATGCGGTGCTGCAGCATCCGGATCCTGACCTGTCCTGGATGCTGGCCAACATCGACCGCGAAGTGATTGGCGCCCAGGACGTGCAGATCCTCGAGTGCAAGACCGCCGGCATAAACGGCGCACGCCTCTGGAGAGAAGGCGTACCGGAGTATGTGCAGTTGCAAGTGATGCACCAGTTGGCCGTGACCGGTAAACAGGCGGCGGATGTGGCCGTGCTGATCGGCGGACAGGCACTGGAGATTCACCGCATCGAGCGTGACGAGCTGATGATCGCTCGGCTGATCGAGCTGGAAAGGCGCTTCTGGCAGTACGTGGTGACCGATACTCCGCCGCCGGCCGACGGCTCTGACTCTGCTGATCAGGCGTTACGTTGCCTCTACCCGCAGGACTCCGGCAAGACCGTGGACTTCAGCCACAACCCGGTACTGACCCTGGCCTATGTCGAACTCAAGGCGCTGCGCAACAGCATCGCCCAGCAGCAAGAGCGCGAAGCCCTGCTCAAGCAGACCCTGCAACAGGCCATGGGCGATGCCACCCGGGCCAGGTTCGGCAGCGGCCAGATCACCTGGAAGAAAGCCAAGGACAGCGTGGGCTTCGACCTGGAGCGTCTGCTGAAGGACAAGCCCTACCTGCAGGCCAAGTATCCGCTCAGCAAACCGGGTAGCCGGCGCTTTCTGATCACCTGAGCAGTCTGCTTCGCGCGTTCGTTGTTCTTCGCTTCACTGCTCCGTCCCACTCCACTTCAAAACTCCTCTTCCCCCTTGGCCATCCGGGCGTTGCTGCCTGGGTGGCCTTTTTTCATTCAGGAGAACCACCATGCTGAAAGGCCTGGCGATCACCCCGCCCGTGCTCGGGCGGATTTCCATCGGCAAGGTTGTCGAGAAAGATGGCAAACGTCTGCCGGAGAAGGATGACCAGTTCACCATCACCTCCCAGGTACAGGGCAGGGATGGCTGGTTACTGCACCCACTCAATGACGAGCTGCGCCAGGGTCAGCAAGACCCGCAAAACAAGCTGCGTAGCATTCCCATCCGGCTACTGTTCAACGAGCCGGAGCTCAACTTCCGCGCCGAGTACACCCTGTTCGATCGGCTGACCGGACGGCCGATCTGTGTGGGCAACGGCGAGACCTGCAAGCGCCGCACGGCCGACGGCATCGCGTCGTTGCCCTGCCCTTCGCCTGATGGTTGTCCGCTCGCTCAGCGTGGCGCCTGCAAACCCTATGGCCGACTCAACGTGGTCATCGGGGATGAGGATCCGCTGGGCAGCTTCGTGTTCCGCACTACGGGCTTCAACAGCATCCGTACGCTGGCTGCGCGTCTGCAGTACCTGAAAGCGCTTTCCGGCAACCGGCTTGCGTGCCTGCCCTTGGAGCTACGGCTACGTGGCAAGTCGACCCGCCAGAGCCATGGCACACCGATCTTCTACGCCGACATCACCCTTCGCAGTGGCACGAGCCTGGAAGACGCTTTGCTGGCCGCCAGGCAACTGGATGAGGCGCGCCAGTCCGCTGGGTTCGATCAGGGCTCGCTGGATGAGGCCGCACGCTACGGATTCGCCAACGGCGCTTTCGAGGACAGCGAGGAAGAAGGTCGGGCCATCGTCGAGGAGTTCTTTCCGGCTGAAGGTGGCGGCGAATCCTCACCAAGCAAACCGGCCCGGACTTCTACAAAGCACACCTTGGCCGAGAAGCTGGAAGCCCGATCCCAGCGGCAGGGCCTTTCACTCAACCCACCCTTACCGGCTCCTGGAGCAAGCCATGAAACTGCACAAGCTGAAGGCCGGTGAGACCACCGGCACCTACCTGGTCGAATCCCCTGTCACCGAAGCCGACATCCTGCTGATGGCAAAGCAGCTGGCGAGCCTGCGACTGCGTCGAGGGCGAGCACTCACCTCTCCGAGTGAGGTCTTCGTGCATCTGCAGACCTTGCTGGAAGCGTATGAGCATGAGGTCTTCGCCTTGCTGCTGCTCGACAGCAAGCATCGGATCATCGCCTTTCATGAGCTGTTTCGCGGCTCACTGGATGCGGCGAGCGTTTACCCCCGGGAGGTCGTCAAGGTCTCCCTGAAGCACAACGCCGCCGCCGTGATTCTGGTGCACAACCATCCCACTACCCCCTCAATGATCACGTTCGATCACGCTGAATACCGCTGAATCATCAATGAAATAGCCGCTTTTCGCGCATTGCGTACAGGGGGCGGTTATGGCAAATTGGGAGCGGTTAGAGGGGTTGAAAGCGGCTTTCCGATCCCAGCAAACGATCCCCGTTTCTCCTCGACCGATCCCAGTTGCGGAACAGGAGAAAACGCCATGCCAAGCCTGACCGACACCGCGATCCGACATGCGTTGAAGCGGGTTGAGCTAAGCCAGAAGCAGGAAAATCTCGCCGATGGCGAAGGCCGCGGCACCGGTCGCCTCGTGCTTGTCCTCAAGCCCATGCCGAAGCGCGTCACAGCGGACTGGATGGCGCAGCAGTGGCGTGACGGAAAGCGGACCAAAAAGAAGCTCGGCGCGTACCCTTCCATGTCGCTCGCTCAGGCGCGCGAGATGTTCAAGCGCGACTTCGCCGACGTCATCCAGAGGGGCCGGAGCATCAAAATTGCGACCGATACGCGTCCCGGCACGGTCGCCGATCTGTTCGAAGGCTATGTTGCCGCGCTCAAGGACGCGGGGAAGCCGTCCTGGAAGGAAACGGAAAAGGGCCTCAACAAGATCGCCGATACGCTCGGACGTAACCGCCTCGCCCGCGAGATCGAGGCCGAGGAGATCATCGAGCTGATACGGCCGATTTACGAGCGCGGCGCGAAATCAATGGCCGATCATGTCCGCTCCTATCTCCATGCGGCATTCAGTTGGGGCATGAAGTCCGACAACGACTATCGGCAGCAGTCTTCTCGGCGCTTCCGGCTTCCGTTCAACCCGGCAACCGGCATTCCTACCGAGCCGAAGGTCCAAGGCACGCGTTGGCTCGACGAAGACGAGTTTGTTCAGCTCTATTGCTGGCTGGACCACCCCGACACGCCGGTTCACCCCTCCTATCCACGAGCAGTGCAACTCATCATGCTGACCGGCCAACGCGTCGAGGAGATTGCGCGGCTTCATGTCGATCAATGGGACGCCAAGGAGCGGATCATAGACTGGTCGAAAACTAAGAACCTCCAGCCGCACGCCGTCCCTGTACCGTTGCTCGCCGCTGAACTGATCGAATCGATCAAGCCGAACGAGTACGGCTGGTTCTTCCCCTCCGCGAAGGACCCGTCCAAGCCGGTCAGCCACGGCACTCTGTACAGCTTTGTCTGGCGGCAGAGAGATCGCGGCGTGATCCCGTATGCGACAAACCGCGATCTTCGCCGCACGTTCAAGACGCTCGCCGGCAAGGCAGGCGTGCCAAAGGAAATTCGCGATCGCCTGCAGAACCACGCGCTGCAAGATGTCAGTTCCAAGCACTACGACCGCTGGCACTACATGGTCGAGAAACGCGCCGGCATGGCGAAATGGGATAAATTCGTCCGCGCCATGCTGGCGAAGAAGCGCCTGAAAGCGGCCGCATGACCTCTCGGCCGCCGAAACCCGTCCATTCTCGGCGAGCGAAGGCTTCCGCTCCCTCGACCGAGGTCAATGCACACACCTACGCCGCGTTCGTCGGAGTCCTGAAGCAGAAGATCGCCGCTGCCCGCCACCGGGCCGGCCTGTCCGTCAATCGCGAGCTGGTGGTGCTCTATTGGACCATCGGTCGCGATATTCTGAGTCGGCAGGAGCGCGAGGGATGGGGCGCCAGGGTCATCGACCGGCTGTCGGAGGACCTCCGCCAAGCCTTTCCCGAGATGACCGGACTTTCAGCCCGAAACCTGAAATATATGCGCACCTTCGCAGAGGCCTGGCCCGACGGCGAATTTGTGCAGCAGCTTGCTGCACAATTGCCATGGGGCCACAACATGCTCCTTCTCGATGCCACCACGGCATCTGAAGAACGCGCTTGGTATGCCCGGCAGACAATTGAGCACGGCTGGAGCCGGAACGTTCTCGCCCACCAGATCGCAAGCAATCTCTTCGCCCGTCAAGGAAGCGCGCTGACCAACTTCTCGCAGACACTTCCGGCCGAGCAATCCGAGCTGGCCCAGCAGATTCTCAAAGACCCCTATACGTTCGACTTCCTCTCGCTTGGCCCCGATATGCTAGAGCGCGATCTCGAACGCGGCCTGATCGAACACCTCCGCTCGCTCATCCTCGAACTCGGCAAGGGCTTCGCCTTCGTCGGCAGCCAGTACCATCTCGAAGTCGGCGGGCAGGATTATTACCTCGACCTGCTGTTCTACCATCTGCGACTGCGCTGCTTCGTGGTGATCGAGCTGAAGATCGAGGATTTCAAACCCGAGTTCGCGGGCAAGATGAATTTCTATCTGTCGGCCGTGGACGAGCAATTGCGCCATCCCGACGACAAGCCGACGATCGGCATCATCCTGTGCAAGGGACGCAACGAGGTGATCGTCGAGTACTCCTTGCGAGATTCGAGCAAGCCGATGGGGGTGGCTCAATATCAACTTTCGCAGGCGCTCCCTCCTCAGCTCCAAGAAGATCTTCCGACGGTCGAGGAGCTTGGGCGGGAATTCCCGCTCATGTCGGTCGTCAAGCTTCGTATCGAAATCGAGCGCGCCCTGCGTGAACTCGTCGTCGCTAAGGGCATCGATCCGCGTCGGATGGGCATCTCGCAGATGCTCGGCAAACTGCAAGGCCTGGGAGTTTCTCCAGCCAGCATCAGGCAAATGCACGGCGTCGTGCAATCCATGCTCGAGGCATCGCACGGCGTGGATGTCGACTCGGACGCGGCCAAGCGGGCCGTGGAAATCGGCACGGCTTTCCTTGCTGATCTCAGGACAATAAACGCCGACGACTGACCACTCCACGAAGAACACCAATATTGATAAGTAGTGTGTAATCGCGTCGCTCGATCGGCGCATACGATCAAGGCGCCGGGGAAGGCAAATGCCAGCAACTGCATTTTCTATAAGGTTCGCGCGCGAACTCGACGTTGACCAGCTCGCGACCCTGATGACCGGCGCACAACCAACGCAGGACCGCGACGGGGCTGAACTTCTAAGCGGGTTTGGCGATGCGATCCGCGCCGATATTCAATGCTCATCGTGCGGCAAATTCGGTGCTGGCGTCGTTCGATCGGCAAGATCGCGGGCCTCTAAGGCGGTTCTCCGACAGGCACATTTCAGATTTGTCGATCCCAGCGGCGGCGACGCCCATCATCCGTTCTGTGAATTCTACGGCGACGACGAAACGCGCTCGACTCAGGATAGCCTTCTCGACTTCGGATCAGAAAAGAGCGCGGAAACGCGCGCGATTCGGCTTCTCGTCTGCAAGGGCATAGAGCAGGGTATCTTTGACCAACGTCGCATCCGGGACATGCGGCAGTGGTTTTTCGATCTCAAGTCCGCCACCCGCTTCACGGTGTCCTTGCCGCTAGAGGCGATCCCATGGACACAGGCGCTACAGCGACATCCCTACCATCAGCGCTGGCCGTTCCACCCATCCCACGGCGACATGCCGGCCTTCGATTGGAAAGCCGCCGCGAAGAAGCAATTCACCGAAAAGCACCTCGATCTGTTCGATCTGGTGAAAGGCGGCATCCTGCCTTTCGAAGAGGCGACGTGGCGACAGGCGGCCGAGCTCGCCCGGAAAAACCATGGGCGCGAGGTTTTCGACGCCACCAAACTCCAGCCCTACTATGAGGCCGCGATCTCGCTCTGCACCTTCGTCGCTGCGAACGGTGGCATCGATTTCGGCAAACGACATCGCGAAATTTATCGATGGAAAGGCGCTCCACCCGTTTTGCTTGCCCTCTGCGCGCTGGTGTTGTTCGTCTCCGATTGGAACATGAACGCCGCGACCACAGCCTTCGCGAAGCTGTTGGCCGCGCCGCCGCCCAGCGATCTCGTGCTCGGCAACGTCATTGGACTCAATCCCTTTCACGACTATGGCGCGTGGCGTCTCGTCATTGCGTCCTCCGAGGTCGCCGCCAGAAGCCCAAACGGCCTGGATTACGGGGCCCGGCTAGCAGCCATCGAGGCGGAGCTGCGCGAGCAGCATCGCCTATGGAAGAGCGAACAGCCCCGCGGCTAGGCCTGCCACCTGAGGAATAGCGTATGACCGTCGAATGGACGCCAGTGTTCGTCCTACCCAACGTGCCCCTCGACCAGGCCGTCGACTGCGAGATCGCGGCGATCGCGCCGGCTCATGACCCTCGCGTCAAGGCCCTGAAGCGCGCCCATCCGACGTTCAAGCAATTCCTCAATCGCTTCTCGGATAATTTCGGAGAGAAGTTCGAGCCGGCCGTCCTCCTACTCGATGCCGATGCGCCACCAAGCTTCCGCACCGTCGCCGCCCTGGGAAGTTTCCGAGACACCGTCGCACTGTCGGCCATCACCCACGGGCGCGCTATGGAGCTTCGCTATCCGCGCGGGCACCGCGTTCTGTTCGGCGAGGCCTTCGCGATCTACCCGTGGATGCTCGACCGGCACTACAAGGACGTCATTGGCAGCACACCGGCCATCCTCGGCACGCATATGGTGTCTAGCTTCCGAGGCCAGTCATCACCGACCATCTTCCGCACGCCGCTCGCGGCGAGCGACATCGACGAACCACTGCTCAGCGCGCTGTTGGCACGTTGGCGCCGCCGATATGGGGCCCATGAGCCGGCATGGGAGGACGTGGCGCTGATGCGTTCTCTCAACATGGCCTACCAGGCTTCGCTGCTGCCTGCCGGGACCGACACGACGTTCTATGATGTCGGCCGGATCGTCTCGCTCTGGGTCAGCGCTTTTGAAATTCTGGTTCACCCGGGCGGAAGCGGTCAGGCGGATCGCAAAAAGGTGTTCGAACTGATCGAGCGGACGCGGTGGGCGATTCCGGCCAGCGGCCAGCTCGCACATGACACCGGCGGGAAGACGAAGGTGAAACGGACTCTGGCGTCATGGCTGGTCGAGACGCTCTATGTTTGCCGAAACGATTTCCTTCACGGCAATCCCGTGGACCGGAGCACGCTGCTGCTCGCCACGCCTCAGCGCACCATCTTCGAGTACGCCGCGCCGCTCTACAGGATCGCGCTCACAGCCTTCCTGCCGCTCACATACGACGCGCCGATTCCGTCAAAGGAGAACCCTGAAGCCTTGGGCGAATACATCGCCGATCGCATGACGTTCATGCACCTGCAGAAAGCGGCCGAAGAGGGATTACTGACCGCGACGCAGCCGCCGCCCATTCCAGGCACGCGCCGCCCCCGGATCATACGACCGGCTGGAAACATCTAGCGGTGCAGCTTCGCCACTGCCCTCCCTTGCTCGCTCTCGGTCTCATCGCCGCCTCGCCCGCGACGCACATCATTGATGGCGACACCTTCACGCTCGGCGGCGAGCGCGTTCGGCTGTGGGGCATAGATGCACCCGAAGCCCTCCAGATCTGCCAAGACGCCGCTGGTCGTGGCTTCAGATGCGGGGAAGTGGCGCGTGAGCGCCTGATCGCCCTGATCGGCGGCCGATCCGTGGATTGCCGGCAAAAAGACCGAGACGGCTATGGCCGGATGGTCGCCCAGTGCAAAGTCGCGGGCCATAACCTTGGCGAGGCCATGATCCGCGAAGGCTGGGCGGTCGAATACCGCCAGTTCAGCCGAGGAGCCTATGCCGCTGCCGAGCGGGAGGCCCGGTCGGCCAAGCGCGGCCTCTGGGCTGGAACGTTCGAACCGCCCGACCATTGGCGCGCCGACGCCCGAGCGGAGCGACCGGCTCCGCAGTCCCCGCCAGGGTCCTGCATACTGAAGGGCAACATCAACGCCAAAGGTCGCAAGATCTTTCACACACCTGGCCAGCGAGACTACGGCGTCACGGTGATTGACACCGCGCACGGCGAGCGCTGGTTCTGCAGCGCGGCGGAAGCGATCGCGGCGGGTTGGACTCCCGCCGCCCGCTGAGGAGCATGGGTGCGTCTCACGCCATTCTCGGTGCTTGCGTCCGCCCGCGCTCAATACACTATGAGATCAATTCTATCTCACCGGCTTCGAACCAACCTTGTCTGATCATTGCGTCGCGCGCGAGCGCGGGATCAGCTGCGTAATACACAACGGCAAGGCTCTCTTCAGCGCGGCTGCAGGTCACGTAAAACAGCCGTCGCGTCCTATCGATCGTTGTCTCCTTGCCGGCAGCTTCATTATCAAGATCCGTCTTGCTCTTCGCCTTTGTCGCGAAAAGCTTGTCGTAAGCAAACATGAAACCGCGGGCTTCATCGTCGCTAACAACAACCATCACCCTTGGAAATTCTAGCCCTTTTACCCCCTGATGCGTGTCGAACTGCGAGAGGCCCCGAACGTAGCGATCATATCGCTCGATCTGGTCGAACGGCGCCTCAAGCGCCAACCGCCAACCGCCCAACTCGCTTTTGACATCGACTTCTTCTTCTTGGTCGTCGGCGTCGCCGGCTGCGTCACCCTCGCCTTCCACGACGACGGCATCGGCGGCGGAAAACGGAACGAGCACCTCTGGTATCGTGAAGAGGTTAGCTTCGGCGACATAGCGCAAGACCGAGCGCGCGGTCGGCTTCTCATCCTCGTTCACCAAGGCCAGCAGGCCATCGCAAGCAGCCTTGACCTCGCTGAGAAGGCCAACCTGCTTCTCGCCTGCAGCTTCAAGCGCCTTGCGCTCGAGGAGTGGAGATGTGCGCCGAACGACCGCAGCGACAGCAAACCGATCTCCCGAGCGCAGGGCCGTGACCAGCGGCAGTATCTCGCGCGTGAAAAGTCCGATGCCCGCCCCCGTCCCTTGTAGAAAGCTCGTGCGGATGCGCTCGACCGCATAGAGAGGCTCGAAGAATTGTTCGAAGCCAAACCGGCGTGCGGACATCAGGTGCTCCAGCGCCAGCGTCTTGATCGCCTCTGCTCCCGCCGCCCAGCTCGGATCGCCAGTGAGCTCTGCCATTCGCGCCGCCACGGTGGCCTCTGCGGCGCTCTTGTCAGCTATTGACTGCGAGACGACGAACAGCCGAACAACACCCTGTTTCGCATCGCTCCGCGGCTGCTGTTCCTCGTCATCCTCATCTCGTCTGATTTTGTTGATGAGCGTAATAACCCGCGTGGGACAACGATGGTTCATCCGCTTCCTCGGCCTAGCCCAGGCCTGCGGGATCGCCTCCGCTAAACGCTCCTTACCGTCGGCGTAAATGCGCTGCATCGTGTCGCCAAAGAGTCCCAGGCAAAAGGCCTCGCGATATCCCGCCTCGACATCGAGCAGCGCATCCATGAGCCTCCGGCTCGTATCCTGGCTCTCGTCGATCAGAAGAATGGGGAAGCGGGTCACCAGCAGCCGGCGCAAACCCGGCTTCGCGCCGAGAAAATCGGAGGTCATGGCGATGACCTCTGCGTGACTCAGAGCGTCTCTGGTGCGGTTGTCGCCCGTCGGGCTGTAAACAAACCGCGTAATTTCGGCGAGGTTGTCGCGGCGACGCCGCTTGCTCTCTATCGAGCGAGCCCGGTCCGACGCAGCTTTGCTGTTTGCCCGACCCTTCGCCTGTGCTTCTTCCAGCTCCGCGATATCCGCCAGGAGCCGAGTTGACAGCCACCCGCGAATATCACCGTCGTAACCGGCAATCAGCGACCACGCGAATGCGTGAATGGTCGACACCTCTACGCGAGGATCGAACTCGAGCCGTTGCTTGATCTCGTCGCAGGCGGCATTGGTATAGGTAATCACCCCGATCTTCTGACCAGATAGCGACAACCGCCGCCCCTGCTCCTTACACACCGTCCGTATCGCCTCGACCAGCGAGCGCGTCTTGCCCGAGCCGGCGCCGGCATAGAGAAAGAAGCTCCTCGGCTTATCGACGTTCAGGCAGGCGAGGATCGTTTCATCGGCTTCGGAATCGAATTTGTCGTCGACCGCGCTCATGCGTCGGCCCCCTCGATTTCAGCGACGACATGCTCTTCGACCGGCGAGTCAGCCTCAATCTCCTCCTCGGGCGGTGCCTCTTTGACCAGAGGCAGAATCTCAACCTGCTTTTTCTTGAGCTGCGCAAGTAGCCATTCTAGTCCCTCGGCGATGTAGCGCGGCACGACGATCGTGTCGAAATTCTCAACCTCCATAACGTCAAGCGCAAACTCAGCTTTCTTGCCGTTCTTGAGAGCGAGGTACATTTTCCCGCCGATCGCGGCCGCCCCACCACCATCAGCGATCGCATCGCGAAACTTGCGGACCAGGCCAGTGCCATCCAGTTCGGCGAAGAAGCTGAGATTCTCGAACGCCAGTGCGTCCTCAAACGTATAAGGATATGCGACCTCCGGTCCGACAATACCCAGGGATGTCAGACCCAACGGGATCTGATACGCGGCCCGCACAGCAAATAGCGGGTCGTCGTCCTCATGTAGCGTCTTCGTCGCGGCATCAGCTCGCATCAACTCATCGACGTCGTCGAGCTTTGGCACCCATGTCTTCAACGTCGCATTGTTGGTTTTCTGACTAGCACCTTTCGCGGGTGGGACGGAGGCGCCCCCCGTTTTATCCAGCGTATCCAGGTCAGTGATAATAAGGGTCAGCAAGCCGAGATGATCAATCAAAGGCTTGAGACGATGCGCGTGGCTTCCTCCAATCTCAAGCAGGGTGATGTAGCATTGGTTGAGCTCGTCATAGTGCGCCCGGATGAAATTGGGGACGAGCATACGTTCCGCTGGCCCCTCCACCAAAATGGCCGCGTCGGCGAAGAACAGATCCGCGTGCTGGGCCCGAAGATATCGGGTCACGAAACGCTCCGTCTCACTGCCCGGACCAAAAACCTCCGACAGATTGATAACAGTGGAGACCGGCACTTTCGCGGCCATACCCGCAGGCAGCCGCCGGAAGTAGCGCAGGCAAGAGAACGACGTCTCATGCGCGACATGGCTCGAATGGGTGCTGACAACCAATTGGGTGCGCAGCTTTTGGTCGTCACCAAGGTCCTCGTGCGCACGCAGCACCGCGTAAGCCTTCTTGATGAAGACTTGCTGGACCTGCGCGTGCAAATGCGCTTCCGGTTCCTCGACCAGAACGAGATGGAGAGGCTCGGTCGTGGTCACCGTCGCACCGGTTGATGCCTTCCCGACGCGCATCCAGGCGTCACGGAAGCTCATCAACCGGAATATCATCGAGATCAGGTTTTGATAGCCGAGGCCGTTATTCGCCTCGGGCAACCGCAACACGGGCGTCGCCGCGCCGTCCTCGGCAATGACGTCCACTTCGAAGCTGATCGCCGCATTGTGGTTGAGACCGTCGATAGCCTTCAGGCGCGTCGAGACGCGCGGACGCGGATCGGTCACGCCAGGGTATCCCATGCCCTCGACCTCGGTGAACGCTGCCTTGAAACTCTCGGTCAGCCGCTGGTCGAACGCGTCCTGGGCGGCTTCTATCGCCTGCAACGCGCCGAGGTCCTTCGGATCAGGTCCCTTCGTCGGGTCGAGGTGCTTGGCGTAGTAGCTTCTGAGCTGATCGGACAGCCGACTGCCACTTGCCGACACCGGGGCGTCCTCCTCCTCAGCAGCCTGCTGTTCCTCACCGAAGCCCCTCTGCGCCGGGATATCATGGACACGGATCAAGCCGCTCAGCGGGTCCCCGTCGATCGGCCGAGAACCGCCCGGAAGGACCTGCGGACGCGCCAGAGACTTTGCGGGGGCGACAAGCTGACCCGGATCCAGGGAATAGGCCCGAATGGTGAAGTGCGTGGACAAACGTTTACTCAGGAAATCGACCAGACTCTCGGGCCAGATCGTCAGCTTAGGCGGAGTGGCGGGTGGATCAGCGTCAGGATTCTCCGCCGTGGCGGCCGCGGCGGCTGCTGCCCTCATCGTCTCGGCATCGCTCACCGCCCCCATGTACTCCTTGTACAAGAGCGCAAGATCCTTCGGCTCATAGCGCAATCGGACGCCGAGTCGTCCCCCCTCCCAATCCAAGGTCGGGATGAGGTCGCGAACGTGGTGCATCTCCCCCGCTTCGACATGCAGCCACAGATCCAGCGTCGGCAACGCGCTCACCCAGGGGTCAACGACGAGGTCTACGATTTCCTCAGCGTTTCGGGCAGCGATCCACGCCTCGCCCAGGGCAATGATCGTGGGCCAATGACACAACGTGAAATCGTGCATCTCGAACGGGCAGCGGCGCGGCGACAGGAAGCGCCGTAGCGCAAGCATCGCCGATGTCTTACCGCTATTGTTCGCCCCAACGAAGAGTGTGGTCGTGGTAGATAGATCAACCCTTGTCGACAACAACTTCCTGAAATTGGCGATCTCTAGAAATTCAATATGCACTGCCAGATTCCCCCAATCCTGGTCCGCGGTAGTTACATCCGCATATCCTTTTTCGCGTTATACTTATCTTGACCGATGGCGACAGTCACTGAACGCACCGCTTACGCGTCCGCGCGTGGCCACCTCATCTTGCCGCGGCCAATTCGCAACACGTCCACCAGCGTGGTCCGGCCAGGAATTCGACCTGAGAAAAGACTCGGCTTTGGATCGACGGCGGGCTTCTTGAACTGGAACAACGGCCGGTAGTCCGGCGTCGCGAGCCAAGTCTGTCCGTCCCCAGCATCCGTGATGATCCGATACAAGCCAGGCCCGGGCGCTCGCTCGCCAGCGGGCACATCGAGAAGGCGCTTGTTGGGCTCGACGTTCCACTTCTGAATGCCGCCACTCAGGGCTTCGGTTCTAAACCGCGCCCAGAGCGCCGCGGTATCCGGCGTCGGCCAATCGCCCAGATCGGTGAATGCGGTAATCTCATCGGATTCCAGCCAAGCTCGCATCTCGGCCGGCGTCACAAAGATGGGCTCGGCACTCTCGATCGCGGCTATCGCAGCGCGACGCGACGGCAAGCCAGCGCGGATCAACATCGACATCATAAACCGCGGCACGCCAGTCTCGAGCGCGGCCGCCCCGCCACCGGGAATGATGTCTGGCGACCATCCGAGCGAAAGGCGCCGCGTGCGGATCGCCTCGAGCGCCCAGACCAGCCGATAGGTGAAGGCTTCCTCGACAACCCGCATATTGTCGGGGCCGATCTCGGCCACCTCCGCACCCGACACCCACTGGCGGAGAATCCTTCGCCAATCTGCCGGGAGCGCGTTTCTTTTGTCGGGAATGAATGGGCGCATGACCAACAGCCGCTCGGCCAGACCAGAAAGCGCGTCGGCGAGTTCATCGACATCACCCGGCAGCGACGCGGCATCGGCTCGATCCACTAGCGCTCCCAACTCGTCCGCCATCGCATCTATAGCCAGGCCCGCCTCAAGGCCGACACCCATCGCGAAATGGCCCTTGCGCGCCTGCGGCGTCGTCACGCTCCAAATCAGATGGGCGCGAGCCTCGAAGACCTTCCGATGCTGCGCCACTGTTGCTTCGCCTTCGCGAGCGATCTGGCGCGCCCAAAGCGACCCCTGCAACGCCTCATCCAGCAAACGCGGCAGATCCGCTCGATCAGCATCCAGGGCTTCGATCAAACCGAAGACGGTCGCATCAAGGCGCTCGACGAGTTGGGACAGCGGCTCTTCTTCTATGTTTTCCTCTTCGTCGCCGCCGCTATCCCCTTCCTCGCCTTCGTCTTCGTTCTCGTCATCATCGTCGGCGCCCGGATCAGCCAGTTCGGCGGCCACCGCGGCTTCTTCCGCCTCTGATTTCCAACCGTCCCTTGAGTTCGCCAGATACTCCCAGGCGTCAGCTCGCGCGAGAATGCCTTCGCGCGTCAGGCGCTCCAGGATCTCTGCGACGATCTGAATCAGGCCGCTTTGCAACGTCCGCGCCTTCGACGAGGCGACCAGTTGGCGCCACTCGCCGCTGCGCCAGTCAACCCGATCGAACATCACGTGGACGATGAGGCCCTCGACGTCGACAAACGCTCGGCCAGCTCGACCGGCGACGTTCGCGAACTCCTCGCCGGTGATGAGCTCCCCAGAACGGTAGAGCGCCGGCACGAGCAGCACCGCCGCGTTGAGGTTGAGGCCCTGAGACAACGTCGGAGACGCGACGATCACCTTCAGCACACCCTCCGATAGGAGGACCTCCAGCTCGCGCAGAAATGGGCTAGGCAGGCGACCGTGATGGATGGCGACACCGACCTTCAGACTGGCAACGGCGGGATGATCCTCGCCTAGCCATTCTTTCCCGACTTCCAGCGCCCTTGCGATCGGGCCTTCGTCTTCGAGAAGCGGCTCCAGATAGCCTCTGCGGCACAGGTCGACCACCCGCTTGCCGTAGCCCTCGACCCAATTGGCCTGCGTAGAGAAGATCAGGGTCCGTTTGCCCTGACCGGCAAACTCCCACGCGGCGAACAAGGCGAGATGACCGGCCTCGCGCGGGTACGGCTTTTTCTCCCGACCAAGGGGCGGCTTTTGAACGACAAATCGATCGATGAACGGTCCATTCGCTGTAAGATCGAGTGTCAGGCGGGCATCGAGCCCGCGCCATGTCAGCATGCCGAAACGCTGGCGCGTCGGCCGCCAGTCCGACCGCACGGGTTCGCCGGGCTGATCGGATCGTATCCACGCGGTCAGATCGTCAAGCTCATCGCCGCTCGGAAGGATGGCCGACAGGCACACGATCCGCCGGTCGGCGGCGTCACCACGCCGGAGCAAGCGCTGAACCAGCGTTTCGTAGCGGATTTCGCGCTCGCTCGGGCCGATCATATGGCCTTCGTCGAGAACGATCAGGCCGACGTCGTCGATCAAACTTGGGTCGCTTCGAAGCGCGAAGTCGAGTTTTTCAGGCGTCGCGATGATGATCTCTCGCGACCGCAGCGCGTCCTCGTCCCCAGCGGACAATCCGCTTGCGCCGTAGAGCGACGAAACGCTGAAGCCCAAGGGCGCGAATGTCTTGCGGAACGAGCGCTCCGTCTGCGCTGAGAGCGCCCGCAGCGGCGTGACGATCAGGACGCGACGCGCAGCCGATAGCGTCATCATCGCGGCGATCTCAGCAACGCGCGTCTTTCCGGCGCTGGTCGGAAGCGCCACAACGAGATCGTCGGTCATATCCGTCGATCGACGCGCCGCTTCACGCTGCGACGGCCACAGCTCGACCTCGGAACTCTTGCGCGCGAACAGCGAGCCGATGAAAAGCTGCCGAAGCTCGGGATAGCGCTCTTCGGCTCCGTCCGGCGGATCGATCGGCAGATTTTGGTGCAGCGAATGCGACCAAAGATCATCGATCAGATGGCGGCAGAGGTTCGAGGTCCACCAGAGCGGCACGTTCTGGGCGTTGTCCGCCAGACTGATGGCGGTGGCCAGCAGGCTGCGGGCCGTCTCCAGCGGCTCCTCATCGCCGGTGGCAAGCGCAAACTCGAAGTTAGCCAAGGCGCGGCAGATCGTAGTGTTGAGGATCGTTGCCAGCACTTCGTCGGGATCGGCTTCCTCGCCGCGCAGCTCGGCCGACATCTGCGCATCGCCATGCGCTTCGTCATTCAGCCAGTCGCGGACATAGCCGCGGAGCCGATCAAGGTCCCGCAGTATGAGCAACATGACGGCTGTCTCGCCGGGCGCAGCGTTGAGATCGCCAGGCACTTCGTTGAACAGCGAGTACGCAACGGCCGAATAGCCGGCGAGATGATAGGCGGCCGCCGCGATTGTCCTGCGAAACCCACGATCCGGCGCTTCCGGGTCTCCATTGCGGACGAGAGCTTCGAACGCGTTGGCCGCTCGCTCGAAAGCCTTGCTGGTAAGCGGCGATGCGCCTTCGACGGTGCGAAGCGCCATCGCGCCACGCAGCAGCGCGAAACCGTGCTCAGCCAAGTCCGTCTCGATCGTCGCGCCCAGCGCTGGCGCGTCGGCCGGCAACACGCCATCGCTCCGGATCAACGACCAAGCGGCTCCTCGGTAGAGCAACCGACGCAGAATTCCGTCCTGGGTGGCGGCGGTCAGAAAAGTCCGCAGTTCGTCAATCGTTTCCAAGGTCTTCCGCCTCTTCGTACATCTCCTTGATGAAGTCCTGGTGGTCCTCGATGCGGAGGTTCACCACGAACTGGTCGCGGTTGGTAGTCGCCGCGTCGAGGTCCTCTTTCAGCGCGGCCGGCGGCGCGTTGCCCGACATTGTGAACAGCATGTGGTCAATGCGGCCCGCGCGCGGCACTTTCAGACCTATCTCATCGCGGATCGCCCGCCCGAGCGCGACGTCTTCGGCCTCGTTGCTTTCCAGCAAGCGATTAGCGACGAACAACAGCGAGTCTGGCGTGCATCGCCCGCTGTCCCGATTGAGAACCTTGCGCGCCGCCGTGACGGTCGCTTTACCCAAGACGCGATTGCTTTTCGCTTCGCCCTTGAGGAGCCACAGTTCGCCGTCGTCACCAGCCCCATATCCGGCGCCGATGAAGTCGTCGCCTCGCATCGCCATATTGCGTCCGTCCTTGTAGCGGAGCCGGCGAACAGGAACGCGGAGGCCGATTCCTTCCTCAACAAGCTCGGTCGCAAGAATCTCACCGAGATCGCCAGAGCGTCCCTTTGCCGTCTGCGGAAGCTGCGCGCGGAGGATTTCGGCGGCGCCCTCATAGCCCAGGCGCGCAACATCATCCGCAATGCGATCAAGCCGGTCGTAATGAGAGCGGACAGTCTCCGCCAGCGACTCGCGGATAGCATCACGCCCGCCAGCTTTTTCGACGAGGCACCAATACTCTTTGCGCTCGTCTTTTTCTTTCGTGGTATCGCACCACTCTTCGTACAACGGCACGTCGCGCCTCCCCAACGACGCTGACGAACAAACTCTACTTTCGTCCCTTGAACGACTACGTCGTGCCGGTCGTTGGAAGGTTGTGCCTCGCGCCCAATTCTGATTCACACATCATACACTCAGAGCGTGTCCACGTCGCTAGAGAGTTGGGCGCACAGCGAAAGACGCAGCGGTCGCCAAATCAATACGACTTGTTCGACTGCAACCCTTGCTCCGGATGAAAGGCGCTTGACTCTTAGCCGCCAAAGAGAGAACAAATGGAGAACATGATGACGAAGCTCTTCCCGGAGGTCAACAGGAAGCTTGCGGCCGGAGCCCGCCATAGAATTCTTGCGCGCGCAGATCGAAAAGATCGAAGGCAGAAGCCGGCGCGCCAGATCGGTTCTCCCCTTCGGGATCACCGAGGTGGATTCGCGACTACCTGGCGGCGGCCTCGCGCTCGGCGCGCTGCATGAGATAGCCGGCGGCGGTAATGGCGCCGTCGATGGCGCGGCGGCAGCATCATTCAGCGCAGGCCTCGCCGCTCGCACCAAGGGCAAAATCCTTTGGTGCATCACGCGCGCAGACCTTTTCGCGCCGGCCATCGCCCAGGCGGGCCTCGCGAGCGATCGGGTGATCTACCTCGAAGCTGGCGACGACAAGACTGTGCTCGCCTGCATGGAAGAAGGATTGCGCCACGGCGGCCTCGGGGCTGTCATCGGCGAGGTCGCCCGCCTTTCCATGACGGCCTCACGGCGGCTCCAGTTGGCTGCAGAGGGCACCGGATCGCTCGGCATCGCCCTGCGGCGCTGGCGGCGACAGACGGAAGCGACGGATTTCGGGCAGCCTACCGCGGCGATGACGCGCTGGCGCGTCTCCGTGCTGCCCTCGACGCCGCTACCGGTTCCCGGCGTAGGCCGCGCCCGCTGGCTGGTTGAACTCATCCGCGCGCGAGCGGGCGAAAGTGCAGATTTCGAGTTGGAGGCGTGCGATGACACGGGTCGTCTCGCTCTTCCTGCCGAGCTGGTCCACGGACCGGCTTCGGCGGAAGGCTGGCGACGCGGCGCCTCCGGCTGAGGCGCCGCTCGTCCTGATTGGCCGCGACGGGAACAGGCGGGTGGTGCTGGCGGCGGATGCTGCGGCCCGGGCCGCCGGCCTGCGCGCCGGCATGCCCGTCACCAAGGCGCAAGTGCTGGTGCCCGGCCTCATTGTGCAAGATGCCGATCCCGCTGCCGACGCCGAGGCGCTTGAGCGTCTCGCGGTGTGGCTTCTCCGGTATGCACCAATCGTCGCCCCCGATCCGCACGACGGCCTCATCATCGACTCGACAGGCGCTGATCATCTCCACGGCGGCGAGACTGTCATGCTGGACGGCTTGATCGGGCGCCTCGCCATGTCCGGGATCTCCGCGAGAGGCGCGATCGCCGACACCTGGGGAGCAGCCCATGCGCTGGCCCGATTTTCAGCGCTGCCGACTGTCATCGCGCCCGAGGGGCACGGCCCGTCCGTCTTGGAGCGGTTGCCGCTTGAGGCGTTGCGCATTCCGGCCCCCACTGTCGCCGCACTGCGCACGCTCGGCTTCCGAACGGTCGGCGATCTTCTGGCGCAGCCGCGCGCGCCGCTCACCCTTCGCTTCGGACCAGAACTCGGCCGACGCTTGGACCAGGCCTTGGGCATTGCAGCCGAACTTATCGAGCCGGTCCGCCCGGCCGATCTCATAGAGGTACGCCGTGCCTTCGCCGAGCCGATCGGCGCGGCAGAGACCATCGCCCGTTACATCGGCAAGCTCGTCACCCAGCTCTGCGAACGTCTGGAGGCAGGCGGCCTCGGCGCTCGCCGGCTCGATCTCATCTGCCACCGCGTCGACAGCCGAGCCCAGGCCGTGCGGGTCGGCATGGCCACGCCGGTCCGCGATGTGAAGCGGCTGACGCGCCTCCTGTGCGACAAGATCGAGACCATCTCGCCCGGCTTCGGCATCGAGGTGATGACCCTCGCCGCAAGCGTCGCTGAGCCGCTTGAGTGCAAGCAGATCGTCAGCTCGCTGGTCGAAGAGAGCACCCCGGACGTCTCCGATCTAATTGACACCTTGATGAACCGCGTGGGCGAGCGTGCCCTCTATCGGCTTGCACCGGTCGCCAGCGATGTTCCGGAGCGATCTGTCTGTCGTATCCCGGCGATAGCGGCCGATACGGGAGCGGGCTGGCCCGGCCATTGGCCGCGGCCCTCCCGCCTTCTGCCGGCCCCTGAGCCGGTCGAGACCGTGGCGTTGCTTCCCGACCATCCGCCGGTGTCTTTCACCTGGCGCGGCATCCGCCGCCGCCTTCGGCGTGGCGACGGGCCGGAGCGCGTGTTTGGCGAATGGTGGAAGCGCGATGCCGAGTTGGTTGCCGTCCGCGACTATTTCCGGGTCGAGGACGACGCCGGCGAACGCTACTGGCTGTTTCGCGCCGGCGACGGCGAGGACACCGCCACAGGCTCGCACCGCTGGTTCATTCACGGGGTCTTCGGATGAGCGAGCCCCGCTACGTCGAGCTTCAGGTCACTTCGCATTTCAGCTTTCTCCGGGGGGCCTCGTCTTGCGAGGAGTTGTTCGCCCAAGCCGCGCTCGCCGGGATCGAAGCGCTGGCCGTGGTGGACCGGAATTCGCTCGCCGGCATCGTCCGGGCCCACGAAGCGGCGAAGACGACCGGGGTTCGTCTGATTGTCGGCTGCCGTCTCGACCTCACCGACGGCATGTCGGTGCTGGTTTATCCAACCGACCGACCCGCTTATTCCCGTCTGTGCCGGCTTCTGTCGCTCGGCAAGCGGCGCGGCGGAAAGGCGAAGTGCGTGCTCGAATGGCAGGACCTCGTCGCCTACGGCGAAGGCTTGATCGCCGTTCTCGTGCCGGATCTCGCCGACGAGGAATGCGGCCTTCGGCTGCGCCGCCTGCGCGACGCGTTCGGCGATCGGGCCTACCTGGCGCTGACGCTGCGCCGTCGGCCCAATGACCAGCTCCGCCTTCATGAGCTGTCGAACCTGGCCACCCAGATGCGAGTTGCGACCGTGGTGACGAACGACGTCCTCTTCCATGAGCCCGCCCGCCGGATCCTCCAGGACGTCGTCACCTGCATCCGGCACAATGTCACGATCGACACGATCGGCGACCGCCGGGAGCGTCACGCCGATCGGTACATCAAGCCGCCCGAGGAGATGCACCGTCTCTTCAGCCGCTATCCCGAAGCGCTCGCCCGAACCCTGCAGATCGCAGCCCGCTGCCGCTTCAATCTCGACGAGCTGGCCTATCAATATCCCGAGGAACGCGACGATCCTGCCCTTACACCGCAGGAGACGCTGGCGAAGCTCACCTGGGAAGGCGCCACCGAGCGCTACCCAGAAGGCGTGCCTGACAGTGTGACTGCCGCGCTTCAACATGAGCTGCGGTTGATTGAGAAGCTCGACTACGCGCCGTATTTCTTGACCGTGAATTCGATCGTCCGCTTCGCGCGATCGAAGGACATCCTTTGCCAAGGTCGCGGCTCGGCGGCCAACTCGGCGGTCTGCTACGTCCTCGGCATCACGTCGATCGATCCCGGCCGCAATGATCTTCTCTTCGAGCGCTTCGTGTCCGAGGAACGCCGGGAGCCGCCAGATATCGACGTCGATTTCGAACACGAGCGGCGCGAGATCGTCATGCAGTGGGTGTTCGACACCTACGGCCGCGACCATGCCGCGCTCTGTTCGACTGTCATCCGCTATCGCACCAAAGGCGCGCTGCGGGATGTCGGCAAGGCGCTAGGCCTGCCAGAGGATCTGATCGGCACCTTGTCGTCGCAGGTCTGGGCCTGGTCGGAGGAAGGCGTGGAACAGAAGCATGTCGAGGAGCTGAACCTCAATCTTGCCGATCGCCGCCTTCGCCTGACGCTCGATCTCGCTCGGCAGCTCATGGGCGCACCGCGCCATCTCAGCCAGCATCCAGGCGGTTTCGTGCTGACCCACGACAGGCTCGACGACCTTGTACCGATCGAGCCGGCCGCGATGAAGGACCGGCAGGTCATTGAATGGGACAAGGACGATATCGACGCCCTGAAGTTCATGAAGGTCGACGCCCTGGCGCTCGGAATGCTGACCTGCATGAAGAAGGGGCTGGATCTCCTGGCCGAGCACAAGGGCGTCAATCTCGATCTCGCCGCCATCCCAGCCGAGGACCCGCGCACCTACGCGATGATCCGCAAGGCGGACACGCTCGGGACCTTCCAGATCGAGAGCCGGGCACAGATGTCGATGCTGCTGCGTCTGAAGCCGCGCACCTATTACGATCTCGTCGTGCAGGTCGCGATCGTCAGGCCCGGTCCGATCCAGGGCGACATGGTGCACCCCTATCTTCGTCGCCGGGAGGGCCTTGAGCCCGTCCACTACCCGAAGCCCGAGCTGGAGAAGGTGCTCGGCAAGACGCTCGGCGTGCCGCTCTTTCAGGAGCAGGCAATGCGTGTCGCCATCGAATGCGCCGGCTTCACTCCCGGCGAGGCCGATATGCTTCGCAAGTCGATGGCCACCTTCAAGTTCACCGGCGGCGTCTCCCATTTCCGCGACAAGCTGATCGCCGGCATGGTGGCTAATGGCTATGAGCAGGCGTTCGCCGAGCAGACTTTCAAGCAGCTTGAGGGCTTCGGCAGTTACGGATTCCCGGAAAGCCACGCAGCCTCTTTTGCGCTGATCGCCTATGCCTCGGCCTGGCTGAAATGCTGGCACCCGGAAATCTTCTGCGCCGCATTGCTGAACAGCCAGCCCATGGGCTTCTACGCGCCGGCCCAGATCGTCCGCGACGCGCGCAATCATGGCGTCGAGATCCGTCCGGTCTGCGCCAACGCCTCCCGATGGGACTGCACGCTCGAGCCCACCGGCACCGATGAGCGGTTCGCCGTTCGCCTCGGTATGCGCATGGTCAAAGGGCTCGCCAACGGCCACGGCGCGGCGATCGTCACGGCCAGGGCGGACCAGCCCTTCGGCTCAGTGGACGATCTCTGGCGCCGTGCCGGCGTGCCCGTCGCGGCGCTCACTCAGATCGCCGAAGCGGACGGGTTTCGCCCGCCCTTCGGCCTCGCCCGTCGTGAGGCCCTATGGGCGATCAAGGCTCTGCGCGACGAGCCTCTCCCGCTCTTCGCCGCCGCGTCGGCCCGCGAGGAAGAGATCGTGCCCGAGGTTGCCGAGCCGGCCGTCATCTTGCGCCCGATGACGGCGGGCGGTGAAGTCGTCGAGGACTACCGGCATGTCAGCCTGTCGCTACGCGACCATCCGGTCTCGTTCCTGCGCCCGGAGCTGCGCCGCCGTCGTATGGTCTCCTGCCAAGAGGCGATGGATGCAAAGGAGGGCCGGTGGCTGGAGGCTGCCGGCATCGTGCTGGTGCGGCAACGTCCCGGCAGTGCCAAGGGCGTCATGTTCATCACGCTCGAAGATGAGAGCGGGATCGCCAACCTCGTGGTCTGGCCCAAGGTCTTCGAGCAGAACCGCCGCACCATTCTGTCGGCCGGCATGATCGCGGTGCGCGGGCGCGTTCAGCGGGAGGGCGAAGTGGTCCATCTTGTCGCCCACAGGCTGACCGATCTCTCCGCCGAGTTGGCCAGCGTTGGCGAGCGCGACACGGCCTTTCCATTGCCGCATGGGCGCGGCGACGAATTCCACCATGGTTCGCCAACCCCGGACCCTCGCGGTCAGCCGCCGCGAACGGTTCGACCGCGCGACATCTACATCCCCGACCTGCACATTGATACGATCAAGGTGAAGACGCGCGATTTCAGATAAAGACGGAGAATAGTTCCCCGCGCGACTCACCCCGCGACATGGCCGGTCTCAACAGCGAAGCGACCTGAATACTATGCGTCTCTACCATTTCACGTCGCAGAAATACGGGCTTCTCGCGCTCAAGCAACGACGCCTGAAACTCGCTCGGATCAACGAGCTGAACGACCCCTTCGAATTTCTCGGCTGGAATCTCCGCGACAAGCGCGCCCGCGCGTTCCTGCGCAACTGGAAGAATGAACGCGATCGCGAGTATGGCCTGCTGTGCTTCAGCCACAAATGGTCCCATCCGCTGCTTTGGGGCCATTACGCCGAGAAACACCACGGCATCGTCATCGGGTTCGAAGTGCCCGACAAAAGCGACCTGTATCATCCGGTGAAGTATCGGCGAAAGCGCCTGCCGGCGCCGTCCGACCGCGATCTCGTCGGCGCGGACGTGGAGGACCTGCTTCTGACAAAGTTCACCGCCTGGAGATATGAGTCGGAATATCGATCCTTCAGCCGGCTCGCCGACAGCGTCCACGAAGGCGGCCTATACTTCGAGCCCTTCACCGACGACCTGAAGCCGGTGGAAGTGATCGTCGGCGATCGATCGACGATCACCCGGGCAGACCTGGCCGAAGCGCTGGGCGACGCCCGCGATCATGTCACCGCCTTCAAGGCGCGGCCCGCGTTCGGCAGCTTCGATGTGGTCAGAAACAAGAACGACGCTCTCTGGAGATAGCAGGAATGGACAGGAGGGCCGCCGGCGGGATGCCGGCCAATCTCGCGAGGTTGCATGCCGGCGAGGAGGAGCTGCGGCAGAAGGCTCTCGAAATGATCGCTGCGGACGACCACCGCGCGTTGCATCTCGCAGTGACCGAAGCCGCCATGGACCTCGCCGACATATTGCGACAGTTCGACACCGCAGACGAAGATCTCAAGGTCATCCAGATCCTCGGCATGCGAACCTTCAACGCGTTTGGCGCGAGCATCAAACTCGCGCTCTCAGGCTATAGCCAGAATAGCGCACTCATCCTCCGCGACGTTCTCGAGACGGTTTTCCTCCTGAGCTACTTCGCAGGCGACCGAAGCCTGATCGGTCGTTGGCGCCTCGCTGATGAAAAGACGCGTCAGCGAGAGTTCGGCCCCGTCAAACTCCGCGAAGCCATCGACGCGCGCGAAGGGTTCACCGGCAAGAAGCGCTTCGAAACCTACAAGATGTTCTCTGAGCTCGCCGGTCACCCGACGATGAAGTCCGCCCTGATGATGCGGCCGCAGCGCGACGGCGATGCCGTGATAGGCCCATTCATGGAAGCGACGACGCTGGATGCAGTCGTCTCGGAGATCGGAAAGCTCGTGGTTCAGGTTGGCGAGCAACTCACGTCGTTCTTTCCACCGTCCTGGGCCGTGCGCCTCCCGAGCCGACTCGCATTGCCACACTCAAGCAGCGCTGGATCGCGACATTCTATTCGACGACCATGGCCTCCACGTCCGACTAGATCTTGCGGGGAAAGCCTTCCCCTGCGTCCGAGCCAACGTCTCGGCCGACCCCTTCTGCGGGGCTCGCCGTCCCGCAACGCCCCCTTTAGAGTGAGAGTGCGGACCGGCGTTGCCGTGACGGGTTGAGGGCTGGGAGAGAGGCTTCCGGCGCCCGTCGCGGAGATCCGTGATGTCCAGAAGAACCCCATCCGCTCGCGCCGGCCAGGACCGCACGAGCCTTTACGACGAAATCACCGGCAAGATCATCGGCGACCTGGAGACCGGTCGCGTGCCCTGGGTCCAGCCCTGGGGCACGGCGGCGGCGAAAGCGCCGCTCGCCATGCCGAGCAACGCCGCCACCGGCCGGCACTATTCGGGGATCAATGTGCTGATCCTCTGGGGCGCCGTCATCGAGCACGGCTTTCCCGGCCAGAGCTGGCTCACCTTTCGCCAGGCGCTGGCGCTCGGCGGCCATGTCCGCAAGGGCGAGCGCGGCACGACCGTGGTCTATGCCGACCGCTTCGTGCCAGACGACGAGAAGCGGCGCGCCCGCGAGACCGGCGACGAGGCCCAGGCGGTCCCATTCCTGAAGCGCTTCACGGTGTTCAACGCCGCGCAGTGCGAGGGCCTGCCGGAGGACATCGCGATCGTCGCGCCGCCGCCGTCGCCAGGCCTGATCGAGCCGCAGGTCGAGGCGCTGATCCGGGCGACGGGCATCGACTTTCGCATCGGGGGCAATCGCGCCTTCTACGTGCCGGCGCTCGACTATGTGCGGGTTCCGCCGCCCCAGGCCTATTTCGAGCCGATCAACTGGCACCGGACCGCGCTGCACGAGTTGGGTCACGCCACCGGCCATCCGTCCCGTCTCGGCCGCGACATGAGCGGCGGTTTTGGCACCAAGAAATATGCGGTCGAGGAACTGGTTGCCGAAATGAATGCGGCCTTCTGCTGCGCCTCGCTCGGCATCGTGCCGACCGTGCGGCACGCCGATTACATCGGCTCCTGGCTGGAAGTGCTGCGCGAGGACAATCGCGCCATCGTCCGCTCCGCCAGCCAGGCGAGCAAAGCCGCCGATTGGCTGCTCGGCTTCGTGCCGGCCGACGGGGCCGCGCTATCGGCCGAACCCGCGATCGACAGGAGGGCCGCATGATCCTCATGACCGACGAACTGCGCGAGCAGCTCTTGGCCAACGGCCGGAAACGCGACGCCGATCACATCCCCGTGGTGAAGTTCTTCAACCCCCTCGGCGAAGGCGTCTGGCTCGCGACCGAACTCGACGAGGACGGCGACACCTTGTTCGGCCTGGCAGATCTCGGCGAACCCGAGCTCGGCTCATTCAGCCTCGCCGAAGTGACCGCGGTGCGTTTGCCGATGGGTCTCGGCATCGAACGCGACATCCTTTTCGAGGGGCTCTATCCGATCTCGGCCTGGGCCGAGGCAGCCAGTCGGACCGGCAGCATTCGTCAGGCCGAACGCGTGCTTCACGCCGCCCACCGAAGCGCGACGACCGCGCAGTCCGTAGATCCGTAAATTTGTGGCGACGGGTCTGCGCTGCTGCGTCTCCCGTCGCCGCGCCCTAGCCGCCGGCCAGGAGAGAGTGAGAGGGAGGACGGGATTTCGTGACGGGTTGGAGGTCGAGAGAGAGGCTCTCGGCCGCCCGTCGCGGAGTAATCTCGATGGCTACTGCAGTTCAGAGGATCGTCCTGTCGTCTTCGCGCGACATCCCCTTCAACAAGCTGGCGCTCAGCCAGTCCAATGTCCGGCGCGTGAAGGCCGGCGTCTCGATCGAGGACCTGGCGGCCTCGATCGCGCGTCGCGGCCTCATCCAGAGCCTCAGCGTCATCCCCGTCGTCGATGCCGAGGGCCATGAGACCGGCATGTTCGAGGTGCCGGCCGGAGGCCGTCGCTTCCGTGCGCTGGAACTGCTCGTCAAGCAGAAGCGCCTCGCCAAGATCGCCCCGGTGCCGTGCGTGGTGCGCAAGCGCGACGACGAGATTCTCGCCGAGGAAGTCTCGCTGGTCGAGAATATCGACCGCGCGCCGCTTCATCCGCTCGACCAGTTCCGCGCCTTCCAGGACATGCGGGTGAAGGGCAAGACCGAGGAGGATATCGCTGCGGCGCTCTTCGTGCCCGTTCAAGTGGTCAAGCAGCGCCTGCGCCTCGCGGCCGTTTCGCCCAGCCTGCTCGACATCTATGCCGAGGACGGCATGACGCTCGACCAGCTCATGGCGTTCACCGTCACCGACGATCACGCTCGCCAGGAGCAGGTCTGGGAGGCGATCAAGGACGCTTGGTCGAAGGAGCCCTATCAAATCCGTCGCATGCTCACCGAGACGACGGTGCGCGCTTCGGACAAGCGCGCCGTCTTCGTCGGTGTCGAAGCCTATGAGCTGGCCGGTGGCATCGTCATGCGCGACCTGTTCCAGTCCGACGATGGCGGCTGGCTGCAGGATGCGGCGCTGCTCGATCGGCTGGTCGCAGAGAAGCTGAAGGCGACGGCAGAGACCATCGCCGCCGAGGCCTGGAAGTGGATCGAGGTCGCGGTCAGCTTCCCCTACGACGCAACGCGCGGCCTGCGCGAGCTGCAGGGCGAACCGCTCGACCTGACGGCGGATGAACAGGCGACGATCGCGGCGCTCAACTCCGAGTACCAGAAGCTCGAGGCCGAATATGAGGACGCCGATGAGTTGCCCGACGAGGTCGACCAGCGGCTCGGCGAGATCGAGACGGCGCTGTCGGCCTTCGACACCCGTCCCGTGCGATTCGAGGCCGCCGACATCGCCCGCGCCGGTGTGTTCATCAGCATCGCTCATGACGGCACCGTCGCCATCGATCGCGGCTATGTCCGGGCCGAGGACGAGGCTCCCGACCCCGGCGCCGAGGCCGATGGGGGCGAAACCGAAGGTCGGTCGGATGAGCCCGGTGCGCCGGCCGTGCAGCGCGCCGTCATCACGATCGGCGGCCAGCCCGTCGAGGCGGAGGACGACGAGGACGACGCGATCAAGCCGCTCCCCGAGCGCCTGGTCATCGAGCTGACGGCCTATCGCACCCTCGCGCTGCGCAACGCCGTCGCGGAGAACCCGCACGTCGCCATGACCGCACTGCTCCACAAGCTGGTGTCGGACACCTTCATGACCCGCATGTACACGGGCGCCATGGAGGCCGGGGTGAAGCACGTCTTCTTCCCGGCGCAGGACGATGGGCTGAAGGACTGCCCGTCCGCCCGCGCGGTGCAGGACCGTCACGCCGCCTGGGCCGGCGACATCCCGAAGGACGACGATGCCCTATGGGACTGGCTCGCGGGCTTGGACGACGCCAGCCGGATGGCGCTGCTGGCGCATTGCGTCAGCTACGGCGTCAACGCGCTCTATGAGCGGCCGAACCCGCACAGCGCCGGCGGCGTGTCGCAGCACACGCTCGGCATGCGGCTCGCCCAGGCCGACCGCCTGACCAAGGCGACTGGGCTCGATCTGGTGGAGGCCGGCTGGCGCCCGACCTTCGGCAATTACCTCAACCGTGTCACCAAGCCCCGCATCCTGCAGGCGGTTCGCGAGGGCGTCGGAGAGCAGGCCGCGCAGCTCATCGACCACCTGAAGAAGGGCGACATGGCCAAGGAGGCCGAGCGGCTGCTCGCCGAGACCGGCTGGCTGCCCGAGCCGCTGCGCCTGATCGACGATGCCGAGGTGTCCACGCCGGAGGTCGAGGCTGGCGGCGAGGACGACGATGCGGCGCTGCCCGCATTCCTCGCCAGCGACGACGAGGAGGTCACCGCGGAGGCCATCGATGATGAACCGCACCTTGTCGCGGCTGAATGACGAACCCCCGGAGCGGCTTCGGCTGCTCCGGCCTTTTCCCCGAACGAAAGAGCATCGCCATGTCGCAATCCAAACCGCCGCCACACCGCGTCGTCTTCCAGTACCTCGTTCCCGTGCACGTCGAGGTCGAGGAGCGTCGGCCGCGTGACGATAATCGACGAAATGCCGGTGCGCGACCCCGTCGTCGTGGAAGGCGATCCCGCCGATCTCGCCGACGCCGCGCGCGCCGCCGACAACGGCCAAGCCTGGCCTTCCTGGCAGTTCGGCTACTAGCCGCCGTCACCCCGAACTCCGAGCCCGGCCCGAGCGCCGGGCTCTTTTCGTTTCCGGAGCCCGCTATGACCGATTTCGTCACCCGCTATTCCTGCCTGCTCGACGTCGGCACCTCCGCCAATGTCGCCCGGGCTTTCGACATCTATGCCGCCTTGATGGCCGAGAACGGCCGCGAGGACCCGCCGGCCGAGCCGTTTCACCTGTCGGTGACACCCGAACACGGCGCGTCGCGGCTCTGGCTGCGCGATCCCGGCACCGCCGATCCGCAGCTTGCGATCACCTTCGTGACGCGCTGCGCCGAGGCGTTCGGACTGACCGGCCGCTGGGGATTTCAGTGGGCCGGCATTGCCTCCAATCCCGTGATCGACGGCTTCATGGGCGGCGCCCATGTCCTCGATCTCGCCACGGGCCAGACAATCGCCTGGATGAGCACCGGCCGCTGGCTCGCCGACCGGCTTGCCGAGGGAGGCGCACGATGAGCATCCCCGACCATGCCCGCGCCAACTTCCAGACGTTGCTGCGCGCCGCGTCGAGCGGCGACCTGGCGCTGATGGAATGCGCCGACGTGGCGACCGGCGAGCCGCGCTACGTCATCTGCGCTGTCGGCCGCGATGAAGGCGACTTCGTTTTCACGCCGTTCGGCCATCTCGCCGACGGCAATCCCTTCGAGATCTACCGCCCGCCGGAGGCCTCGACATAGGGGCGCACCACATCGAGGAGACGCGCGACTTCCGCGCGGGCCTTCGATGCAAACGCCGGATCGCTGTCGAAGCGATCGAAGGCATGGCACTGATAGTAGGCGTTCAACACCGCGATCACATCGCCCAGATCGTCACCCGTTCCGACCATCCCGGACTTGTCGGCGTGCGACAGGCCCTTTTCGAGGTCGTGGCGAATGTCCTGCCGACACCGATCGTCGCTCCAGCCCTGGCTCGAAAGATACGCCTTCAGCCCAAGCTCGGCGGCGATCGCGGTCATGTAGCAGGTGTCGCGGGGATCGCCGTTCTCCGCCTGTGCCGGCGACGGCAAAAACTCCTCGCCGTTGGCGAGCAAACCACGCGCTCGCACGATGTCTTCGCGCGCCACCACCAGACCGCCACCTCCCATTGGCATACTCATCATCCGGCGCAGCGCGCCCGGATGATGTTAGGCGTCACGGCTGTTTTCCTACGAGAGCTTAGCGTCCCATCCGCATCGCCGGAAGCCGGTGCCACAGGCCGGGTTCCGGCTGCGCCAGAGTGAGAGGGTGGCCGGGACGGGGTTGAGCCCGTCCGGTCGAGAGAGAGCGCCGGGCCGGCTCGCCCTTGTCCCGCTCTCCGAGGTTCTCCGATGCTCCATGCTCCGATCCCCGCCGCCGAGGCGGCATCGCTTCCGCTTGGCTCCTCCACGCCGCCGGCCGCCTCCATCCTCGCCGCCGCCGAACGCATCCTCTCCCACCTCGAACAGGGCCGCACCGTCGATGCCGCCATGCTGCGCAGCGCGATGGAGGACGCCTTCGGCGCGTCCGACACAGCCGGCGCGTGGGACTGGAAAGCCGCCTATGACGCTTGCGAGGTCGCGACCGTCCTGTTCCTGCGCAAATACGGAAAGCCGCTTTTCCGCAAAGCCGCATCGCCGGCTTCACGGCTCACGGCGCTGACCAAGATCATTGGTCTGCTGCCGACGCACACGCGTCGATCCGAAGAGACGCAGGCCTTCCAGCAGTTCTCCACGCCGGTCCCGCTCGGCCTTGCCGCGTTGACAGCGGCAACGTTGACCCCGACCGACCGCGTGCTGGAGCCGTCCGCCGGCACCGGCCTGCTTGGCGTCCTTGCCGAAACTGCGGGCGCATCGCTCATCCTCAACGAGCTGGCCGATACCCGCGCCGATCTTCTCACTTCTCTCTTCCCGGCCGTGCCCGTCACGCGCTTCGACGCCGCCCAGATCGACGACCATCTCGATCCGACCGCTATGCCGAGCGTCGTCATCATGAACCCGCCATTCTCGGTTATGGCGAACGTCACCGGGCGCGTCGCCGACGCCGCCTATCGGCATATCGCCTCGGCACTGGCCCGTCTGGCCGACGGCGGGCGCTTGGTCGCCATCACTGGCGCGAACTTCTCGCCGGAGCTTCCAGCCTGGCGGGACGCCTTCGTCCGTCTGCAGGCGCGCGGCCGCGTCGTGTTCACCGCCGCGATCGCCGGCTCGGTCTATGCCAAGCACGGCACGACCATCGACACCCGCCTGACCGTCATCGACAAGGCGCCGGCCGAGGATGCCGAGCATTTGCCGGACTCCGCCGGGATCGCGCCCGACGTCGCGACGCTGCTCGCCTGGATCGATGCGCAGCTCCCAGCGCGCCTGCCGGTCACGATCGCGCGTCCAAACGCGATGTCGGCCGCCACGCCGCGAACGGTGCGAGGTTATCTCGCTCGCGCGGCGACGGCCCAGCCCGACCGCCGGATCACCCAGATCGAAGGCGTGCCGCTCGCCTATGAGACCATCGATTGGACGCCGCCGGAGAGCGGCCGCCTATCGGACTCGATCTATGAGGCCTACGTCCTCCAGTCGATCCGCATCGACGGCGCGCAGCCGCACCCGACCAAGCTGGTGCAGTCCGCAGCCATGGCCTCGGTCGCGCCGCCGAAGCCGAGCTATCGCCCGACCCTGCCGGGAGCGATCGTCGCCGACGGCGTCCTCTCGGACGCCCAGCTCGAGACGGTGATCTATGCCGGCGAGGCTCATGGCGAATATCTCGCAGGGGCCTGGACCGTCGACGAGACCGGCGATCTCGTCACCGCCGCGCCGGACGATGCCCCGAACGCGGTCCGTTTTCGCCGAGGCTTCATGCTCGGCGACGGCACAGGCGCCGGCAAGGGTCGCCAGTCGGCCGGCATCATCCTCGACAACTGGCTGCAGGGGCGCCGCAAGGCCGTCTGGATCTCCAAATCCGACAAGCTGCTCGAGGACGCACAACGCGACTGGTCGGCGCTCGGCATGGAGCGGCTGCTGGTCACGCCGCTCTCGCGCTACCCGCAGGGCACGGCGATCCGGCTCCCCGAGGGCGTCCTATTCACCACCTACGCCACGCTACGGTCCGACGACCGTGGAGAGAAGCTTTCGCGCGTCAAGCAGATCGTCGAATGGTTGGGCTCCGATTTCGACGGAGTGATCATTTTCGACGAGTCCCATGCAATGCAGAATGCCGGCGGCGGCAAAGGAGAACGGGGCGATGTCGCACCCTCGCAGCAAGGCCGTGCGGGGCTCCGGCTCCAGCACATGCTCCCGAACGCCCGCATCGTCTATGTTTCTGCGACCGGCGCCACCACGGTTCATAACCTCACCTATGCCCAGCGGCTCGGCCTGTGGGGCGGCGAGGATTTCCCCTTCGCCAACCGTGCCGAATTCGTCGAGGCCGTCGACAATGGCGGCGTCGCCGCCATGGAGGTGCTCGCCCGCGACCTGCGCGCGCTCGGCCTCTACACAGCGCGATCGCTCTCCTATGACGGCGTCGAATACGAACTGGTCGAGCACCAGCTCACCCCCGAACAGACCCGCATCTATGACACCTATGCCGGCGCCTTCGCCATCATCCATAATCATCTCGACGCGGCGATGCAGGCCGCCAACATCACCGGCGACAGCGGCACGCTGAACCGACAGGCGAAGTCTGCCGCGCGCTCGGCCTTCGAGAGCGCCAAGCAGCGCTTTTTCGGGCATCTCCTGACCAGCATGAAGACGCCGACGCTGGTCCGCTCGATCGAGCAGGACCTGGCGGCTGGCCATTCCGCCGTCATCCAGATCGTTTCGACCGGCGAAGCCCTGATGGAGCGTCGCCTGGCTGAAATACCGACCGAGGAATGGCACGACGTCCGCGTCGACATCACGCCGCGCGAATACGTTCTGGACTACCTCGCCCATTCCTTCCCGGTGCAGCTTTATGAACCGTTCTCGGACAGCGAGGGCAATCTGTCGTCGCGGCCGGTCTATCGCGACGGCCAACCCGTCGAAAGCCGCGAGGCCGTCGCCCGCCGCGACGAGCTGATCGAACGGCTCGCATCGCTGCCGCCGGTCCCGGGCGCGCTCGACCAGATCGTCCAGCGCTTCGGCACGGACATCGTCGCCGAAGTGACGGGCCGGTCGCGCCGCGTCGTGCGCAAGGGCGAGCGGCTTGCTGTCGAGAACCGGGCGGGATCGGCCAATCTCGCCGAAGCAGCCTCATTCATGGACGATGACAAGCGCGTCCTCGTCTTCTCCGACGCCGGCGGCACTGGCCGCAGCTATCATGCGGATCTCGCTGTCCGCAACCAGCGCCTGCGCATCCACTATCTCCTGGAGCCGG
Source organism: Pseudomonas sp. GD03875 (assembly GCF_029840585.1). Classification (NCBI taxonomy): domain Bacteria; kingdom Pseudomonadati; phylum Pseudomonadota; class Gammaproteobacteria; order Pseudomonadales; family Pseudomonadaceae; genus Pseudomonas; species Pseudomonas sp. GD03875. The sequence goes on along the minus strand of NZ_JAOCCV010000010.1, from coordinate 122,597 downwards.
GCTGGAAGGCCGACGCGGCGATCCAGGGGCTCGGCCGCACCAACCGCACCAACCAGGCGCAGCCACCGCTCTTCCGGCCGATCGCCACCGACGTGAAGGCCGAGAAGCGCTTCCTCTCGACCATCGCGCGACGGCTCGACACGCTCGGCGCCATTACGCGCGGCCAGCGCCAGACCGGCGGCCAGGGCCTGTTCCGACCCGAGGACAATCTCGAATCCCACTACGCGCGCGATGCGCTGCGCCAGCTTTTCCTGCTGCTCGTGCGCGGCAAGGTCGAGGGATGCTCGCTCGATCGCTTCGAAACCGCCACCGGCCTCAAGCTGATGGACGACAACGGCATTAAGGACGAGCTGCCGCCGATCACCACTTTCCTCAACCGGCTGCTGGCGCTCACCATCGAGTTGCAGGGCGTCCTGTTCACCGCCTTTGAGCAACTCCTGATGGCGAAGATCGAGGGCGCGATCCGCAGCGGCCACTATGACGTCGGGCTTGAGACGCTGCAGGCCGAGAGCTTCGTGGTCACCGACAGTAAGGTGATCCATGTGCATCCCGGCACCGGCGCGGAGACTCGGCTGCTGACCATCACGCGCCGGGAGCGCAATCGACCGATCACGCTGCTCGATGCGCTCGATCATCGCGCCGATCCGCGTGCGCAGCTGCTCGTCAATGGTCGCTCCGGTCGCGCCGCGGTGCAGATGCCGGCCCCGTCGATGATGCTCGATGACGGCGAGATCGAACGCCGCGTGTGTCTGATCCGGCCGATGGAGCAGCACTATGCGCCGCTGCGCATGATGGAAGAGAGCCATTGGGAGGAAGCCGAACGCGACCGCTTCGCCGCCGCATGGGACGCCGAGCTTGCCGACATCCCGGAATTCTCCGACAGCACGATCCACATCGTCGCGGGCTTGCTGCTGCCGATCTGGAAGCGCCTGCCGGACGAGTCGACGCGGGTGTATCGACTCCAGACCGACGCGGGCGAGCGCATCATTGGCCGCCGCGTGTCGCCGGCCTGGGCCGCCAACGCTGCCTCGCAGGGGGCGAGCACGCTGACACCGGAACACGCCTTCGCCGCGCTGATGGAAGGCCGCACGATCCTCGACTTGGCCGAAGGCCTCCAGCTTCGCCGCGCCCGTGTCATGAGCGCCTATCGCCTGGAGCTGACCGGCTTCACCGAGGCGATGCGCGAGCGACTGCGAGCCTATGGCCTGTTCAGCGAGATCATCTCCTGGAAGCTGCACTTTTTCGTGCCAGCCGACACCAATGGCGTAAGCATCCTCACCAAGCTGCTCGACACCTATCCGGTGGCGCGCATCTCCGAGCGGGAGGCCGCGTGATGTCTCGTCACGATGCTTCCGATCTTGCGCAACGTCTCCGCCGGCAGGCCGAGGCGGTGTGCCGACACTACCTCTCCAGCGGGCGGCGCGAGGGCCGCTACTGGCTGGTTGGCGACGTGCGCAACACGCCCGGCCGATCGATGTATGTGCGGCTCAAGGACTCGCCCAAGGGTCCGGCCGGCAAATGGACCGATGCCGCGACCGGCGAGCATGGCGATCTCCTCGACGTGATCCGGGATAGCTGCGGCCTCATCGACTTCAAGGACGTCGCGGACGAGGCACGGACCTTCCTCAGCATGCCGCAGCCCGAACCAGCGCCAGCACATCCGCGTCAGGCACCCGCACCACACGGGTCGCCCGAGGCGGCCCGCCGCCTGTTCGGCATGTCGCAGCCGATTACGGGCACGCTCGTACAGTCGTATCTACGGGAACGCGGCATTACTGATTTACGCGGAACCGGAAATCTGCGCTTCCACCCGCGCTGCTACTATCGACCCGACGAGCATTCTCCGACCGAGACCTGGCCCGCCATGATCGCCGCCGTCACCGATCTCCGCGACAGGATCACCGGGGCGCATCGGACCTGGCTCGACCCGCGACGCCGCGACAAGGCGCCGCTCGACACGCCGAGGCGGGCGATGGGCGATCTTCTCGGCAACGCGGTCCGCTTCGGAACGGGCGGCGAAGTCATGGCGGCCGGCGAAGGCATCGAGACCGTCCTGTCGGTCAGGCAAGTCTTGTCCGACATGCCGATGCTGGCGGCGCTCTCAGCAGCCCATCTCGCCGCCATCTTGTTCCCGGACACGCTGCGGCGGCTCTACATCCTGCGCGACGACGATCCGGCCGGTGACGGTGCGCGCGACAGTCTCGTCGAACGGGCGAACGCGGCCGGCATCGAGGCGATCGTCGTGTCTCCGAGGCTGGGCGACTTCAACGAGGACCTCCGAAGGGCTGGACTGGAAAGCCTGCGGGCAACGACGCGGGTACAAATCGCTCCCCAGGACGTCGCACGCTTCATGGCAATGGCGGCATAGCCGGAAGGGTATGCTGGTGACCGCAACGCCCTCGCTTGGCACTCGCTCGGATGCTCCCAGGTGTCAGGGAGAGCCGCAACCCGGCCTTCGAGAGGGCGATCGGCCGGCAAACGGCCCGGACCGACAACGTCGGCGCCCGACTATTTTCCGGCGGCCCGTCGGGCCTTTCCATCGCGAAACAAAATAGCCGGCCTTCGGCGTCCTCCGCTGTGCTGCGGCCCTCTCGCTTCGCTCCGGGTGCAGGTCCGGCCCGCCTGCCGGCTTTCGTCGCCAGAAGGCCGCGAGGGTCGCGGTCACACCGACGAAGGAGCATCCCGATGAGCGAGCAGGACGACAGCTACGAGCCGCATCACGCATCATCCCCCACCGACCACGTCCTCCACGAGCTTCAACTTTATGGCTACCGTCCCTTCGCGGACGAACCCGACGGAAGGCCGCTGCCCGAAGGAAACCACGTCGCCGGCGCCATCGCCGATATCTTCGACGCCCTGATCGCAACCCTGGAAGACACCCGCCTCGAGCCCGACCTCGACGATCTCCTCTGGTCGACGGTCAACGTCTTCCACCGCGCGACCGACCGGATCGAGCGCGAGCTGGACGACAATGAGCAGGCGCAGCGCCGCGGTCAACGCGAACAGGATGGCTCTGAGGTGAAAGCCGTCGAGCTGGAACGCCTCACGGCCGAAGGCCAGACGATGATCGAGCGACGCAACGCCTTCGAACTGATGCGCGACCAAGCGGCCGAGCACTACGAACGGCACACCGGCTCAGCCTGGCGTCCCCGCAGCGGATCGATGGTGAGCCATCGCAACCTCACCTCGGCAATGATCGACAGCCGCGACTTCCTCGCCGCCAAGAGGCGGGCCGATACCGAGGTGCTGCTGCCGGCCGGACCGAAGATCGCCATCACCGGTGGGCTCGACTTCAACGATCACACGCTGATCTGGGCCAAGCTCGATCAGGTCCACGCCAAGCACCCCGACATGGTGCTGATCCACGGCAAGTCACCGAAGGGTGCCGAAAAGATCGCTTCACGTTGGGCCGATCACCGCAAGGTGCCGCAGGTCGGATTTGCTCCCGACTGGACGAAACATGCCAAGGCCGCTCCGTTCAAGCGCAACGATCAGATCCTCGACGTCCTGCCGATCGGGGTCATGCACTTTCCCGGCAGTGGCATTCAGGACAACCTCGCCGACAAGGCCAAGAAGCTCGGCATCCCGGTCTGGAAGCATGGCGGCGCGTGAGCGCCGCCACCTTTGCAACCCCGGCTACCGCTTCATCTTCGTGAATTTGTAGACGCGCCCAGCGCTATCGTAGGTGGTCCAGTCGCCGACCTGCTCACCATTCTCGAAATAGCCGGACCGCAATTTTGAGCCGTCACGGCGAAACCATTCCCAATATCCAGTGGGCTGACCCTCGAGCGTTTGGCCGACGACCCACAAGCTGCCGTCCCTGTGCTTCTTCTCGAAAGGGAGTGTCTCGGTCATTCTCCGCCTCGTCTCAGTCTGGCTCGCCAATCACGGCTATCCGGGCGGACCGCGCATAGTGCGCTAGCTCAGTATCATTCTCGATCAACGCGTCGAGCAGCGTCTTCATATCCGTCCGGTCGGAGGAAGACTGAAAGGGACCCGGCTGACGTTCGATGGCCAACGCGGCGATCGCGAGGGCCTTCTTCACGAGATGCAGATCTCTACCTGTGAACTCCGCCATTGCCGGTCCTTCGCGACTCCAAGCTTGCGGCCCACAGCATAGCCTAGATCCTCGTCCAGCGGCACATGGCACGAGCAAAGCAGAGCAAGCGTCGAGGCCAGGATTGTGGATCTCCTGACGCGAAGAACCACCCCCGCCTTTAAGCGCTGATCCTTGGTCCACCCGCGGACTTGTCGCCATCAACCCGTAAAGGGTCGGCTATGCGAGCATGCCGCCGCTGCGGCTGCGCCTGCGCGGTGATTGCAGTCCACGGCCGAACACTTCGGGCGCCTGTCGGCGGGGGATGGTCCTCCGCTCCAGCAGGAGCCCAGCAAATGTCCCTCAACGACGCTCACGCCTTCGCCTTCAGCCTCGCCACCACCCTGATGGCCGCCATCGTCATTTTCCAGGCCGGCGACGGCACCCTCTCGGTGACAACCGCCAGTGAGTACGACGGCGACGCCTCGGAGATCGTCCATGAAATCGACCCGTTCGCGCCCTGATCAGGCTCATCGGACTGCGCCGGGCGGAAGTCGCTTGCGGTTTCCGCTCCCGGGCAAGGCCCTTTTCCGCTATTATCCGAGCGCGCCGTGGTGGTGGTGGCAGGCGCGACCGTCAGACCTATCGTCACGGAGGCTACCACCATGATCATTCTTGCAATCCTCGCCTCGCTCGCCGCCATCGGCGCGCTATGCTGGCTGTTATTCACTCTAGCCGTCTTCGCACTGCCGGCCTTCGTCGGCGCAACCGTTGGCGCCTGGGCTTACGGCACTGGCGCCGGTGTGCCTGGCGCAATTCTCATCGGCCTGGTCGCCGCGGCCGCCACCCTAGCGGTCGGCCAGCTCGTGATGATGTTCGTGCGGCCCGTATGGCTGAAGCTGATCGTCGCCATCGCCTTCGTTGCCCCGGCAGCGATCGCCGGATTCCATGCCACGCACGGCATCGTCAAGCATCTCATGCCATCCGAGGCATGGCAGATGACCTTCTCCGTCATCGGCGCCATCGCGGTCGGCATCACCGCCCTCGTGCGGGTCGCAGGGATGGCGACGGCTCCGGGCCCTTCCGGTCAGGGCTTAGCGCGGGCCTGACTTGATCCAGCGCCAATGCGACGGACCAAAATCGCGTTGGCGCGAACGCCTCCGTCGTCTGAGGCGGGTGTGGCTGGAGCGTGGAGCAAGACTCGACGCTAGACCTTGGGCACGACCCCCGCTGGCGCGCTTCGAGGCGGCTGCATCTGCGCGGGCAACGTGCGACCGCTCGTCACGACCCTCCAATAGCGGCGACAACGAGGAGGCAGCACGACTAGCCTGTACGAGGGAGCAATCGCCAGAAGGTCCCGTATCGGCGCCGGTATGCCGATGCAGGGTGGCCGCCATCTTCTCCGTTTCCTGGCCCGTGTCTCAACCGCTCCAAACGGCCTCTTCAATGGCCTGATCTGGCCGAAGGCCGGCTGCGCCTCGATCGCCTATGACGCAACAGCCGCGTCAGACTTTCTTCCCCTGCCGGCTACGCCGCCATTCCTCGCGGGACAACAAAGTCCTCCTTAGCTGTCCAGCCCCTTCGGGGTGCGCCGTCGATCGCCTCCGGCCAACCGATCGCCATCGAGGCCGCAATGGTGCGGGCTCGAATACGGAAAGACGGAGACTTACAATGGCGACCATCGGCACCTTCAAGAAGACCGGTTCGAACGAGTTCACCGGCGAAATCGTCACCCTCAGCGTCCAGGCCAAGGGCGTGCGTATCGTCCCCGACACCCGCGCCACTGGCGAAAACGCGCCGAGCCACCGGGTTCTGGTCGGCCGCGCCGAGATCGGGGCCGCCTGGTCCAAGCGCTCCAACGAGGGCCGCGACTACCTGGGCCTCAAGCTGGACGACCCTTCGTTCAACAGCCCCATCTACGCCAACCTCTTCGACGACGAGGACGCGGACACCTTCTCGCTGATCTGGTCCCGTCCCAACGGGCGGCGCAGCGACTGAGGGCCGGCGCAAGGCCCCGGCCGGAAGGCCGGGGCCCTCGCATTCTCGAACGACCGAATCAGTCAGCGGCTTCGACACCGGCAATCCGCTCGCCGAAGGCGAAATCGCTGGAACTCCGAGGCCAGAACGACTATTATAGTCGTAGTTTTGGCGTGCGCGTAGGACCGTGTGGGAGGTGATCATGCATGATCACCGCCCGACAATTTCGGGCCGCACGCGCGTTGCTGGGTTGGACACAGGAGACGCTCGCGGACAAGGCCCGGGTCTCATTGACCGCTCTCAAGCGCCTCGAATCCCATAGCGGGCTGGAGGTGTACGAGACGACTCGCGATGAGGTGAGACGAGCTTTCGAACGCGCCGGCATCGTCTTCCTGAACTCCGACCAGGGCAAGGGAGTGCTGTTGGTCGATGCCAAGAAGGACGCCTGATTTTCCGATTGTCGCGGCAACGCCACGACTTCGCGCAGGTGTTGCCCGCTTCATCATTGCGATCAAATCAGGGCTAATAATGTTTCCCAGAATGGATAAACCGCGTCTTCGGGGGATGTTGTGACCAAGTCGGATTTTCTCGACCAGCCACCGGGCGGCGCGGCGCTGACGGCCTACGATCGGGCGCATCTGAAGCTCTATGCCCGTCTGCTCGATGCCGAGGCGCAAGGGGCGGATTGGCGAGAAGTGGCTAAAGTCCTCTTCGACCTTGAGGCCGATTGGGACGAGCCCCGCGCTCGGCAGGTCTACGACGCACATCTTGAACGCGCCAGATGGATGACGCAGGGCGGCTACTGCGAGTTCCTTGGCTCGCGCGCGCACTGAGGTGATGCGGAACGCGCATCACCTTGATCCACCTTCGTTATTCCCAAGCCTCATTCAACTTGGAATCGTACCCCATGCATAACTCGCGTTGCGTCTTATTGCGCGGAGGCGGTGGAGGATGTCCGAGGACGAAAGCTGGCGGTCTGAGGCCGCTTACGATTACATCGATGCGCTAACGCCCGGCGATCTGGCCTGGGAGTTTCTGCGGCGCAACCCAGACTACAGAAAATCCTATCGGGAGCTGATAGCCGTCGGGCGTTTGAGCGAGAGCGCCGCGCGCGAGTTTGCCGCCCAATGGGGGTTGCGATTTCGTCGCCGACCCAAGCCACTCGGCGCTAATCCAGCCGATCTTCTGGACCCCGCAAGTCGATCCGGCTGCGATCATCCTGACGACAGGCCCAGAGACCGATGGCCCCCCGTTCACCGCTGAAGATGTTCATGCCCATGTAATCCTTCAGTATGACGAGGCGCTCGTCCGGCTTGAGATGCGACGCGAAAGCTTTGACGTCGCTCTGACCGCATTGTCTAGCCGCCAGGCGCTCGCCGCGCTTCTCATTATCGATGATCTGCTGCCGGACCGCCTCACCGCTTTGGCGCGCTTCTGGGCCGCCATCAAGAACCGGCGTGCGCCCGCCGACCCCCGAGTCACACCGCAGCGCCAGCGGCGCGCTCGCTTGATGCTACGCGTCGTCGATGCCCGGGTCGCAGGAGCGACCTACCGCCAGATCGCCGCGCAGCTCTTCCCAAATCTTAAAAGCGACTCGGAAACCTGGGTCGAGAACCCCGTCCGCGAGACGACAGTCCGCCTTGCCCGGGACGGCTTGGCGTTCGTCGGTGGTGGCTACCGCAGAATCCTTCGGCTTCCACGTCGCTCGCGATGACACATCCTCGGTGTCGAAAATAACTTCCTAATTCCGTTCCTGTCGGAAGCGCCGTCCTCCCGCCACCGTGCTCGCAACCCGCCGCTCGTTCGCAGCGGCCATCAGTGAGACCACGGAGGTGCGATCATGGCCGAAACAGCCGCCAGTATTCCGCAGCGCTATCTCAGAACACAGGAAGCCGCGCGGTTCCTCGGCCTTTCCGAGCGCACGCTCGAAAAGCACCGTACCTACGGAACCGGCCCAACCTATCGCAAGCTCGGCGGTCGCGTCGTCTATGCGGTGGAAGACCTCCAAGCCTGGGCGGACCGGGGTCTCGTAACCTCCACCTCCGATCCACGCGCAGGCACCGTTCTGCCCGCCAAGCGTCAGCCGAAATCTCCCGCCACGGCCGGCGGGCGCTTTCCTCGCTGAGACGGCGCGCCATGTCGTCCCGCCACCAACATCGCGATGAGCGTGCGCAGCTCGATCTGTTCCGGGCGCTGCCCGGCGATCTTGCGCCCCGCGATGCGCAGGACCTCATGGCCTATCCGTTCTTCTCGCTCGCCAAGTCGAAGCGCCTGGCGCCGATCGATTTCAAGGCAGGCTCTGTAAAGATCCGCGTCGAAGCGGTCGCCGAGCACGGTATGGCCACGATCTGGGACGCCGACGTCCTGATCTGGGCCGCCTCACAGATCGTCGAGGCGCGCGACCTCGGCCTGCGGCCGTCGCGTCTGATGGCGACCACGCCATACGAGATTCTGCAGTTCATCGGCCGCGGCGTGTCGCTGCGCGACTACGACCGCCTGAAGGCCGCGCTCGACCGGCTTCAGTCGACCACGGTGGCGACCTCGATCCGCCAGCCGACCGAGCGGCGAATGCACCGCTTCTCCTGGATCAACGAGTGGAAGGAACGCGCCGATCACCGAGGCCGCCCGCTCGGGCTCGAACTGATCTTGCCTGACTGGTTCTACGGCGCCGTGCTGGACGACGCGCTCGTGCTGACAATCGACCGCAACTATTTCGGTCTGACCGGCGGGCTCGAACGCTGGCTTTACCGCCTCGTGCGCAAGCACGGCGGCAAGCAGGAGTTCGGCTGGAGCTTCGACTTTCCACATCTCCATTCGAAGTCCGGCAGCCTCTCGCCGCTCAAGCACTTCGCCTACGACCTGCGTGACATCGTCAAACGACAGCCGCTTCCAGGCTACCGCCTGACCATAGAGCAATGCGTCGGCGGGCCGGAAATTCTCTCCTTCGTGCCGACCGATCCGGATGCCCTCGGCATCCCGCGACGTCGTCGCCGGACCAAACCTCACCCTGGGGATAAGCTGTGAATCGTCTCGTGCTATCAGGGACCGGCACTATCGTGCCATCGGGGACCGGACACTCGTGCTATCGGGGACCGGAATCGTCGATTCCTCGCGCCAAATCAGCAGCTTGCGAGCCCCGTAACTTATCTAACCTAGATTCCTACGGAATCTTTCTAACGCGACCGCCTTTTTCGGCCGCTGTGGACGAGTGCCCGATCGCCGGGAGACCGTCATGATCGTCGCGCTGCTCAACCAAAAAGGCGGCGTCGGCAAGACGACGCTCGCCCTTCACCTCGCTGGCGAATGGGCTCGCCGTGGACAGCGCGTCACGCTGATTGACGCCGACCCGCAAGGCTCGGCACTCGACTGGTCCCAGCAGCGCAGTCGCGAGGGGCTGGAGCGGCTGTTCGGTGTTGTCGGCCTGGCGCGCGACACGCTCCACCGTGAAGCGCCGGAGCTGGCGCGCGACGCCGACCATGTCGTCATCGATGGCCCGCCGCGCGTCGCCGGCCTGATGCGCTCGGCGCTTCTCGCCGCCGATCTCGTTCTGATCCCGGTGCAGCCGTCACCGCTCGATGGCTGGGCCTCGGCCGAGATGCTCAGCCTGCTCGGCGAGGCGCGCATCTATCGCCCGCAGCTCGCCGCTCGCTTCGTGCTGAACCGGTGCGCCGCCCGCACGGTCCTGGCGCGCGAGACCGCCGAGACGCTGGCGGATCACGACCCGCCCTTGCTCTCGACCACGATCGGACAGCGCATCGTCTTTGCTGACGTTGTGCAGACCGGCCGGCTCGCCGCCGAGCAGGACGAGGATTGCCCCGGCGCGCGCGAGATCGAGGCGCTCGCGGCGGAAGTCGCGAGGATTGGCGCATGAGCGCGCGGTCCCCGAAGCGCAGCTTTGCGGCGCGTCCGGCCGATCCCGAAGACTGGATCAAGGTGCCCGATCGCCACGCAACCCGCACCCAGCCCGCTGAGGATTTCTCTGCGCGGCTGACGATTGACGTCACCACCGACATGCGGGGCCGCATCAAGATCGCTGCCTTCCAGCGCGGCCAGACCGTCGCCGACATGCTGCGCGCGCTGTTCGAACGCGAATTCCCACCCCCCTCAGGAGAAGGATGATGACCGGCCTTGTCGCCGCGCCAATGCGCGTCCTTGGCGCTACCGCCGAGCCGCCGCCCGAGGCGTTCACCCAGGTCGAACTCATCTGGATCGAGAAGCAGACCGAGCACTGGATCCGCTTCGGCCGCGAACGGCGCGAGCAGATCCTCGATCGTCGCCGTCGCATCCTCTTCTTCCCTCCCGGCAGCGTCCTCGCGCTCGTGCGCTGGGCGGCGAACGAGCACGGCACCGTTCTCTCGCGGCTCGACATCCTGCGCACGGTTGAACGCGGCGCAGCGTGCCAGACCGTTCCGACGGTCACGCCCGGCGCAGAGGTCCTGCTGCATGTCGATGGCTGGCCGAAGGTTGAGCGCGTGCTCCAGCTCATCAACGCCATCGAGGCGCGCGGCATCGATCCGATCGAGGTTTCGCCCGATCATTGGCACCACGTCCATAACCGGATGACCATCGGCGAAACGCCGCGCGCTTATGGCTTTCGGCAGCATCGCGCCTTTCTCCTGCGTCGGGAGATCGGCGCATGACCCGGCTCTCCTATGGCGTCGTCATGGCCGCGTCCGTGTCGCTTCTCGGCGTCGCCTCGATCGCTTCCTTCGCGCCGCGCCTGATCTGGAACGCGTCCGCCAGCACGCCGGTCGGCTTCTACACGATCGGCGAAGTGGGCAACCTCGAAGTGACCGATCTGGTGGCCGTCGACGCGCCCGAGCCGCTCGCAACCTTCCTGTCCGATGGCGGCTACCTGCCGCGCGGCGTACCGCTCCTGAAGCGTGTCGCCGCGCTCCCGGGACAGCGGGTCTGTCGGACCGGGCTCGTCATCACCGTCGACGGCGTGCCGATGGGAGACGCCCTCGATCGCGATCGTCGCGGCCGTCTGCTCCCGATCTGGCGCGGCTGCCAGTTGGTCGCGAACGGCGAGCTGTTCCTGATGAATTGGCAGGTCCGAGACAGCCTGGACGGACGCTATTTCGGCCCGCTTCCGGCCACCGCCGTGATCGGCCGGGCAACCCCTCTCTACACCGACGAGGACGGCGATGGCCGCTTCGTTTGGCGTGCGCCGACGCGGTGACGGCGCGCCCATGACCCTGTTCACCGCAATCTGAAGGAGACGACCCATGCCCGTGATCGGTCAATTCGTGCGCGAGAATGATGGCTTCATCGGCGACCTGACGACGCTGTCATTGCATCAGGACATCATCATCGTCGCGGCCGAGCCGTCCGATGCCGAGAACGCGCCGGACTACCGCGTCCATGTGCTCGACACCATGAGCAACGAGACTGGCGCGGAGATCGGCGCGGGCTGGAAGCGCACCGGCGAGAAGGCCGGCGAATACGTCTCGCTGCAACTCGACGATCCGACCTTCGACCACCCGATCCGCGCCAATCTGTTCCAATCGGCCGACGACAAGTCCGCCTGGAGCCTGCATTGGAATCGCCCGCCGAAGCGCGGCGAGCGGGATTGATCGATGACCGTCGCGCGCCATCAGCCTGCCGTCGGAGGGAGGATCGCCCTCCGACGTACAGCCCTCCTTCTCCTTTCCGGCCTAATCCTCGCCGCGCCGGCCGCAAGCACTGCCTACGCTCAGCAAGCGCAGGTGGAGCGGCCCTCACGCAGCGATCCCTATGGCGCTTACATCGCGGAGGCGGCGCAGCGGTTCGGCGTTCCAGAAGCGTGGATACGCGCCGTCATGCGCGTCGAAAGCGCAGGCGATGTGCGCGCCATCTCGTCGGCCGGCGCCATTGGACTGATGCAGATCATGCCGGCCACCTGGGCCGAACTCCGCGTCCGGCATCGGCTCGGCGGCGATCCCTACGATCCGCGCGACAACATTCTGGCGGGCGCTGCGTATCTGCGCGAGATGCACGGCCGCTACGGTTCGCCCGGCTTTCTGGCGGCCTACAACGCCGGCCCGGGCCGCTACGAAGAGTATCTCGCAGGCCGCCCATTGCCGGCTGAAACCCGCGCCTACGTCGCGGCGCTCGCCCCCGTTCTCGGCGGCGGTGAACTCGCCGGCCCCGTCACGGTGGCGGCCGCCGATCCCCTGGCTTGGACCCGGGCGCCGCTCTTTGCCCCGCAGTCGGCCGGCAGCGAACCTGCCGCGCCGGTGCAGTCTGCGGGCGCTCCGGACGCCCCCGCAGCGGTTGCCCCGGAGCGCGATCAAGGCCCGGTGGCTTCGCGCACCGATGGCCTTTTCGTCGCGCGCAATGTCCCTGGTGGCCCGCGATGACCGCTTTCGCACCGGTTCGCATTGTGGCGCGGTCTGGCGGGCAAATGGCGGTCCGGAGAGGAGGAGCCGACAGCACAACCGCACGATGGCGAGATAAAAGCCGGCGAGGTGCGGCTTGGTGCGGTGGTGTGTTTTCAGGGACTTGTGGCGCATTTGCGCGAGGTGCGCCTCATCGGCGCAGCCTGCGCATTTGCCATTTCGCCAAGGCTTTCCGCGCGTTTGCGCGATGTGCGGGGCCTCGACCATGAGCGGCGAGGACGATTTCCGCATCCGGCCTGGCCGCATCCGCTCGACCCGTGCGCAGCAGGCGCGGCCCTTCATTGCCCAGGCGCTCGCCGCCGCTCAGCGGGCCGGTGGACGCGTCTCGCGCTCCGGCCAGATCAGCAAGGGCAATCGCTCGCGGTTCGGACGCGGACTGCGCGCGACCGTGCAGGCCAATCGGCTGCTCTCGGGCCGATCGCGGAACACCGTCATCAAGACGCGCGTCGTCCGTCATAGCGCGCAGGCCGCGCCGCTCTCCGCCCACCTCAGCTATCTCCGCCGCGAGGGCGTCACCCGGGATGGGGAGAAGGCGCACCTGTTCGGTCCCGAAACCGAGGACGCCGATCCGAGGGCCTTCGCCAAGCGCACCCAGGACGACCGGCATCACTTCCGGTTCATCGTCTCACCCGAGGACGCGACCGAGATCAGCGACCTCAAGGGCTTCGCGCGCGAGCTGATGGACCAGATGGAGAAGGACCTCGGCACAAAGCTGGACTGGGTGGGCGTCGATCACTGGAACACCGACAATCCGCACGTCCATATCATCCTGCGGGGTCGGACCGACGACGGCCAAGACCTCGTGATCTCGCGCGACTACATCAAGGAAGGCATGCGCGCCCGCGCGCAGGATCTCGTCACCCAGGAGCTTGGGCCGCGCACCGAGCAGGAGATCCGGCGCAACCTCGGGCGTCAGGTCGAGGCGGAACGCTGGACCGATCTCGATCGCCAGATCGCCCGCGACAGCTATCGCACGGGCGTCGCCGACCTCGCCCCACATCCCGATCAGCAGCCAGACGAATTCCACGCGCTGAAGGTCGGTCGGCTGCGCAAGCTGGAGACACTCGGCCTCGCCGATCAGGTCGGTCTCAGCCAGTGGGTCGTATCGGACGATGCCGAAAAGACGCTGCGCGCGCTTGGCGAGCGCGGCGACATCATCAAGCGCATCCACCGCGGACTGACCGAACGCGGCATCGAGCGCGGCACGACGAGCTATGTGCTCGCCGGCGAGAGCATTGACGATCCGGTCATCGGACGGCTGGTCGACCGCGGTCTCGACGATGAGTTGAAGGGTACAGCCTACGCCGTGGTCGACGGCACCGACGGGCGCACCCACCATATCAAGCTCGCCGATCTCGATGCCGCCGGGGACAGTGCGCCTGGTTCGATCGTCGAACTGCGCAAGTTCGACGACGCGCAGGGCCGCCGGCGTGTCGCGCTCGCGGTACGGTCCGATCTCGATATTGAGCGGCAAGTTCATGCAACCGGCGCCACCTGGCTCGACCGGCAGGCGATCGCCCGCGAGCCGGCAGCGCTCGGCGGTGGCGGCTTCGGCGCGGAGGTTCGCCAGGCGATGGACCGACGCGCCGACCATCTCATCGCCCAGGGGCTCGCCGAGCGGCAAACGCGCGGCGTCAGCTTCTCTCCGGGGCTGATCGAAACCTTGCGCCAGCGCGAGGTCGAAGCGCTCGGGGAGAAGCTCGCGGCCGAGACCGGCCGGTCATTCTTGAAGGCCGGAACGGGCGAGTATGTCGCGGGCACCTATCGGCAGCGCTTCGCGCTCGCCTCCGGCCGCTTCGCCATGATCGACGACGGCCTCGGCTTCCAGCTCGTGCCCTGGTCGCCCTCCCTCGAACGTCAACTCGGCCAGCACGTCTCCGGCGTCTCGCGCGGCGGCGGCGGCGTCGACTGGAGCTTCGGCCGCAATCGAGGCCTCGGCATGTAGCCCAACCAAGAAAGGAGTACGCCCATGTCGGCGACTAAAATCCTCTGGGGTCAGATCCTCACCGTCTTCCTGATCGTGTTGATGACGACCTGGGGCGCGACACAATGGACGGCCTATCGTCTCGGCTTCCAGCCTCAGCTCGGACTGCCCTGGTTCGAATTGGCGGGCTGGCCGATCTACTACCCGCCCGCCTTCTTCTGGTGGTGGTATTTCTACGACGCCTATGCGCCGCCGATCTTCGTCGAGGGCGCCTATATCGCCGCATCGGGTGGCTTCATCTCCATCGCCGTCGCGATCGGCATGTCGGTGTGGCGGGCACGCGAAGCGAAAAACGTCGAGACCTATGGCTCGGCCCGCTGGGCGCGGCCGGAGGAGGTGAAAGCCGCAGGCTTGCTCGGTCCAGATGGCGTCGTGCTCGGCAAACACGAGCGCGACTATCTCCGACATGACGGCCCCGAGCATGTGCTGTGCTTCGCGCCAACGCGTTCCGGCAAGGGCGTGGGTCTGGTCGTGCCCTCGCTCTTGACCTGGCCGGGGTCGGCGATCGTCCACGATATCAAAGGCGAGAACTGGACGCTGACCGCCGGCTACCGCGCCCGCCACGGCCGCGTGCTGCTGTTCGATCCGACGAATGCGAAGTCGGCGGCCTACAATCCGCTGCTCGAGGTGCGGCGCGGCGAATGGGAAGTGCGCGACGTGCAGAACATCGCCGACATCCTGGTCGACCCGGAAGGCTCGCTCGAAAAGCGGAACCACTGGGAGAAGACGTCGCACGCACTTTTGGTCGGGGCCATCCTCCACGTCCTCTATGCAGAGCCCGACAAGACGTTGGCCGGCGTCGCCGCCTTCCTGTCCGATCCGAAGCGCCCGATCGAGTCGACGCTCGCGGCGATGATGAAGACCGCGCATCTCGGCGAGGCCGGCCCGCATCCGGTGATCGCCAGCGCGGCCCGCGAGCTGCTCAACAAATCCGACAATGAGCGGTCGGGCGTGCTGTCGACTGCGATGTCGTTCCTCGGGCTTTATCGCGATCCCGTCGTGGCCGAGGTCACCCGCCGCTGCGACTGGCGCATCGCCGATATGGTCGAAGGCAAGCATCCGACCACGCTCTACCTCGTGGTCCCGCCATCCGACATCAACCGCACCAAACCCTTGATCCGCCTGATCCTCAACCAGGTCGGGCGCCGGTTGACCGAGGACTTGCAGGCGAAGGGCAACCGACACCGTCTGCTGCTCATGCTCGATGAGTTTCCCGCCCTCGGGCGCCTGGACTTCTTTGAGAGCGCACTGGCGTTCATGGCGGGTTACGGCCTGAAGGCCTTCCTCATCGCCCAGTCGCTGAACCAGATCGAGAAGGCCTACGGGCCTAACAACTCGATCCTCGACAACTGCCATGTCCGGGTCAGCTTCGCGACCAATGACGAGCGAACCGCCAAACGCGTTTCGGACGCGCTCGGCACCGCGACCGAGATGAAGGCGATGAAGAACTATGCCGGACACCGGCTGTCGCCGTGGTTGGGGCATCTGATGGTCTCACGCTCTGAGACGGCCCGGCAGCTACTGACGCCGGGCGAGATCATGCAGCTTCCCCCTTCGGATGAGATCGTCATGGTCGCCGGCATCTCCCCAATCCGGGCGAAGAAGGCACGATACTACGAGGATCGGCGGCTTCAGGAGCGCATCCTGACCCCGCCGACCCTGACGAAACCGCGAACAGGTCAGGCCGACGACTGGAGCACACTGGCGCTGCCGGCGGCGCCCGACCTCCACGCACCGATCGCTGCGCAGGAGGCATCGGACGATGATCCGACCGAGTCGGAGCGTCGTCACCAGCCAGAACTCAGCCGAACGAAGACCGTCGAGCGCAAGGCGGTCATCGAGAACGAGTTCGAAATCGATCCTCGGGATGACGTCGATGAGGATGCCGCGCGCCTAAGCCGCATGAACCAGACCATGCGCCAGGTCGCCCGTCAGGCATCGCTCGACCCGGGCGATGGCATCGAGTTGTAGGGGCGGTCGTGACGAAACCTCTCAAGAAACAGCGGCTGTCGGTCTATCTCGATCCCGATGTGATGAAGGCGCTCACCGCGCACGCCGCGCGGCGAGACCTATCCCTGTCGCTAGTCGCAGAAGCAGGCATCGCCTCCTTCTTGTCGCCTGATGCCGCGGAACGGCAAGAGGCGGCCACCACCAAGCGGCTCGACCAGCTCGATCGTCGCATCGCGCGGATGGAGCGCGACCTTGGCATTTCAGTCGAGACGCTCGCCGTGTTTATCCGCTTCTGGCTGACGTCCAACCCGCCACTGCCCGAGCCGGCGCAGATCGCGGCGCGTGCGAAGGCCGCCGAGCGCTACGAAGCTTTCGTCACCGCCCTTGGCCGACGACTCGCGCAGGGACCGAAGCTCAGGCAGGAAATCGCGGAAGACATTCCCGCGCACGACGCGGAATAATCACTGATCGACGCATCGCAAGTATTGCTGCGTTCCGCCGCTTCCCTGTCTTTGTACGCCACAGTACGACGACCACATTATGGTTGTTGTCAGGCCATGATTTCTGCCTCTTCTACTCATCCCCGATCCAGGGCCGCATGTCGCGGTCCCGCAAGAGAACGGGGACGACGTGGCGGCAAATCACCAGAAATCGGAAGCGATCCTACGCGGCGCGCGCATGCTGCGCACCGCGCTCGGCCCCGCCATCGCCCGCTTTCTGGAAGACCCCGCGATCGTCGAGGTGATGCTCAATCCCGATGGGCGGCTCTGGGTCGACCGGCTGTCCGAGGGGCTTTCCGATACGGGTGAGTTGCTGACGGCGTCAGATGGCGAGCGGATCATCCGCCTCGTCGCTCACCATGTCGGCGCCGAGGTTCATCCTGGCGCCCCCCGCGTCTCGGCCGAGCTACCCGAGACGGGGGAACGGTTCGAGGGCCTGTTGCCGCCCGTGGTGTCCGCGCCGGCATTCGCGATCCGCAAGCCCGCTGTCGCTGTCTTCACGCTCGACGACTACGTGGCAGCCGGAATCATGGCGGCGGATCAGGCCGAAACGCTGCGCCAGGCCGTCGCCGATCGGCGTAACATCCTCGTTGCCGGCGGGACCTCGACCGGCAAGACCACTCTCACCAACGCGCTCCTTGCCGAAGTCTCCAAGACGTCCGACCGCGTCGTCCTGATCGAGGACACGCGCGAGCTGCAATGCGCCGCTCCAAACCTCGTCGCCATGCGAACGAAGGACGGCGTCGCATCGCTTTCTGACCTCGTCCGCTCCTCGCTCCGCCTGCGGCCCGACCGCATTCCTATCGGGGAGGTGCGCGGCTCCGAGGCGCTCGACCTCCTAAAGGCCTGGGGCACCGGCCACCCCGGCGGCGTCGGGACCATCCACGCCGGCACCGCCATCGGCGCGCTGCGCCGCATGGAGCAGCTCATCCAGGAAGCGGTCGTCACCGTTCCGCGCGCGCTCATCGCCGAGACGATCGATCTGGTCGCCGTCCTCTCTGGCCGCGGCGCGTCCCGCCGCCTGGCCGAACTCGCCCGCATCGAGGGCCTCGGCCCCGACGGCGACTACCGCGTCACCCCCGCAAGCCCGCCGCTCACAGGAGAACCGTCATGATCAAGCATGCTTTGCGCATCCGCCGCCACATCGCCACGGCGGTGTCGGTCACCTTCCTCACACTCGCCCTGGCGCCGGCCGCCCATGCGTCGGGTTCGTCGATGCCTTGGGAGGCGCCACTTCAGTCGATCCTCGAATCGATCGAGGGGCCTGTCGCCAAGATCATCGCGGTGATGATCATCATCATCACCGGCCTGACGCTGGCCTTCGGCGACACGTCGGGCGGCGCCCGCAAACTGATCCAGATCGTCTTCGGCCTGTCGATCGCCTTCGCCGCGTCCAGCTTCTTCCTGTCCTTCTTCTCGTTCGGCGGTGGGGCGCTCGTCTGATGGCCGATGGCGCGGATCATGGCGGCGAACTGCCGGGCTTCTCCGTCCCGGTCCACCGGGCGCTGACCGAGCACATCCTGCTCGGCGGCGCGCCGCGCTCGCTTGCCATCCTCAACGGGACGCTGGCCGCCGCGCTCGGCCTCGGCCTTCGCCTGTGGCTGGTCGGCCTGGGGCTTTGGGCCATCGGGCATTTCGCGGCGGTCTGGGCCGCCAAGCGCGATCCGCAGTTCGTCGACGTCGTGCGCAAGCATCTGCGCATCCCCGGCCACCTGTCGGTCTGAGGAGCGACGCTGATGATGAACCTCGCCGAATATCGCAACCGCAACACTCGGCTCGCCGACTACCTCCCTTGGGTGGCGTTGGTCGGCGAAGGCGTCGTGCTGAACAAGGACGGCAGCCTTCAGCGCACCGCACGCTTCCGCGGGCCCGACCTCGACAGCGCCGTCCCGGCCGAGCTGGTGGCCGTCGCCGGCCGCCTCAACAATGCCTTCCGCCGTCTCGGCTCCGGTTGGGCCATCTTCGTCGAGGCGCAGCGGCACGGCGCCGTCACCTATCCGGCCAGCATGTTCGCCGACAGCGCTTCGGCCCTGGTCGATGCCGAGCGCAAGGCCGATTTCGAGGAAGCCGGGGCGCACTTCGAGTCCAGTTATTTCCTGACCTTCCTCTATTTGCCGCCGGTCGAGGACGCCGCCCGCGCCGAGACCTGGCTCTACGAGGGCCGTGATCATGCCGGCGTCGATGCGCACGAGATCCTGCGCGGCTTTGCAGACCGCACCGATCGCATCCTCCAGCTCATCGACGCTTTCATGCCGGAATGCGCTTGGCTCGATGACGGCGAGACGCTGACTTATCTGCATTCGACCGTCTCGACGAAGCGGCACCGCGTCCGCGTCCCCGAGACACCAATGTATCTCGATGCGCTTCTCGCCGATCAGCCGCTGACCGGCGGGCTGGAGCCCCGCCTGGGCGATGCGCATCTGCGCATCCTCACCATCGTCGGCTTCCCGACAGCGACCACGCCCGGCATCCTCGACGAGCTGAACCGCCTGGCCTTTCCCT
The DNA here is from genome assembly GCF_029840585.1 of Pseudomonas sp. GD03875. Taxonomy (NCBI): domain Bacteria; kingdom Pseudomonadati; phylum Pseudomonadota; class Gammaproteobacteria; order Pseudomonadales; family Pseudomonadaceae; genus Pseudomonas; species Pseudomonas sp. GD03875. The sequence goes on along the minus strand of NZ_JAOCCV010000010.1, from coordinate 103,268 downwards.
ATCGCTGGTCGACGCGCGCCGTCCTCCTCGACAAGACTGACGCGACCAAGCTGCTGACCAAGATCAGGCGGCAATGGTTCGCCAAGCGCAAAAGCATTGCGGCGATCTTGAAAGAGGTGATGACCAACGAGGCTTCGGCGCTGGTCGACACCGACGCGGCCAACAAGGCGGCCGACGCCGACATGGCGCTGCAGGAGCTGGGCGCCGACTACGCCGGCCAGGCATATGTGACGGCGACGATCGCGGTTTGGGATGACGATCCCCGCATCGCCGCCGAAAAACTCCGTCTCGTCGAGAAGGTAATCCAGGGCCGCGACTTTACGGCAATGCCCGAGACCATCAACGCCGTGGATGCTTGGCTCGGCTCGCTGCCTGGCCATGTCTACGCCAATGTCCGGCAGCCGCCGATCTCGACACTGAATCTCGCCCACATGATCCCGCTGTCGGCGGTGTGGGCTGGACCGGAACGGGACGAGCACTTCAATGCACCCCCACTGCTTTACGGCAGAACCGAAGGCTCGACCCCGTTCCGGCTTTCCATCCATGCAGGCGACGTCGGCCATACTCTGATCGTCGGCCCGACCGGCGCCGGCAAATCCGTGCTGCTCGCCCTCATGGCGCTTCAGTTCCGGCGCTATCCGCGATCCCAGGTCTTCTCCTTCGACTTCGGCGGCTCGATCCGGGCCGCAGCCCTCGCCATGCGCGGCGACTGGCACGATCTCGGCGGTGGGCTTACCGAAGGCGCTGACGACAGCGTGTCACTGCAACCGTTGGCGCGGATCGACGATGTCGCCGAGCGGGCATGGGCCTCCGACTGGCTGATCGCGATCCTGGGGCGCGAAAGAGTCCCGGTCACGCCCGAGGTCAAGGAGCATCTGTGGTCGGCGCTGTCGTCGCTGGCCTCCGCGCCTATCAGCGAACGCACCCTAACGGGTCTCTCGGTTCTCCTCCAATCCAACGATCTGAAACAGGCGCTCCGACCATACTGTGTTGGCGGCCCCTATGGCCGGCTGCTCGATGCCGAGGCCGAGCATCTGGGCGAAGCCAATGTTCAGGTCTTCGAAACCGAGGGATTGATCGGCACCGGTGCTGCCGCCGCTGTGCTCGCCTATCTCTTCCATCGCATAGAGGACCGCCTAGACGGTCGTCCGACGCTGCTAATCGTCGACGAAGGCTGGCTCGCGCTGGACGACGACGGCTTCGCCGGTCAGCTCCGCGAATGGCTGAAGACGCTGCGCAAGAAGAACGCCAGCGTCATCTTCGCCACCCAGTCGCTCTCCGACATCGATGGGTCTGCAATCGCGCCCGCGATCATCGAGAGCTGCCAGACCCGTATTCTGCTACCGAACGAACGCGCGATCGAGCCGCAGATCACCGCCATCTATCGGCGTTTCGGCCTCAACGATCGCCAAATTGAGATCCTCGCCCGGGCGATGCCCAAGCGCGACTACTACTGCCAGTCGCGGCGGGGGAATCGCTTGTTCGAGCTAGGCCTGTCGGACGTAGCCCTGGCGCTGTGCGCAGCCTCGTCGAAGCAGCATCAGGCGCTGATCGCCGCGGTTCACGCCCGCAGCGGCACGGATGGTTTCCTTGCCGAATGGCTTGGCGAGAACCGGCTTGGCTGGGCCTCCGACCTCATCCCCGACCTCACCAATGTCACCCCCCAAACCGATCCGGAGGCACGCTCATGACCCGCTCTCATTCTTCCCGCTCGCGCGCGCTGGGCATCGGCGCCGCGCTCCTCGCCGCGCCGCTCGCGCTGTCGCCGATCCTTGCGCCGCCCGCAGCCGCGCAGTGGATCGTCTATGATCCGACCAACTATGCGCAAAACGTCCTGACGGCGGCGCGCACGCTCCAGCAGGTCAATCAGCAGATCACCCAGCTTCAGAATGAAGCGACGATGCTGATCAATCAGGCCCGCAATCTCGCGAGCTTGCCATACTCCTCGCTCCAGCAGCTTCAGCAGTCGATGCAGCGCACCCAGCAACTTCTCGCGGAGGCGCAGGGCATCGCCCTCAACGTCCAGCAGATCGACCGCGCGTTCCAGACCACCTACGGCAACGCGTCGATGTCGGCTTCCGATCAGGCGCTCGTCTCCCAGGCGCGGGAACGCTGGCAGAATACGGTCGGCGGTTTGCAGGACGCCATGCGGGTGCAGGCGGGCGTCGTCGGCAACATCGATACCAATCGCAGTGAGATGACGGCGCTCGTCGGTCAAAGCCAGGGCGCGACCGGCGCGCTGCAGGCGACGCAAGCGGGGAATCAGCTTCTCGCTCTGCAAGCACAGCAGCTCGCCGACCTCACCGCCGTCGTCGCCGCCAATGGCCGCGCACAGAGCCTCTCCGAGGCCGAGCGGGCGGCAGCGGCCGAACAGGGCCGCGAACAGCGCCGCCGGTTCCTGACCCCGGGTACCGGCTACGAGCCCGGCAACGCGCGCATGTTCCCGAACGGCAACTGAGGACATGGTCATGGACGGCAAGATGCTCGCCCGGCTTGGCGCCGTCGTGTTCGTCGCGGTCGCGGTAACCGCGACCGCCATCGAGATGACCCGGAAGGAAGAAGCGCCGCCCGCCTGGCCATCCGGCCGCTCGACCGAGGCGCAGGCCGATCTGCTGCGCGATGAGCTGATCCGCTGCCAGTCCCTCGGTGAAGCGGGGCCACGCGATCCGGGGTGTCTCCGAGCCTGGGCGGAGAACCGTCATCGCTTCCTCGCGCCCGGCGCCCGTCCGATGGAGCGTCTTCCCGAACCGCCTCCGCCGAATGCGATGCCGCGCGAAATCCCCGAGAATCCGATCCGCCGCGAGAGCGCGCCCCAGCCCGACGAGGCACGGTAGTATCATGGGCGGCACCGGCGTCATCGACCACTTCCTCGAGGTCTTCACCCGCTACATCGACAGCGGCTTCGGCCTGCTGAGCGGCGAAGTCGCCTTCATCGCCACCACGCTGATCGTCATCGACGTGACGCTGGCGGCGCTGTTCTGGAGCTGGGGCGCCGATGACGACATCATCGCCCGCCTGGTGAAGAAGACGCTGTTCGTCGGCGTGTTCGCCTACATCATCGGCAACTGGAACAACCTCGCCCGGATCATCTTCGAGAGCTTCGCCGGCCTCGGACTGAAGGCCAGCGGCACGGGCTTCACGACAGCCGACCTCCTGCGCCCGGGCAAGGTCGCGCAGACCGGGCTCGACGCCGGACGGCCGCTGCTCGACTCCATCTCCAACCTCATGGGCTATTGGTCGTTTTTCGAGAACTTCATCCAGATCGCCTGCATGTTCCTGGCCTGGGCGCTGGTGTTGCTCGCTTTCTTCATCCTCGCCATCCAGCTCTTCGTCACGCTGATTGAATTCAAGCTGACGACGCTCGCCGGCTTCGTGCTGATCCCGTTCGGCCTCTTCGGCAAATCCGCCTTCATGGCCGAACGTGTTCTCGGCAACGTCATCTCCTCCGGCATCAAGGTCCTGGTGCTCGCTGTCATCATCGGCATCGGCTCGACGCTGTTCTCCGAGTTCACATCCGGCTTCGGCGGGCAGAACCCTTCGATCGACGAAGCCATGGCTATCGTGCTCGCCGCGCTGTCGCTGCTCGGCCTCGGCATCTTCGGTCCCGGTATCGCAAGCGGCATCGTCTCGGGCGGCCCCCAACTCAGCGCAGGCGCAGCCGTCGGCACAGGCCTCGCCGCAGGCGGCATGGTGGCGGCAGGCGTCGGCGCGGTCGGTGCAGCCGCGTCTGGCGGCGCGGCGCTCGCCGGTGGCGCAGCCGCCGCCGCCCGTGGCGGTGCTGCGGTCGCAGGCGGTGCTTCGACTGCTTACAGCCTTGGCTCTGCTGGGCAGTCCGGCGCGACGGGTGTGGTCTCTGGACTTGGTGGGGTCGCCCGTGCGAGCGGCAGCGCCGCGGTCTCGCCACTGCGCCGCGCTGCCTCCCGCGCCGCCGAGAGCATGCGCTCCAGCTTCGACGCCGGTGGCAAGGCCGCGTTCGAGGCGACGGGCGGCTCTTCCACCATGGGCTCGGTCGGCGGTGATGCCGCCGGCGACAGCGCCGCGTCCTCCGGTGTCGCCATTGCCGGCGGACCGCCCGCTTGGGCGCAGCGGATGCGCCGCTCCCAGCGAATGACCCATGCCGTGCAAGCCACGGCCCATGCCGTCCGCTCCGGCGACGCCCACGGCGGCGGCTCCTCCGTCAATCTCTCCGAAGGCGATCGCTGATGTTCAAACGCCCCTCCACCCATTACGGCAAAGCCGCCGAGCCCGAGACGCCGTATCAGCGCGCCGCGCAAGTCTGGGATGAGCGCATTGGCGCCTCTCGCATCCAGGCCAAGAACTGGCGGCTCATGGCCTTCGGCTCCCTGATCCTGTCGGCCGGGTTCGCTACCGCACTAGTCGTGCAATCGGCACGCGGAACGATCGTGCCGTGGGTGGTGCAGGTCGATCGCGTCGGTCAGGCTCAAGCCGTGGCGCCGGCCGAAGCCGACTACCGCCCGACCGATCCGCAAATCGCCTTCCACCTGGCGCGCTTTGTCGAACAGGTCCGCTCGATTCCGGCCGACGCGATCATCGTGCGACAGAACTGGCTCCGTGCCTACGACTTCACGACCGATCGCGGCGCTATGGCGCTGAACGACTATGCGCGCTCGAACGACCCGTTCACGCGTGTCGGTCGCCAGCAGGTCGCCGTCGACGTCTCCAGCGTCATCCGCGCCTCTCCGGACAGCTTTCGCGTGGCCTGGGTCGAGCGCCACTACGAGAACGGCCAACTCGCCGAGACCACGCGCTGGACCGCGATCCTGACGATCGTCGTGCAGATCCCCCGCAATGCCGACCGGCTCAGGGCCAACCCGCTCGGCATCTACGTCAACGCCATCAACTGGTCACGGGAGCTTGGGCAATGAAGCCGTCTTTCCGTAAAGCTGGAAATCCGGCTTCACACACACTTGTATTCCCGGCTCTCCGCAGAGCCGCAATCCCTATGGTCCTGCTGGCGACAACCGCGCTCGCCGGCTGCGCCACCACGAACCCACCGCCCGAAATTTCCTACGACAACGCGGCTCCTGCCGTGCAGACCGTCGATCCGCCTGCGCCCGTCACCGTGGTTGAGTTACCGCGGCCGTTGCCGCTACCCGGCCAGTTGCAGCGTGTGCCGGAGACACGACGCGCGCCCGAGCCGGCCAACCCGACGGCGCGCGTCAATCAGGCCAATGAGGCGGCCCGCGTCCAGCCGGTGCGCGACGGCTTCATCAACTCCATGCAGGTCTATCCCTGGACGCAAGGGGCGCTCTATCAGGTCTACACCGCTGTCGGTCAGATCACCGACATCGCGCTTCAGCCCGGCGAGCAGCTCGTCGGCGCCGGTCCGGTGGCGGCCGGGGACACGGTCCGCTGGATCATCGGAGACACCGAGAGCGGATCGGGCGCGACGCGCCAAATCCACATCCTCGTGAAGCCGACGCGGGCCGACCTGATGACGAACCTCGTCATCAACACCAACATGCGCACCTATCACATGGAGCTGCGCTCGACCGAGCGGACCTACATGGCCTCTGTCTCCTGGCAGTATCCGCAGGACCAACTCATCGCGCTGCGCCGGCAGAATGCCGAGGCACAAGCCGCGCACCCCGTGGCCAGCGGGGTCGACCTCGCCAACGTCAACTTCCGCTATGCGATCGAGGGTGATCGCGCGCCGTGGCGGCCGCTGCGCGCCTTCGACGACGGTCGCCAGGTCTTCATCGAGTTTCCTCGCGGCATCGGCCAGGGCGAGATGCCGCCGCTCTTCGTCGTTGGTCCCGAGGGCAACACCTCAGAGCTGGTGAATTACCGCGTTCGCGGCCACCACATGATCGTCGACCGGCTGTTCGCTGCCGCCGAACTGCGCTTCGGCTCCGGTCGGGAGCAAAAGCGCGTCAGAATCGTCCGAACCGACGGGAGGCCGACCTCGTGAGCGAGAACCCGCCCCGGAGCGAGGAAATGCCGGACGACGATGCGCAGCCCCTGACCGGCGAGTCGGTCGGGCCTGCGCCGATGCGTCTGCGCGCCGAACCGCCCCGCGTCACCCGATTATCGCGGAAGGTTCTCGCCGGCCTCGGTCTTGTCGCCAGCGTCGGACTCGGAGGAGCACTGATCTACGCGCTTCAGACCCGCGACGCCGGTCGGCCGACCGACGAGCTCTATTCGACCGAGAACCGCTCGACCGCGGACGGCCTGGCTGGCCTTCCACGAGATTACAGTGGCGTGCCGCGGCTCGGTCCGCCACTTCCCGGTGACCTCGGGCGGCCGATCCTCAGCACCCAGGATCGCGGACAGCCGGTGCCGACACCCGGAATCGCCACGCCCAATCCCGGCATCAGCCCGGAAGAGCAGCGCCGCCTTCAGGAGATCGAGACCGCGCGGACCAGCCGTCTGTTTTCCGGATCCGAAAGCCGGGGCGCGCCCGCCGCGGCGGGAATTGCCCCAGCACTCCCGCCCTCGCCGGATTTGGCGAGCCTTGGCCTTGCGCCACCGCCGACCACTCCCTCTGCGCAGGATCGCCAGAACGCCTTCCTCAGCGCGGCGGCCGATCGACGGACGGTGTCCCCCGATCGCGTCGTTGCTCCGGCGTCGCCGAACATCCTTCAGGCCGGCGCAGTCATCTCGGCGGCGCTCATAACTGGCATCCGGTCCGACCTTCCGGGACAGATCACCGCCCAGGTGACCGAAAACATCTACGACAGCCCGACGGGCCGCATCCTGCTCGTCCCACAGGGCACGCGGGTTATCGGCCAATACGACAACAACGTGCAGTTCGGCCAAAGCCGCGTGCTGCTGGTCTGGAACCGGCTGATCTTTCCGAACGGCCGGTCGATCGTTCTCGAACGCCAGCCAGGTGCCGACGCCGAAGGTTTCGCCGGCCTGCAGGACGGCGTCGATTACCACTGGTGGGATCTCGCCAAGGCGGCCGGACTTTCCACACTGCTCAGCGTCGGCGCCGAACTCGCCGTGGACAATGATGATCGCTTGATCCAGGCGATCCGCAATGGCGGCGAGGACACCATCAATGATGCAGGACAGCAGATTGTGCGGCGACAGCTCAACATTGCGCCGACGCTGACGATCCGCCCTGGCTTCCCTGTTCGTGTGATCGTTACGCGGGACCTGGTGCTCGAATCCTACGGAGGATCATGATGGCGAAGCTTAAGTTGGGTCCGATCGTCGACGACAAGCCGATCAAGGTCACGGTAGAAATGCCCGCAGCTCTCCACCGGGATTTGCGGGCATATGCCGAAGCGCTAGGCCGGGAACAGGGCGAGGTGATTGCTGACCCAATGCGATTGATCGTGCCGATGCTGGAGAGGTTCATCGCAACCGATCGCGGTTTTGCAAAAGCTAGGCGAGCTACGACGCAAGAAACCGACGATTAGCCCACACTTCTCCCCTTCAGCCCTGAAAGGGTGTCGAGACATTTCAGCAGCAGTGGCAGGGCGGGATTGTCGTTGTCGCAACATGAAATCGTAGCAGCCGTGGGCGCTCGGACCGATGAAAGCGGAACCAACGCGATATCAGTGCGGCTAACCAACGTCGTGATGGTTAAACCGAAGCCCTGTTCGACCATGGTGAGGAGTGTCTCCCGGCTGACCTGTTGAATGGATAGTTGAACCTCTCCTTCCACGGCTCCTACCATGCGCTTGAGCAAGTCGGAGAGTTCACGTCCGGCACCGTCGGAACGAACGAGAAATACCTCCTCGCAGATGTCTTCCCAAGCCAATTGCATTCGCGACGCCAACTGGTGACGCTGGGACAATGCCACGAACAAAGTGGGATCGCAGAAGCGCCGAATTTTAAACTGGCGGTTGCTGTTCGTGCGAAGGCAAATTGCGGCGTCCAGTAATCCACGCCGCACCCGCGCTGTATTCTCTTCTGAAGTGCCTTCCTCGAGCTTCACCTCGATAGTCGGATATTGATGTCGGAAGTCCGCGAGAAGGTCGATGATTGGGCCCGCTGGAAATGCTTCGAGCATGCCGAATCTGATAAGCCCGGTCTTGAGGTTTCGGGTAGACCGGATCTCTGTCGCAGCCTCGCGAAGGTATCGCGCTCCTGCCGCCGCGTGCTGAAGAAAGCGTGCTCCTTCGGGCGTTAGCGCGGCACCTGTTCTTGTGCGCTCGAACAGCGAAACGCCAAGCTGACGCTCTAGCATCTGCACGCGACGGCTGACGGTAGATTGGGAGATCGCAATGCGGTCGGCCGCCCGGCGAAAGCTACCTGCCTCGGCGACCTGGATCGCGTATTTGAGGTATCGCAGATCAAGCGTCAGATCAGGCATGACGCCCCTCCGTGACTGCCGCCATTTGAGCGCACGAGCAGCGCGCCAAATTCTGATCCGCCAGCGGACGGCGCGTCTCTTTCGATCTCAGACGAGGAATGTGAGCCGAGTCCTTCGATGAGCATGACCATCTCCGAATCCCAGAAATGTATGCGGCAGTCATACATCTCCAGCCACTTGATGTCTATGCGTCACGCATATATCGTTGATGGATGGAGCCGGAGGCAGCCAAGTATCATTTTGGTGCACTTGCGCTCGCGGTGGCTGACAGCATCGCGAGTGCCTCAGCCTCGCTTTCGCCGAGCGGACCAGCGGCTGCGCTGATGATCTTTCTTAGTGTTGAGCCTGGGGTCCCTATCAGCGTCCTAGCTAGCCGGCTTCGTCTTTCCCATGCTGGGACCGTGCGATTGATCGACAGGCTTGAAACCGGTCATCTGGTCGAACGGCGGCGACACACCGTCGACAAACGGGCGCGTTTCATCCACCTCACCAATTCCGGTGAACAGATGACTAAAGCCTTGCTCAGAGCGCACGAGCAGGTGATCGCGGCGTGGGTCTCGCCCCTATCGCCCATCGACCTGAACGACCTAGGCACGTTGTCCGAGCGGCTTCTTCTCGAAAGCGGGTTGAACAAAAGTGAGCTCGCAAGCCTCCAGCATCTGGGCGGCGACCCGAGGCGACGACCTACTGAAAACGCAACGCCAGCCCGCTCGCCACCCCGGCGCCCTTCGAAGAACGACTGACCAGAATTTAAATCAGGCTTGATACTTTGGAATCCATCGCGTTCGACCTTCTCATATGCATGCTGGCATTCTGGTTTGGGTATTCCGCAAACCGAGGTGGGACATGCCTGGTCGTGGCTGCTCACGAGTTGCAGAAACGACGCCGACCAAGAATGTTCGTCGGATTTCTTGCGGCGTCTGCAGCGGCGGGCCTTGTTGCTATTCCGCTCGCTTGGTCTGGGTCGCTGAACGCGACCCTGGCACCCTCGACGAACGTCAACGCCTTTCTCCTAATCGGCGCCATCGCCTTCGGCTTTGGGGCGCTCATCAATGACGCCTGTCTGCTTGGATCGTTGGCACGGTTAGGCGATGGCGAAATGCGACTGCTGGCTCTTCCTGTGGGACTAGCAGTCGGGATCTTGATTGCCGATCATGGTCGGCCCGGCTCTCTCGTGACATGGACAAGTGTTATCGGGAGCCCAAGCATTCCTGGGGCCGCTATGGTTCTCGCCCTTGCGGTTGTACTCGCGCTGGCGATGATGTTCGTATCGACGAAGGGTGCATCGCGAAAAAGACCGGGGTGGGCGTTTGGCGCCTCAATGATTGGCCTCGGTATCGCTGGTGGACTTCTCTACGCCCTGTCACCGGCTTGGACGTTCGCTGACCTGATCCAACGCGGCCTTCCTCTTCGAATGACGCCAACAGGCGAGGTCGCACTCGTTGCGGTCATTGCCTCTGTTGCGGGAGCAATCACGGCATCCGTGCGTCAGGGACGTTTGCGTTTTCAACGGCCGACGGTTGCCGGCATTCTGCGATCGATTGTCGGTGGAGCGTTGATGGGAATAGGTATCGGCCTCATACCCGGTGGCAACGACGCTTTGATCCTCGCCGCAGTGCCTACACTCTCTCCGGGCGGCATAGTTGCCTACCTCGTGATGACGACGACGATCGTTTTTGGATTTGAAGCGCGTGACAGGCTTTTCAAGAAAGGTCCATCAGGCCACGGGAGAGTGTAGATGGTCTTGGGCCGATCATGAGACCCGTGAATATCGACATATTAGGTCATACGCCTGCGTTGCCCCATCCCCCTAATTGCCGTCTCGAAGGATAGTGCGTCGAGCATACGGTTGTGTGCATGTAGGCGTGGTCACGGCAGGAATGAGTGTCTGTCGCCGCATACCCCAGCTCCGGCGCGAGAATCTGAGGTTTCAGACATCGTCGGTGCCTACCGGCCCGCCTTCGCCCTCCATCCGATTAATGGCACGCACGTCCTTAGCGTTGAACTTAAGCCTCACGCCTGATCCCGCGCGATGATCCTCATCGATGAAGACGGCGCCGCCCCGTTCGAGCGCGTCACGCAACCGCGTCAGTTCCGAAGCTGCAAGCACGCTACCGCCGGCCTCGAACCGGGCTAACGTCTCCTCGTCCAACTCAGCGATCTTGGCGACGTGCGATCGCGGCCACTGAATCAGGGCTCTCGCTGCGCGCGCCAATGGTCCAGTCATGCTCATCGATGCTTCCTTCTTTGGAAAACCCACCTTTTCGCAAAGTGACGACTTTGCGGGCACTCGATCGGCTAAATGAGCTTCGCCATTGCGACCGCGGTATCCGCCATGCGCGTCGCAAAGCTCCATTCATTGTCGTACCAAGCAAGCACGCGAACCATCCTGCCATCGACAACATCTGTTTGGGGAAGTGCCACGATTGAGGATTCCGTCCGATGGTTCAGATCGACCGACACCAAGGGCTCTGTCGTGAAGGCGAGCACCCCACTCATCGCACCGGCGGCAGTCTGACGGATGGCGTCGTTCACCTCGTCTATCGAAACCTCACGCGACGTCGAAACAGCCAAATCTATGACCGACACGTTCGGCGTTGGGACGCGGATGGACGAGCCGTGAAGCTTACCTTTTAGTTCCGGCAGCACGCGGCCAATCGCGTTCGCAGCCCCGGTGGAAGTCGGAATCATTGAGAGTGCGGCTGCGCGGGCGCGGTAGAGATCCTTGTGGACGGTATCCTGCGTCGGCTGGTCACCGGTATAAGCGTGAACCGTGGTCATATAGCCTCGCTCTATGCCGCAGAGGTCGTTCAGTACCTTCGCGACAGGCGCGAGGACATTGGTCGTGCATGAGCCATTAGATACGACGACGTCGTCAGCGGTCAGCGTGTCGTGATTGACCTTGAAGACGATCGTCTTGTCTGCCCCATCGCTCGGCGCGGAGATGAGCACGCGTTTTGCTCCCGCACGAATGTGCGACTCGGCCTTCTCCTTGGATGTGAAGAAGCCCGTGCATTCGAGCGCCACGTCAACACCAAGCTCATCATGGGGCAGGTTTGCTGGATCGTGTTCCGACGACACCCTGATTTTACCGGACCCGACGTCGATCCAGTCTTCGCCGAGGTCGATCGAACCGCGAAAGGGACCATGAACTGAGTCGTACCTCAGGAGGTGTGCCAAGGTAGCGACCGGCCCGAGGTCGTTGATCGCAACCACTTCGACGTCCTCTCGACGTAGTTCGACGATCGACCGTAAGGCTAGTCGCCCGATCCGACCGAAACCATTGATTGCGACCTTAACCGTCATGCCTGTCTCCCCTGGCTTGCCCTACTGACTAGAGCATACGCCATTCACTCAGTGACGCATGGCGCATGAACTCGCCTCTGGCAGCATGTTCGTGCCGACACATTTATGTATGCGTCACGCATAGACCTATCTGCGTGGGTGCTTGGGGTCAACGTGGCAATGTCGGCGCGGACTTTGGACCACAACGCGAAGTGGCGCTGCAAAGATGTGATTCGGCCTCAAGGCAGCCGGAACCACGGCAAGCGACACCGATCTATAGCCGCCAGGTATCGGCATTCCGTACGCCGCCATGATCTAAATAGCGGACTTTCGATATCCAGTGTCATCGCTGGGGTGTCGTAAGCCTCTGTGAATCCGGCTTTTTCTCCTCTCGCTTGCCGACCGGCACCACACGGGTATGGCTTGCTGTCTATGCTTCGCGCACATATAGATGTGGCAATGGATGAACCTCGCGATCGAAATATCTTTGGGGCGTTCGCACTCATGATCAGCGACGACATCGTTCGCGCTAGTTCATCGCGGGCGCCGGAAGCTGGACCCGCAGCATCGGCCCTGGCGTTGATTGCGCACATGCCTGGGCTCTCGATTCGCATGCTCTCTATCGGCGTCGGCCTCTCCCATGCAGCGACAGTCCGTTTGGTGGATCGGTTAGCGGCTGAGGGATTGGTCGAACGCCGTGAGCATTTCACGGATGGTCGCACCCGGTCCCTCTATCTCACTGCGGCGGGCAAGATAGCGAGCGACGAAGTCCTTTCCTCGCGCGACGAGGTGATCGCAGAGGGGTTATCCATCCTAAGCCCAGACGAACTGAAAGTTCTCGGCGCCATAGCGGAACGCGTCTTACGCAATCGCCTGGAAAATCTTGAGCATTCTTATCGTATCTGCCGCTTGTGTTGCTATGAGGGTTGCACGAACTGCCCGATCGATGCCGAGTTGCATGAGCGTGGCGTAGATCGCGAAAACAGCGGCGAGGCGTAGGACTATCGCAATCGCATCACTCAGTGTTGAGCAATGAGATATGCCGCCAGAAATCCCACGACCGTGATGAGCCCTATGAACGGCGGCGCCTTTTCGAAAGCTTCGGGTATCATGGCTTCTGCCAGCATCGCTATGACGGCGCCGGCCGCGAAAGAAAGAATGGCTGGCGCCTGAGTTGATGCCGAAACGAGGAGAAGATTTCCTACACCGGCGGCAACGCAAACGAGTAGGGGAATGCCGACCCAGACCGCGTAGATATAGCTTCGAGGTCGGCCCGCAACCTTCATCCCTGAAGTGCTCGATAGGCCCTGCGGCACATTAGCGAGAAAGAAGCCTGCCACGACGGCCAGGCTGATTCTGCCGCCATCAGCCACCGACATCCCGATCACAAGGGCCTCTGGAATTCCGTCGAGAACGCTGCCGAGCGCAATTGCGGCACCACTACCACGGTGCTCCTGTTCAGTGGCCTGCTCCGTGCATTCACCGCATCGCTTTCGATGCTTCGCGCCTTGGCGAGACAGAAACCAGTTTGTGCCGCTGAAGATCGCAGCTCCGGCGAGCAGCGCGAAGATCGCAATTGGGCCCATCCCGGCCGAAACGCGATCGCCGATGAGTTCGGTAGCGACAACGGCAATCAACACGCCGCCACCAAAGCCCATAACTGCGGAGATCATGCGGTGAGTAAGTCGCCCGAAAAGCACGTCCGCCAGCACCGCCCCCACCAGCAGTCCACTACCCGATAAAAGGCCCCACAAGCCGGCGATCACGTATTCCGGCATCATGGCGGTGACCCGGCTGCCAGCACGTCAAAGCGCGAGCACCCTTGCAGCAGTGTTGTCGATGATAGTCGAAGCTCGCTCATCGCTTCGCTCGGTCCAATCGCCAGGTCGGTCGCGCGAAGTGGCAGCTATAGCCACCGGGTTCACGCATGAGATATTTCTGATGCTCGGGCTCAGCCTCCCAGAAAGATTCTTCCGGGTTGATCTCGGACACGACTGGCCCAGGCCAGCGACCCGACGCTTCGATCTCGGCGATCGTCGCTAACGCGATGTCCATCTGCGCTGCGGAAGTATAAAAAATGGCCGATCGATAGCTCGGGCCTACATCGCTGCCCTGTTGTTCATACGTTGTTGGGTCGTGAATCTGGAAGAACAGTTCAAGAAGCGCTCTGTACGTCAGGATCGACGGGTCGAAAGTTACCTCGACGGCTTCCGCATGGCCATAATGCCGCGCATAAGTCGGATCTGGCATCTCGCCGCCGATATAGCCAACACGCGTGGACACGACGCCATTCGCGCGGCGCAGCAAATCTTCGAGACCCCAGAAACACCCACCCGCGAGTATCGCTCGATCGGTTCGCGCCGGCGCCTGGTCTGTAGCGGGCAGGCTCTCCATCCGTTTACCCTTAGCTCTGTATACCAAATCAACTCGACGACGCCGCACCGGCAGGCTGACCGCCGCTCGAAAGCTCGGTCTGCACATCAGAACCCCGGACGAGCGTCAGATCGACGGGACACCGATCCGCGATCTCAAGAATGCGCGCGCGTTGATCATCGCTGAGCGGCCCATCGAGAACGATGGTGCGTGTGAAGCGGTCAGGCGGCATCATGTCCGCCACCTTCTCGTGCCGCACGGTCGTCGTCGCTCTTTCGAGCGGGAAGCCCTTGCGGTCGGCGTAAAGGCGCATCGTCATCACCGTGCAGGCAGCTAGCCCGGCTGACACCAGTTCGTAGGGAGACAAGCCGCTCCCAAGACCTCCGACCGATTCCGGCTCGTCGGCGAACAGAGTGTGCTCGCCACTGCGCACCGTGAGCTGGAACTTTCCCGCGAGCGTCTCCGATGCAACGACACCTTTCGCCGCCTCGACCTGCGGAAGATCTGCCGCAAGCGGCGGAAGAAAGCGGCTGGCCCACGCGGCGACCATAGCTGAGGCGTAGTTCGCATCTTCGACGTCGGTGAGAAGGTGATCCGCCGTGTCGAGCGAGACAAAGCTCTTAGGATGTCGTGACGCGACGAAGATTCGCGAGGCATGCTCGATGCCCACGACTTGGTCCACCGGCGAATGCATGACCAGCACCGGACGTCGAAGCGCGGCGATGGACTTCTCGATGTCGGCTCGCTCTACCGTTTCCAGGAAGGTGCGGCGGATGAGGAACGGCCTGCCAGCGATCTCCACAGAGGCCTCGCCCTTGCTCGCTATCGCGTCGAGGTCGCCAGGCCGGAACACGCGCAAGATATGCTGAAGGTCGGCCGGCGCACCGATCGTCACCACCGCTGCGACATCCGGCAGCTCGGCGGCGGCTACGATCGCTGCCGTGCCACCCAGGCTGTGCCCGACAAGGAGGGCGGGTGGCATACCGGCAGCCGCCATGGCCTTCGCGGCTGCCCTCAGATCGTCGACGTCAGAAGCGAAGCTTACCTCTTCTTCCGCGGCACTCGCGAGCCCTGTGCCGGCGAAGTCGAACCGCAAGACGCCGATACCAGCCCGCGAGAGCGCGCGTGCGATGTGGACGGCGGCGCGACTGTCCTTCCCGCAAGTGAAACAATGGGCGAAAATCGCCCAGCCGCGAGGAGTCCCTTCCGGCGCCTCTAGGTGCCCGGTTAGCTCCGACGCCGCTCCCCCGGCAAACTTGAACCGTGTTCCTGCCATATGCTTCGAGCCTCCAACGGCGGCTTGGCAGGTGCACCGAAACCCTTCGAACCTGACCCGGAGCACCATCGACCCGAGATAACCGCCAAGGCATTCTTTTTATATGCGTGGCGCATATAGACAAGCCCCTAAACCACTATTATATGCGTCGCGCATACTTCTGTGGCCATAGTCAGATTGGTCCACTGGGGTGGCATTCGTCAGGCGCAGGCCAAAGGGCTATGGAGCTCAATCAGGTCAGCTATTTCATCAACTTGGCCGAGACGCTGAATTTCACTGCGGCTGCTCGCCTCAGTGGTGTGTCACAACCAAGCCTGACCCGAGCGATCCGCCGCCTGGAGGAGGAACTCGGTGGACCGCTTATCTATCGTGACGGGAAGAACAGCCGGCTAACGAGCCTGGGTCAGGACGTCGAGCTGGAATTCCGCCGAATGCTGGTTGCGATGAAGAGCGTAAGACATCACTCGGAAAACTGGGCGATGGGGCGGCATCGCGTTCTCGATGTTGCTGTCGCCTCCAGCGTCGGCCCGAGGGCCTTCACAGCCTTTTTCGAGAGCGCTCTGGAAGAGGTGCCGTCCATCGAGATCAAACTGCACTCGCTCCAGTCGGGCGAGGACACGTCGGAGGTGCTCTCAGGCAAATATCACGCGTGCATCCTGCCTCGCGAATCCAGGCCGGATCGTAAACTTGATGTGCGTCCTCTCTTCCGGGAGCGTTTCGTGCTCGGCTGCGCTGCAGATCACCCCTTAGCGGCGTGCGAAGTCGTTCGTGGCGAAGACCTGCTCTCTTTCCCGTTTGTAGATCGACTGAAATGCGAATGCCGCGATCAAATCCTCGATCACTTCGCGCGTCGAGAGGTGCGGATACGTCCTCGCTTTCGCTCAGATCGAGATGATTGGGTGCAGCGCATCGTCGCCGAAGGTCGGGGGGTATGCATTCTGCCCGAACGCTCGGCCACCACCCACGGCTTGATCACCAGGCCGATCGAGGGCTTCGCTATCGAGCGTGAGATCGTGATTGCCACCGTGTCCGGATCTACGGCACCGGTCGAGATACGAAAAATCGCTCAGCTTGCAGCCCGATACGAATGGAGTTGACCCGCCAAGCAAGAGGCATGTGCGGTATAGAAACTATACGCACGACGTATTGGATTAATGTTGGGGCCACTGCGATAGTTGATGTGAGTATCGACGTGATAAATTGAACGTAGTGTGCCTGACCCTCTAACTAAGTAATGGAGATTCACCATGAAGTTTGAAAAGTCGCAGGCAGCAATCGAACGCCTGACCCCGGAACAACGCCGGATCACCCAGCAGGACGGCACCGAGAGGCCCTTTACCGGCGAGTATAACGACAACAAGGAGGCGGGCATCTACGTTGACGTCGTATCCGGCGAGCCGTTGTTCGCGTCGACGGACAAGTTCGAGTCGGGCACTGGCTGGCCGAGCTTTACCAAGCCGATCGTCGCGGCTCACGTGAACGAAGTGCGAGACAGCTCGCATGGCATGGTTCGGACGGAGGTTCGCTCGGTGCACGGCGACAGCCATCTTGGCCACGTGTTTCCGGACGGGCCGTCTGACCGCGGCGGCCTGCGCTACTGCATCAACTCGGCATCACTTCGATTCATCCCGCGCGATGAGATGGAAGCCGCGGGCTATGGCGAATATCTCGACCAAGTAGAGGAGGCCTAACATGCAACAGCGCGCTGTTCTCGCTGGCGGATGCTTTTGGGGAATGCAGGATCTGATCCGCAAGCAGCCCGGCATCGTTTCGACCCGCGTCGGCTACACCGGTGGCGACGTGCCGAATGCCACGTACCGCAACCATGGCACTCATGCAGAGGGGATCGAGATCACCTTCGACCCGACAGTGACGAGCTACCGTAATATCCTGGAATACTTCTTCCAGATCCATGATCCGACGACAAAGAACCGCCAAGGCAACGACCGCGGCCTCTCCTATCGGTCTGGCATCTATTACGTCGACGAGGAGCAGAAGCGCATCGCCGAAGATACGATAGCCGACGTCGATGCGTCCGGGCTGTGGGACGGCAAGGTCGTCACCGAAGTCGAGCCCGTGGGTGACTTCTGGGAAGCGGAGCCGGAGCACCAGGATTATCTGGAGAAGAGGCCGGGCGGATATACCTGCCATTTCCCGCGCGCTAACTGGGTGCTCCCGAAGCGTAAAGACGCTGGCGACACCCAGGCTGAGGCCGGCGCGGCAGCGGAATAACTGCAGCGACAATTGCGGCTGAGCCCCTGGGTCGCACCATCGGACCCGCATCCACTGATGGTGCGGGTCTGAAACCCAGCTAATCAAGCGGTCAGACCGCTCCTCAGCCATCGAGTTGTTAGGATCGCCACATCATGCCAGACCTTTCTTCGTTTCCGATCACACAACGCTGGCCGGCATCCAACCCCGACCTTCTGCAGCTCTACGCCGCGCCCACGCCCAACGGCGTCAAGGTCTCGATCATGCTCGAGGAGATCGGCCTGCCGTACGAGCCGCACTTTATCGACATCTCTAAAAACGAAAGCAAAGATCCGGCCTTCGTTTCACTAAACCCGAATGGCCGCATACCTGCGATCATCGACCCAGTGGGCCCGGACGGTAAGCCGCTCGGCGTTTGGGAATCCGGTGCGATCCTCGTTTATTTGGCCGAGAAGACCGACCAGCTCGTCCCGAGAGCATCAGCCAAGCGCTACGAGGCGCTAAGCTGGGTATTCTTCCAGATGTCGGCGATTGGCCCAATGTTCGGTCAACTCGGCTTTTTCTTGCGTTGGGGCGGTAAGGACTACGAGGATAAGCGGCCTCAGCAGCGGTTCGCCGACGAGTCCAGACGTCTTCTAGGCGTCTTGGATCGCCAGTTGGACGGGCGCAGCTGGATCGTTGACGACTACTCCATTGCTGACATTGCGACCCTCGGTTGGGTGAACGCCCTGGTTGGCGCCTACGATGCCGGCGACCTACTGCGGTTTAGCGATCATTCGAATGTCCGAGCGTGGCTGGATCGCGGCCTTGCGCGCCCAGCAGTCCAACGTGGGCTGCTCATGCCGGCGAGATCAGCATGAGTGTCATCGCTGCATATTACTACAACGAGGGTCGGCGTATCCGAGAAGTGGCTATCGACGAACGCGTCGAGCTCGACAAGAACCGTTCGGGCTTCTGCTGGATTGGGCTCAGCGAGCCTTCCGTCAACGAACTGAGGGCGCTTCAGGCGACCTATAATCTGCATCCTTTGGCGATAGACAACGCGATGCACCCGATATGCCCGCCCAAGCTCGAAGTTTATAACGGCGAGCTTTACGTCGTCGCCCAGACAGCTGAGCTGGTCGGGGACCGCATACGTTACGGCAAGACGGCGATCTTTACTGGCCATAACCATCTTATCACCGTTCGCCACGGCAACGCCGGGGCATTGGGCAACCTTCGAGAGCAACTCGAGCGTTCGCCCGCCCAATTCGGAAAGGGCGTCGATTACGTCCTCCACGCGATCCTTCACCGGATCGTGGATCAGTATCTGCCCATCTTCGAAATGATCGAGGATGACGTACTTGCGATGGAGAGGCGGTCGCTCGACGACTTCCTTGGGCGAGAGGACGTTGCTCGCATCTTCGGCCTGAGATGCGAGCTGACGCGCTTTCAGCGCACCCTTGGCGCTATGGCCGAACTGGTGCGCAAGCTCGTGCGCGGACACTTTCCCTGCATCAGCGCTGAGGTGCGACCCTACTTCAACGACGTTGCGGACCATGTTGATCGTGTCCAGTCCATGGTCGATGGCCTCCTGCAGGTGCTATCCACTGTATTCGAGTTCAGCAGCCTTCTCGAAGCGCAAAGAATCGGGGTCGTCACACGCCAACTTGCGGCATGGGCCGCGATCCTCGCAGTGCCGACAGCGATTGCAGGCATATACGGCATGAACTTCAAGAACATGCCGGAACTGGACACGGCTTACGGCTACTTCGTCGTGCTCGGTGTCATGCTGATGTTCTGCCTCTTCCTGTTCGTGCGGTTCAAGAAGGCCAAGTGGCTGTGATCGCTGCGCGCGAGCCTCAACTAGATCCAGCAGGCTGCCGCGCGCCGTCCACAGCCGCCCTTCCGTCCCAACGTGAACTCGAGGTGCATCAATGACCGCCCAAGTGACCGACGTTCTAGAAGCAGTGCAGACCTTCGTCGCGAAGGGCTATGACCGCGAGTACCGCGTCAAGGACGGCAACCTAGTCGATCTCGAACTGGGATCGATGCTCGATCCATGCTCCATTCGCGTCGACGCAGCGCTGCGTCTCGAAAGCGGGGACGGTGCCGAAGATGCTTCGAACATCTACGCGATCACCGATCCCGCGACCGAGCGAAAAGGTTTGCTGATTGATGCCTTCGACGTGTTCGACGAGATTTGCCACCGTGATCTTTCCGAGCGCCTCCTGGAACATCGTGAGATAACGCCTGCAGGCGACGAAGGCGTTCCGAGCAAGCATGGGCTGCGGAAGGTCTATAAGGCCGAATTCGATCGCGAACCCGAGCGTTACGTTCTTCGAGAAGGCTTCCCCGATTTTCCGGCATGCCCGTTCGGGGGCGCATTCAGCATTCTCGGCTTCGATACCGCAGAACAGACGTATGTCTGGCTCGTGACCAGCATCATTCGGGATCCTCGGCTGATCAGAATCCCCTACCAGGGCGAAGACGTCATCATCGAAGAATAACGGTGCCGGCTGCGGAACGCGGCCTTTCAACGGCTTGCTTCGATAGATCGGCTTATCATTTCAAATTGCAATGCAACGAGGTGCAGATGGATTGGAATAAGGACCACATTCGGGAAACGATGCTGTCGTTGGAGACCGCTGCTCTGCAGAGCGCTCGCGACAAGTATCTCGATTATGTTTCTACCGCTCGCTTGGATCGGAGCGAGTCGATCGAGAACGACGAACAGGCACAAGCCGAGATCGCGAGCGACTTCGCCGAGGCGCTCGACGATACGCTGGACGATTACGCCGACAAGCTCGACAAGCTCAGAACAATCGACTTCGGACCGAAGACGGCGGTTACAGAAGGGGCGGTCATCAAGTTGTCGGGTCGCTACTTCGTCGTCGCGGTGTCAACGGACAAGTTCGTCTGCCATGGGCGCGAGCTTATGGGCATATCGACGATGGCGCCGATCTTCGAGGTAATCGACGGGGCTCAGGCTGGCGAGACGGTTCAATTCAACGGCCGAGAGCTGAAGGTCGAAGCTGTCTCATAGCAAACGGTCGCCGGGGCCGCAGCGCTAGTTCCGAACGCTCTGCGGCTCGTCCTGGGTTCGTATCATCGCATCGAGAGAGGCGGTGATCATCGGCGTACTCGGACAACGTGTCGCCTTTACCTCGATTGCGGAGCGAGAGCGACCGCGTAGGCCCGCTAACACCGCTAGCATGGTCAGCAGGACAGCAGCATAGACGAACAGCCCACCAGGCCCGACACGATCCATCACCACGCCCCCGACAAGTGGTCCGGCCGCCGTTCCGATCCCGTTGAGCAGCAGAAGCCCTCGCGCGGTGCCGAGCAGCCGCCCTGGAGGAAGGTCGTCGTTCGCGGCGGCGAGACACAGCGAGTAGATCGGGATGCCAAAACCGCCGAAGAGCGCTCCCGCCGCAAGAAGGACGGGCAAAGGGGCGTCTGCCGCCACCGACACGCCGATGGCTGCCACGGCGGATGCCAGCGCCGCTCCTGCGATGACCAGGTTCCTGGACACCCGGTCGGAGAGCCAACCGAGCGGCCATTGCAACACAAGCGTTCCTCCGAGAACCGCGGCCATGAAGGCGGAGATGCCGGCGACGTCGAGACCAATCCTTTGCGCGAAATTAGGCCCCATGCCCCAGAAGCCGCCTATGGCCAGCCCGGCCAAGAAGACGCCGATCGACGCCAAGGGCGAAACAGAAAAGAGATCCCTGAATGCAACCGACTCGTGCCGTACGTCGGCCGGCGAATGACTGGGGAGTAGAGTGATCGGAACCACTGCGGCAGATATCAGCAGCGAGACGATGAGGAAAAGTGTAACATCGGCGGGTGGAGCGATGTTGAGGAGCGCCTGTCCGGTCGCCCAAGAACCCATGGAGACAACGCCGAAAATCGACAAAAGCTGACCGCGTGTGGATTGAACCGCGTGGGCATTGAGCCAGCTTTCCGTTGCGAGGATCATTCCCGCATATGCGAAGCCGGTCACGAGCCGAAGCGGCATCCAAGCTACCGGATTTACGAACGCTACATGGAGAAGGGCGGTCATCGATGCGATCGCCGCAAAGCCGGCGAAGGTCCGTACGTGCCCCACCGACACAATGATGCGAGGCAAAACCAGCGCGCCAATCGTGAAGCCTGCGAAGTAGAACGACATCATCGCGCTGATCGCGGCGGCCGAGAAGCCCTCCTGACCAGCTCTGACGATCAAGAGCGTGCCCAGCAGCCCGTTGCCGAGCAGCAAGATGGCGACGCTCAACAGCAAGGCGGCTACTGGCGCGAGGACGAGACCACGCGTGCAAGCAGCCTTCACGTTGTCCAATGCCTGGCTCATTTCAGAGCCTGTCGCGGAACTCGATACTCCGCAGCGCTGATGAATTGATCAAACGCCTCGCACCAGATGACAACTGCGCTGTAATCGTCAACGTCGACGCCTCTTGGCACCGCCACGATGAACCCAGCGAAGGTCTTCACATCTCCCAGCAGAACTGAAGAGCCTTTGGCTTCAAGGAAGTCCTGTTTGGTGTCTACAAACCGGGGCGCGAGGTAGACTTTGTAATCCGGACCAGGAGACAGACGCCCAAGGTGCACGATCCGATCGGGCGCGACACGAACCTCTCCGTCACCCCAGTGCAGTAGATCACTGCCCTTAAGATCGCGTGCAAACCGCCCCACGTAGACCGCTTTCGAAGCAGAACTCTGGAGCGCGGCTTCAGTGGGCGCAGGCGGCGCAGTCAGGATCGGCAGCAGATAGATCCCACCGGCGAAGCCTATGGACATGACGAGGATGTGAGTCCCGGTGAGGATCAGCCAACGCGGCATAGCGTCACGCCCGCTCCAGTTCCGCCACAAGACGATCTGCTTCTAGATGGAAGTCAGAGAAGACAATGTAGCCATCGGCATCGATCACCACAAACCAAGGCGTTCCCCGGGTATGATAATCCCCCATGAGCGTTGGGAACGGTGCACCTGGTGGTGGCTCGTCGTGACCAAAGGCGACAGGTAAGCCGTACTGGAGCTGATTGACGCGCAGTTTTTCGAATGTGTTCTCTTGCGCGCCTTCGAAAACCGTTTGGACGACCGCAAACCCGACGCCTCTGGATTCCAACGCCCCATGCAATCTTTGAAGCGTGGGAAAGCCATGCAAATGGCAACCACGGCACCAGTGCTGGAACGCGAACAGAATCTTCGGTCCGCTACCGATGTCTGAGAGCTTGAGGGGCACGTCAAGGCGGTGTCCGTCTCCGCCGATCCAATGTTGCACACGAAGCTCGGGCGCTTGTGCTCCGGTAGCGCTCATCCGCTTTCTCCAACCTCAATGCAGAAGCCCGATGTCTGGCCGAGCATTGCGGCGGCAGGCGAACTGCTGTCCTGATCTGCGCTCTTTGGCTTGAGGTCTCTTGATCGATTCGATCGAGTTTTCGTCCGATCCTTGCCTCAGGAAACCAAGATTTCCGCAGCAGCAACTATGAATTGTTACGATCCACAATACCAATAGCTGCTCGGTATAGTTTCCATACCACGTACCCCGTTGGTGGGGCGGTTCTCCCTCAGCGCTCTTGACGGCCACTTCTCGAGCTGTGCGCCACAGGGAGCGCGCGCTTGTGCGCCGTCGCGCGGTATGCGCTTGCGATCGTCCCCGCAACTGACTCATTCACGGCTTTACCTTCGAGGAAATCGTCGATTTGGTCGTAGGTCACGCCATAGACATCCTCGTCCGGTCGCAACGGCGCGCCATCATCCAAGTCTGCGGTAGGAACCTTGCCGATCAGCTTTGCCGGTGCGCCTAAGTACGATGCTATCGCGCGCACGCGCCGTTTGTTCAGGCCCGCTAGCGGCAAGAGGTCGGCTGCTCCATCGCCGAACTTAGTGAAGAATCCCATCACCGCCTCCGCAGCATGGTCCGTCCCGATGACCAAACCCCGCAAGCTGCCTGCAAGTGCGAATTGCGCCACCATGCGCTGACGCGCCTTGATGTTCCCGAGAACGAGATCGCGTTCGCTCGAATCTGCGGGGGCGAGACCAGCATTCAACACCTCTTGCCAGATATTGTCCGTCGCCGGTTTCACATCGATCGTGACTGTTCGGTCGGGCTTGATCGCTTGCAGGGCAAGTTGCGCGTCGGCTTCGTCGGCCTGCGTGCCGTATGGCAATCGGACTGCCACGAATGCACTGTCGTAACCGCGCTCGCGCAGTGTCCTCACAGCCGACTGCGCAAGCAGACCTGCAGTGAGAGAGTCGATACCTCCACTGATGCCCAGGATGAATGCGCGAAGACCCGATCTCTCCAGGTAGTCGCTAAGAAACCTGGTCCGGCCTACCGTCTCACGTCGCGCGTCGAATGAAACGGAGACGTTGAGCGCACCGATGATCTCGGTCTGGATGGTCATCTCGATCTTTCATTGTCGCGCAGCGCGCATCCACGCTCGCAGCGAAGCGTGTGCGCGAGGGAGCATACCCTGGCAGTTTGCCGAGGGGAACGCAGTTGCGACTCTTGCAAAAAGCTATCGAAACTATAGCGAACAGGCATTGGTCAAACTTGGCGATATGCCGCTATAGTATCTATGCAATCGTCGCAGCTCATAGCGGGCGAAACTATTGTTGTATCGTAGAACACGCCGGTGATCCAAGATTCAGCCTATCGGAAAGCTCGACCTTTGCTTGCGCGAAGTTGTTGTACCTAATAGTCTGTAATGAACCCGGCTCCGGTCTGTCGTGACAAGCAAGGGGGTTCGACATGGTCACCAGAGGTTTTACCGGCCGCGGTTCAGGCGGCGACCACTCGAACCGAATCCCGCCTGGTCAGCACCTCGTTGAAAATTTTCCGGTTCTGACAGCGGGACCGACGCCGCGCATTGAGACATCCGACTGGAAGTTCACGGTCAAGATCGGCCCGAGACCCATTAAGGTCTGGAATTGGGGCGAGTTCAACGCCCTGCCTAAAACGAAGGTGACCAAAGACATTCACTGTGTGACGTCCTGGTCCAAGCTCGATACTGCATGGGAGGGCGTGCTCATCGAGGACATCCTTGCGGCAGCAGGGATTGAGCGGCCAACCGACTTCGTCTTGGCGCATTGCTACGACGGGTATTCGACGAATGTTCCTTTGGCCGACATGTTGTCGGGGAAGGCGATGATCGCTCTGAACTACGAGGGCCAGCCACTTCCACGCGATCATGGAGGACCGGCGCGCCTCCTCGTTCCTCACCTATACTTCTGGAAGTCCGCAAAATGGGTGAACGCGCTGCAATTCACAACGCGTGATGAAGCCGGCTTCTGGGAGCTGCGTGGATACCACATCTACGGCGATCCTTGGCGCGAGCAGAGATACACCCATGACTGAGATCGGCGCGCAACCCGCGTTTTGGCAGTCCTGCTTCATCGAAGAAATCGTCCAACAGACTCCGAGTATCAAGAGCTTCTTCCTGCGGTTGGGGAACCCGTTCGCTCATGTCGCGGGCCAGCACGTCGATGTCCGTCTGACCGCGCCCGACGGCTACACCGCGATGCGAAGCTATTCGATCGCCTCGTCGCCCACTTCATCTCCGATCCTTGAACTTGCCATCGAGCGCCTTCACGATGGCGAGGTCTCACCGTTCTTCCATGATATCGCAGCAACCGGCGACGAGATCGAACTCCGTGGGCCGCTCGGTGGCCATTTCCTATGGCCGGAGCCTGCCGACGAGCCAGTCCTACTGATTGGGGCGGGCTCCGGCGTGGTGCCGCTGATGTCGATGATCCGCCAGCGCCGATCCCTAGCGCAGACGGTCCCAGTTGCATTGCTCCTGTCGGCGCGGACCGCCCAAGACGTGCTGTTCTCCAGGGAACTGCACTCAATTGAAACGGACGATCCAGCATTCAGCTTGGCGCTGGCGATCACCCGCGAGGCGCCCTTGCGCGCGTCGGACTTTGATCGGCGCATCGACGGCTTGATGGTCAAGGAGACAATCTCCCGTCTCGGCCGAAACCCTTCGCAGGTGTTCGTCTGCGGCTCCAACGGCTTCGTCAACATCGCAACGGACGGTGCGCTCTCGGCAGGCCTCGACCCCTCAATCATCAAGACTGAGCGCTATGGTGGTTAAACGCAGCGAACCGCCCACGCTCATCCTTCTTTTTCCGATTCCCAGGAGATCAGTATGAGTCGCTTTGCTGAACCTGTTTTCGTCGCGGCTGGGCTGCGGACACCCTTCGGTCGAGGTAGCGGGGCGTTGGCGAACTACGACGCGGTCTCGTTATCCGTGCCCGTGGTTCATGCGATGGCGAATTTAGCCGAGCCCGATCTGGCTGTTTGGGGAACCGTCATACCCAACCTGGGATGGAGCAACATCGCTCGGGAAGTTTGGCTGGACGCCAAGCTCAACCCCAGCATCCCCGCGTTCTCCGTTGTCCTAGCGTGCTCGACCAGCATGACTGCAACCTTCGCTGCGGCAGGACTACTTGGTGGCGGGACAGACCTGACAATGGTCGGCGGCGCAGAGGTCATGAGCAGGCCGTCGCTCGCCTTAACCGCTGAAGCATCCAAGCGATTGACCGATCTGTTCGGGCAGGATCCGGCCGCGGCACTTTCGGCGCTGCAATCGCTGACGCCGCGCGACTTCGTGCTCCCAACCAAGGGGTGGGCCAACCGTATCACCGGTCGGACGATGGGCGATCACATGGAAGAGACCGCCAAAGCTTGGCGTGTCTCGCGCGAAGCTCAGGACGACTGGGCTCTGAAGAGCCACCAGCGAGCCGTCGCCGGTTGGGACAACGGCTTCTTCGACGACCTTGTCATCTCTCTGCCGGAGTTGGCGCGCGACGCGAACCCGCGAGCAGATACGTCTGCCGAGCGCCTCGCCGCCCTAAAGCCAGCCTTTGATCGGGAGAGCGGACAGGGCAGCCTGACGGCCGGCAACAGTTCCCCCATCACCGATGGAGCGGCCGGCTGCTGGGTTGCCAACGACGCGGGTCTGAGGAGACTCCCTGCCGGTACGCCTTTCGCGCGGCTCGTCGACTACGAAGTGTCGGCAGTCGACCTCCATTCGGAAGGGCTCCTGATGGCGCCTTCCTACGGGATACCGCGCTTGCTCGCGCGGCATCGCCTCGGCTTCTCCGACATCGCTCTGTGGGAGATCCACGAAGCGTTCGCTGCCCAGGTGTTGGCCAATGTCGCGGCCATCGCCGATCCGGATTGGGTACGCGAAAAGGCCGGCGTCGAGGCCGCCATGGGCGAGTTCGATTGGAATCGAGTCAACCCCAATGGCGGTTCGGTAGCCATCGGACATCCCTTCGGGGCGACCGGCGCGCGCGATCTTAGCCAAGCGGTGAAGGAACTGTGGGCCCTGCCGGTTGGGTCGCGAGGGATCGTCAGCATCTGCGCTGACGGCGGCCAGGGCACCGTTGCTCTTCTTGAACGCGTTTGACCGGAGGATATTGATGAAGGCAATCCGCTTCCACGAATTCGGTGCTCCCGGCGTACTCCGCTACGAGGATGCTCCAAAGCCCGCCGTCAGGCCAGGCGAGGTTCTCGTCCGAGTGCATGCGGCTGGCCTCAATCCTCCAGATTGGTATCTCAGAGAAGGGTACAAGGCGCTGCCCCCCGAGTGGAGACCGTCGATCGAGTTGCCGGCCATACCCGGCTCGGACGTGTCTGGGATCGTTGAGGCTGTCGCCTCAGATGTCACAGCGTTTTCGCCGGGTGACGAAGTTTTTGGAATGATCCGATTCCCAAGTTTTGGCGAAAGCCTGGGATATGCAGAGTACGTTTCGGCACCGGCATCAGATCTGGCGCTAAAACCTCGCGGCCTCGACCATGTTCATGCCGCTGCAGCGCCGATGTCGGGACTGACCGCGTGGCAGTACCTGATAGAGCTGGGTCATAGCGAACCCAATCCCCTGCAGCCCGGGAGGCACGACCCGGTCCCGTTGGAAGGCAAAAGCGTCATGATCAATGGCGCCGGCGGCGGTGTCGGTCACCTCGCACTGCAGTTAGCAAAACACAAGGGCGCGCGCGTGATAGCTGTCGCGTCAAGCCGACACGAGACATTTCTGCGCGATCTCGGCGCCGACGAATTCATCGACTACACGAAAATCAAGGCGGAAGACTCGGTGCGCGAGGTGGACCTCGTCGTCGATGCAGTAGGTGGCCCGACAGCCAGTCGCTTCTTGCGTTCGATACGTCGCGGCGGCGCGCTTTTTCCAATCTTTCCGCTTGGCTTCGAGGGACACGATGAAGCCGCTAACCTTGGCGTTACGGTCTCTGCAACACAGGTCCGATCCAACGGAGCCCAACTCGCCGAGTTAGGCCGATTGCTGGACAGCGGGACCGTTCGCGTCGCGGTCGATAGCACGTACCCCCTCTCGGAAGCGGCTGCCGCCCACGAGCGTGCTGAGGCGGGTCATATTCAAGGCAAGATTGTCCTCATCGTCGAAGGTGGCGATGCTGCAGTGACGCGTGAGGCTGGGACATCGGCGCGGCAGTGGCCGCCTCGCGTGCAAGGACATTGACGTGCTGAGCCTGAGCGCCAGTGCGGCCGACGTGGGGGCGGTTCAGCGAGCGAAGGCGCTTGCTGAACTCATGGTTCTCGACACACCGGACGAGCAGTCCTTCGACGATCTCGTGTTCGTTGCGGCCAAGGCCTGTGGCGTTCCTATCGCTCTGATTACGCTTCTCGACACAGACCGACAATGGTTCAAGGCCAAGTACGGGCTCGACGTGTGCGAGACGGATATCGAACATTCGGTCTGTCGGATCGACATCGATAAAGGCGACCTCCTAGAGATCGTCGATTTGACAGCCGATGCGCGAACGAAACGCAATCCACTTGTCACCGGCGAAAAGCACTTCAGGGCATATGCTGGCGCGCCGCTTGTCCTTCGATCCGGGGCGGTAGTCGGTCGGCTGTGTGTTATCGATACAGCTCCGCGGCCGGCAGGGCTGAGCGAGATGGAAAGGGCGATGCTCCAGGCGCTTGCCCGTCTCGCCAGCGAGAATCTCGAACTGCGTCGAATCGCCAAGGCTAGCGAGCGCCTAACTGAACTCCAGACCGCTCTTGTTGAGATCGGTGAGGTAATCCGCAGCAGTAGCGGCACAGAGGAGATGACGTCTGGCACCTCTGCCATCGTTGGTCGGACCCTCGCCACGGACCGAGCCGGGTTTGGAACCGTCGACCATGACGTTGAGACGATCAACGTTGAAACACACTGGACCGCACCGGGTGTGATGAGCATCGCCGGTCGACACCGGCTTGACGAGTTTGGGAGTTTGCACAAGCCACTTGTCGATGGCGACCCTCTGATAGTTAGGGACGCCCTGTCTGACGAGCGCGCGCTGCACAATCTCGATGGCGCGTTGCGTATTGGTATTCGCGCAGTGATCGACATGCCAGTGCGCGATCAGGGCAAGACAATTGCCGTTTTCTTTGTGCATTGCGGCACCCCCCGGCTATGGCCTGCCGAAGAGATTGCATTCTTGCGGAGCGCTGCAGACCGACTTGAAGCAGGGGTCGCTCGGCATCGTGCCGAGCAGCGCCAGCACATCGTAAATGGTGAAATCGCGCATCGCCTGAAGAATACGCTCACCATGGTTCAGGCTATCGCGAGCCAAACCTTGCGAACCGTCACCGACCGCGATGCTGTTTATGCCTTCGAGCGCCGGCTGATGGCGTTGAGCGCAGCACACGACGCCCTGCTCCAGACAAGCTGGACACAGGCTGATCTCCAAGCTGTTGCGGCGACCGTCATAGACGCGATCGGATTTTCGGATCGGGTTAGAATGACCGGATTGCCCGTGGCGCTAGGGCCAAGAGCGGCGCTGTCCTTTTCCCTCATCGTGCACGAACTTCTGACGAACGCCTGCAAATACGGCGCTCTGACGAATGACTATGGGAAGGTGTCGCTGTCTTGGGGCGTCAAAGACAGCCAGGACGGCGATCTGCTGAAGATCGAGTGGCGAGAGAGGGGCGGACCTCCCGTTGTGCCGCCGACGCGTAAAGGCTTCGGCTCAAAGCTAATCAGCATTGGTTTGGTCGGTACTGGTGGCGTCGATCTTCGCTTCGATCCAGAAGGCCTCGCGGCGGACCTGCATGCCTCTATGCGCCAGTTGGTCCAGGCTTGATGGAGTACGTGTGTGGAATGAACAAACCAGTCGTGCTTGTCGTGGAAGATGAGCCACTTCTCCGTCTCTTTGCATCGGACATGATTGAAGAAGCCGGCTTCGAAGTGCTGGAAGCATCAGATGCCTCTGCTGCGCTCGTGGCTTTGGAAGAACGGCGCGACATCCGGGTCGTCTTCACCGACGTGGACATGCCGGGCGGCATCGACGGCATCATGCTAGCCATCCGTATTCGAAACAAATGGCCGACCATTCAGATCATAATCACGTCCGGAAGGCCGTGGCCGGAAGAAGCTGTTGTCCCAGCGGATATTCCATTCTTCTCCAAGCCATACCGGCAAGACCGGGTGCTGGATGCGGTCAGGAAAATGGCTGCGTGATGACCTGGATCTTGCGGCCTGCCTCAAATCAGCCGTCACGTAGTTTTGCGCCCTCGCTCCCAGCCGTTCGAGAGTCGCGGTGATACTTAGGTTCTGCCGCGAAGGACTCACGTCACGCGTCAACGATTGGAGATGCAAAATGAAGCCAGAAGTCCTCCTCTATGTCACGAGTTGGTGCCCATACTGCCGCAGAGCGAAAGCGCTGCTTACAAAAAAGGGGGTAGCGTTCACGGAAGTCGACATCGAGGCTAGTGCGGAAAACCGAAAAGCGATGATCGACGTCTCAGGTCGAAGGACCGTGCCGCAGATATTCATCAACGGCACGCATGTGGGCGGCTCTGACGAACTCCATGCCCTCGATGCCAGAGGCGGGCTCGACCAGCTGCTCGCCATCGGACGGCCACCAGTGACGTGAAATGGAGGAGAAAGAATTCGATACGGCTTTCGCTAAGCTACCGGACGGATATAGTGGGGGCACTTACAAAGCCCGGCGCTTCGGCGTTACAGTCCGCCGCTCCAAAGATGGCCGACGTAACAGCCTTTTTGCCCGAGAGCTGGCTGGAACCGATATCGTTAGCTTCAACCTGTACCGCGTCTCAGCGGGCAAGGCTTCACTCAAGCCGTGTGAGATGTCCGCAGAAAAGGTCGTGGCGTTCGTGCTCCACTTTCGACCGGACGCATGAGCTTGGCTTCACCGCTAAACGTGGTGACCGTGATGGGCGCGAACCTAGGCCCCTAGGCTCGTTTCTGGTCGCCTGAACTATCGAAACTATAGTTACAGGTCATTGGACTTCATCCTGACGTAAATTCATTTTCTGTACCTTAGCGTGCGAAAGAATCGGCGCTGGTCTGTTGTGCAAGCCATGATCGAGAAAGTCCAAGCGATGACAAACTCCAGTGCTGCAACCGCGCCTTCACCTTCTGACCTGGACGAAAGCGCGACCATGACGGTCGCGGATGCGCTGAAGATCATTTTGGCGAACAGCTATGCGGTCTACCTCAAGACCAAGAACTTTCATTGGCATGTCTCGGGCCCGTACTTCAGGGACTACCACCTGCTTCTCGACGAGCAAGCCGCGGAGATCCTCGCTGCTACCGATGCTATGGCTGAGCGCGCCCGGAAGACCGGTAATACGAC
Source organism: Pseudomonas sp. GD03875 (assembly GCF_029840585.1). Lineage (NCBI taxonomy): Bacteria > Pseudomonadati > Pseudomonadota > Gammaproteobacteria > Pseudomonadales > Pseudomonadaceae > Pseudomonas > Pseudomonas sp. GD03875. The sequence continues at coordinate 72,230 of NZ_JAOCCV010000010.1, read as the reverse complement.
CATCCGATCGATCGGCGATATCGCCCGCCACCAGACGATCAAGGACAACGACGCGGAGTTCGTCACGCCGCAGGACATGCTGACGGAATTGCGCGCTGATAATCTTCATATGGTCGAGTCGCTGCGTCGCGCAAAGGACGTCGCCGATCAGGCGAAGGACAATGCGACCTCCGGCCTGATCGATACCTGGACCGACGAGGCGGAACGCCGTGCGTGGTTTCTTTTCGAAGTCAGCCGATAGGATTGCTGCTCAACGGATCGGATCGTTTCATGGCGTCTAACGATGCGCAGACCCAGTTTATTCAGACAGAGGGCGGTAGGATAGCCTTCGACGACACGGGCAAGTCCGACACCGCAGCGTTCCTAGACGAAGTCTCCGTGCCAAGCCTCATCGTGATGGGCTCGAAGGATCCAGACTTCCCGGACCCTGTCGAAGAAGCTCGGAGCTTGGCTTCGAGGATCAATGGCGGAACCATGATTGTCGCGGGCGCCGGGCACTACCCTCATGTCGAAATGGCGGACGATGTCGGACAGCGTATCATCGCGTTCGTAAGCCAGCTCGATAGGTCCGGCCTAGCCGTTTTGCCTTTGCGCAGGAGTTGAGGATGGCAAAGGTCGGCTTTGGTGGAGGCTGCCACTGGTGCACCGAGGGTGTTTTCCAAGCGTTGCGCGGCGTCACGCAGGTCGACCAGGGTTTTCTACAATCGACGGCGCCGGCAAACACCTGGGCAGAGGGGGTGATCGTCACCTTCGATCCCACGGTCATTGGTTTGACGACGCTGTCCGAGGTCCATCTCAGAACGCACTCCGCCAAGCGAGCCCGATCGCTGCAAAGCAAATATCGCAGTGCGATTTATATATTTGAAGAGAGCCAGCGCCATGAAGCTGAGCAAGCAATTGCCCGCTTGGGCGAAGAGACTGGCGAGGCGGTGCACACCTTAGTTCTATCGTTTGTGGGCTTTAGGGCATCGGATGCGCGCTATCAGAACTACTACCGCACCGATCCGAGCAGGCCTTTCTGTCAGAGCTACATTGATCCGAAGCTGGCGTATATCCGGCAGCACTATTCAAAGTTTGCTCTGCCGGGATAGCCAATACGAGTACGCATTTTCCGGGGATCCGCACGCCGAGCCAGCACCGTGTGCTGGGTGACTGCTTTGGCTAGTTCAACGTAGATGAATGATCCGACGACGGGGTCACGACTCGGCCAAGCGCCATAACTTTGGACCATCTCGGAGAGAGACAGCGCACCGAACACGACTCGAACGTGTGGTCTCCACCTTCAACGGTAGCACTGAATGATGGTGCGGGTGGCCGGGGTCGAACCGGCACTCCTCTCGGAACTGGATTTTGAAGGGAATCGCGTCTTTCGTATTCCGCCGTACCCGCCAGAAACTCGGGCCCGAAATCGCCCACATAACCGTTGCGCAGCATCTGCGCGGCACCTGGCGAGTCAACGGAAGCAGTTCGTCCAACCCCGCCTATGTGGCCTATACGGTATCCGTTTCTCCGACCCGAGCCGGGAACGTCTTTCGCGGCGGCGAATGGCGCAGCATGTATGTCCGTGCGGCAGCGTGAGGCACCGGTCTTTGGCCCTTAAAATTAAACCCGAAGCGCCCCTCAAAGAACTACCGCGATGATCAACTCAAGACGCGGCGGCAAGGCCTTGGTCATGCTGCCGAAGGAGGCGGCAGTGCCAGATAGCAAATACCTTACGCCTGAGGAGGTAGCTGAGCGCTACCGAGGTGGTATTTCGGTTGGGACCCTACGGAATTGGCGCGCGATGCGTCTTGGACCGTCCTTCGTCAAAATCGGCAAGGCCGTGCTCTACCCCCTCGATGAGCTTGATGCCTGGGATGAAAAGAATAAAGTGCAATGCCGTGCCCCAAGGGACACGGCGAGCACCTAGGTGATCAAACGTGACGGTCACGTTCACGCATGATCAACCGCCCCCATTCTCCGGCACCAGTCATTATGAAATTTACATTATTTGCTTATTGATCAATGTCTTAGCGTAATGGATGGCATGGTCCACAACCACCCATCTGGAGATCCGGAGCCCAGCCAGGCGGATCTGGCGCTAACGCACAAGCTGAAGGCGGCGCTGGAGCTCGTTGGGATCAGGACGCTCGATCACATCGTGGTGGCGCATGAAGGCTGTGTATCGCTGGCCGAGTTAGGTCTCCTGTAGCCCGGGGATTTCGAGCTCGCTTTTAACACCCCTTCGGGAAGTGCAGTTCTGCGCCTCCCCTTTTTCCCCAATACCTCACTTCGACCCACGCCGAGCCCCCGCGTACGGCGGAGCGTTGCCGTGGGACGTGAAAAACCATAGGAGCAGCCACCATGGTCATACGGTGCTTGATCTGCAATTCCTCGGCGGTGATGTCCAAGGACGCCGCCAAAGCCATCGCCCTGCTGATCGGAACACTGGACGGTTTCCTGCAAGGACTGCAGCAGTCGAAGTCGCAGCCGGACATTGGCAGCCCACTGGAGCAGGCCTTCGACAGGATGCTGGATGGTCTTTCCCATGCCTCGGCGCATTGGGAAAAGAGCAGCGACTTCGCCCGCGACGTGCAGCGCCATCAGTTCATGCACTACGACTGCCTGTGTCTGCGTTGTGGTGCCACATTCGATGTTCCGGCTGCGCCAGACACCTGAACAGGTCAACGGCTCAGACGATCAGCCAGGCGCTCCAGCATTTCCACCAACAGTTGGCGGTCGGCATCTTCCAGCGTCGTCAGGAGCTGGCTGATCCGGCTGGCCTGGTCATCCGGGCGGATGCTGGCCTCGCTCAAGAGATCGGCTGCGTTGCAGTTGAAGATCGAGGCGAATTCGAACAGCCGGGCAATGTTCGGCATGACGATGCCTCGCTCGATGCGGGAGACCGCCTCGTTGCCGACGCCGAGGCGGGCCGCCACCTCTTCCTGGGTCAGCTTGCTGCGCATGCGCTGCCGGGCGATGGCACGCCCTACCGACTCCGACAACGCCTTCTGATTTGCAACGGACATGATGCCTCCCACCGATCAACTCGAATGGTTGGGCATCGACCTGTTGACATGAAGAACATCACAAGATGAAGATCAACCCTAAAGGTTGAAATACAAAAGAATCCTCACCTCCCCAGTAGTCCTGAAAGGAATCGCCCGAATGGAAGAACACAACGACACCTCGAACAGCACACCTTTGGGCTTGGCGATCGCGCCTGCAGTTATCGGTTGGGGAGTCGCCTCCGTGGTGCTCTCGATCCTCATGCTCATTTTTAACCACTCAGCCATGGTGCTCGGCGCCAGCTTCTTCATGAAGTTCCTGGCGTTCATCGCCGGCTCGGTAATGGGTCTTGTGGGCGCGCTGATAGGCGATGCCATCCGCCGGTTTGCTCAACCCGATGCGGTTTACACCACTGGCGGTGCATTGCACCTGATCTGGCTGAAGCTCTTCTGGCTACTGGGGCCGCAGGTGATTGGCCTGATCTTGGGCGTTGCCTTGGGCAGCAGCTTGGTTCTGGGATAAGGAAAAGACGATGAAGATGAAGTCGAAACTCGCTGTCCTGGTTATTTCTCTGCCGTTCGCTATCGCAGCCTGCTCCGATGAAAACTCCAAAGTACGCGGTGAGTTTCTGGCCGGCTGCGTACAAGGCGGAGCCTCGAAGGGCCTCTGCTCGTGTGTGTTCGAAAAGCTGGAAGACTCTTACACCACGGCAGAATTGCAGAAACTGAACAAGACCTACCCTCCACCTCAGCGCTTTGTTGAAGACAGCATAAAGTTCGCCCTCGAGTGTCGAGCGGAATAACAGCTAGAGCTGCCAAATGTTTTAGCCAAACAACGGAAGCCCTTACCCTCAAGGGACATTCCTAATCACACCCAATCCAACCTCCACAAACATAACAACAGAGCGCCATTCAGGCCTGAATGGCGCTCTATTTTGCACCAGGACATTAGACATGACAGAAATATATGAAACAGAAAACAAGTGGTTCTACGAAGATAAAGGTCAGCGGTTGGGTGGCATAGATGAAGCCACTATGATCGCAATGATTCAATCCAAGAAGCTTGGATACGGCAGTCTTGTTTGGCAGAAGGGTTTCAGTGACTGGAAGAACTTGGAGGACACCACTCTTCGCCCGCACCTGGAGTCAATATCGCCTCCGCCACTAGCAGGAAAATACATCAGCAACTCTGTTATCTGGATACTTGCCCTTGCCCCAATTCTCGGCTACTTACTCGAATGCTTCGTAGCAGGGATCGTATACAACGGCAATGAGAGTCGCGCACTCAGGACCGTAGCCAATGGACACTTCATCTACATAACCATTGCACTCAATATCTTCTTATCTTTCTGGGACGAGAAGCGCCTACAGAAATCGGGAGTCAATACGGACAGATTCAAAGGATGGGTCTGGCTGGTACCAGTCTATATATTCCAGAGAGCGAAGAACCTGCAGCACAATCTGGCCTACTTCATTACCTGGGTGGCCTGCTTCATTTTTATGGTGCTAGCAAGTGCAGGAATGGAAAGCTCCATTGCAGCAGACAGCCCATACGGTGACGGGAAAACACCGCAAAGTATTGAAGAAGCACTAAGCACCCCAGTGTACTTCAACGACTAAACAGCCCATATAAAAGACCATGAAAAAACCAATAATCATCACCACCATTTCCATCTGCTGCGTCCTCAACGGATGTAACAACGAAATCGAATTCGGGAACACGGATGGACTCCCACCTATCGTTGACTGCGGTAAATACCAATGGGGATGGACGCCTATCGTCAAATGTGTCTGGGAGGACTTTCCCAACAAGATCCCCGTTCGCTACGAGAATGGCACAGTTCTCATGGAGGACAGTATCTATGCTATCGACTGTTACAAAGGCTCCAATCAGTGCAGCGATCCCGAAACTAGCCAAATCGTAGGAAGGTTCGACTTCCAACACGACTGGCTGAAGGGCAAAGATGCCTTCTCCGTCATTTTGCCCAATGGATATCTCTTTAATCAAACCGCCAGCGGTCGTTATGTGGCAGTTCATCCAAATGCTTTCCAGAGCGAGGAAGACTACAGCGACTGGCTCAGTGATGACACCACTCCTCCTCGCTGGATTGAGGAGGATAAGATTCTACTCGAAGAAGCGAAACGCCAAGCAGCAATCGCAGCTGAGCAAAATCGACTCCGCGAAATTGAATATGCAAAAAAGACCAAAGAGTTCGAGGAAGCACAAAAGCGCTGGGAAGAGGAGGAAGCGCGCAAGGAGGCAGAACGTCAACAAGAAGAGGCTGAGCGCAAAGCAGAAGAAGAAGCCGAGCTGGCTAAACTGCAAGAAGAACAGCGACTGGAAAAAGAGCGTGAACAGGAAGCATATGAAGCAGAGCGGAGGAAAGGCGTTCCAGACGGTCTGCTACCCATATCTGAATGCTACATGCCAAATTACAGCCGCATCGCTACATTTAAACCAGCCACATGCCTCTGGGAAGGTGCTCCTCGAGAAATACCTGTCGTTACACAACAGGGGCGGATCTATTACAGCAGCACCAATAACCTGACTTCGTACGTCTGCGTCAACGCGGAAAGGAAATGCAAGATCACACGCATTGACAGAGACGGCATTCCCTTTTCGGTCGCGCCTAGCTGGCCAACGGATTCCTCTGGAGACTTCAGTATCGAAGTGCCTGCTGGCTATACCCTGGCTCAGACCAAGGCTGGAAAATTCATCGCCTACCATCAGTTCGCTTTTAGCACGGACAAAGAAGCTCAGCATTATCTTGACACCCACTAACAAAACTCGAGAGCCCTTATGAAAGCATCCCCACTACTTATCGCCAGTGCGTTTTTTATTATGGCGGGCTGTGACAATAACGATCAAAAGTCTACGCAGGAGGAAGAGGCTAACAATGCCCCTTCTATTGCCTATGAGCCTCTACTGATATCAGATGATAAGGTGGGCCCCTTCTCCCTCACCCGCCTAGACACAATGAACGTTCTTGCATACCAAGCCCGTAGCGGAACGATGAACCTGATGGAGGCCATTGTAGAGGACCCTGAGTCCACCGGGTATGTTGCTCTAAAGAACGCCTATTCGTTCGGGCCCAATCGGTATGTACTTGTCGTGTCCACCGGCGAATTGGGCATGAGCTGCCCAGCACACACTTATGCTTTAAGTTTCGATACCAAACTGGAATACGTCGATGGGCATTCCGAGATCGAGGGCTGCTCGGAGATTATCGAAAGCCTCTCGGAAGGAAACAAGCTGACCATTAAGAAAGATGGAAAGTCCACAGTAGTCTATAACGGCATTGTCAAGTAATCAGTAACATTCTCCCCAGGGGAGGCTATGAGGCTTTCGAGCCTCTTTCTTTTTTTGCCTCAACCCCCTCGCGGATTCCTTTCAGAGGGCATATTAAAAAAGCCAAGCAAATGCTTGGCTTTTTTCACAAAGCCAATCGCTGAATTACTGAATCCAGCTATCGACTGCCTCCGCCCCGTACTGCTCCTTCCAGGCTTTGAGCACCCTATGGTTACCCCCCTTGGTCTCGACCACTTCACCGGTGTTGGGGTTCTTGTAAACCTTGACCTGGCGCTGACGACGAGCACCACCTCGCCCAACGGATACGGCACCGCGGCTCGCCTCTGGATCCAGCAAAGCGATAACGCTACGAAGATTCACGTCATACTCGGCCATCAGCTTGCGCAGTTTCTCTTCGAACTCGATCTCGCTCTTCAGCTCGTCATCGTTCTTCAGGGCATCAAGCTGCTTGAGCTGCTCTGCGAGCCTGGCTTCGAGCGCTTTGTATTCAGCCAATTTAGACATTTGAGCATCCTTCTAATAAGACATGGCAAGGCGTGGGTGCAGTTATCAAGAAACTAGCTGCATAGGTGTAGTGTACAGACTTTACAGATAACCTTTCAAAGTCACCTACCTAGAGTCTATGCCATAGTGAACATTTAAGCCCACCCGCTACAAGCTTCCGTGGTTCCCAAGACACATGCACGCCTCAGATCAAGTGACCTTAAAAGCTCTGAAGTGCTTTTCATGCACGAGATAGAGATTGCCTCGCGCACGGGAACATGACACATAGAGCTTGTTGCGCGTCTGGGCAGGCGGGTTCTACCCCGATAGCTACACTCTTACCCTCTACTGGAACCAAACCCTCGCTGGCGATCTCCGTAGGACTTCGTTGCAGCCTTGCACAGGTAGCTGGCTCGATAGAACAGGTCAGGCAGCTCATCTACCTCATCATGACGGACATACCGATCGACTCGGTATTCGGCACGCTCCGGGATATGTACCAGCCCCCTCACCTGCTTGTCCGATATGCCCAGAGCACCAGCCCAGGACGCCTCCATCCTTCTGATCATGTTCACTCTCTCTGAGCACAGCCTCCCTACCGTGTAGTAAGCATCACGGTTGAGCAGGATCAGCAGGTGATAGTGCTGCCTACCAGACTCACCGATCTCCCTTGCCCAGACGTACCGAACGTTACAGCCGCGGGCATACCTGTTGCGCTTACGCACCCTGTCTTGGTCGTATCGGATTTTCCTCGTGAAGGATTCGAAGAACCTGCTGATGACTTGGTTCGCATAAGCGTAGTCAGGTAGCTCGATCACCTGAGGGAGTCTGAGATCCACTCTGAATGCCAACACCCTGGGATACTCAGAAAGCGCCGCGTCGATAGTGCGCTTGAGATCGGAAAGGTACTCCCGGATGAACGGCCCCTTGTCGACCATCACGGGTAGGTTTTCGTAGGTGTCGTCGTAGTACAGGCGGAGGTTGTTGTTTTCTGGATGGCGACCAGGCTTGCTGGTATCAATGAGCTTAAGCATGGCTATGACTCCTCATGGATTGAGTTTCATAGCCAGTGCTGTGCTGTGTGATTTTCTACTGTTATCTCTTCTTGTGTTTATGGTTAGTCAGGCAATGGATGCTTGGGATCAGTGAAGGCGTATATTGGCAGTGGAATGTATTAGGTGAGTTGATAGTTAAGTTATGCAGTAAGTAGAACTGTTAAGTATGTAGTTGAAAGCATACTACCCGCACCGCACCTGACATCTCCCCCAGGCAAGGAGGAATCCACCTCCATCCTCAAGCCACAGAGACATTTTTGCTGAAAACAGCATTCCGGAAATAAACCAGGCCAAGGTCCGTGCTTAAGTCCCTTGGACTCGACCGGGGCGGTGGGAGACAGCACCGCCCCGGTGTCTCAGGGTTGCTTATAGCCCCCATGGGCTACGCGGCATAATCGCCATGACCAGCCGCAGCCGGTCATGGCGTAAAACTCGTTTTAGCTTGCCATTCTCAGAGGGCTCGTGGTTTGGACCACATGACTCTCAGCCAAATCTCGCTCTTCGATTCGGGCGAGGATCCAATCCTGCACTTCACTTTCCACCCACCCAACACAACGTTCACCCAAGGGAACGGGTTTAGGGAAAGTCCCTTCTGCGATGTGTTTGTAGATAGTCGACCGAGCTAATCCGGTGGTGTCGATGACTTCTTTTAGGCGAATGATCCTCATGAACGGGTCTCCTCGTGGTTCGTTCAGAGGATTCCCTGGCGTAGTGAGGCTCTACTGCTGGACTGCGTGCGGATCTGACCCCCGAGAGGCAGAACTCGCGCCAATGAGACAGTTGGCTGGGGCTGATGCCATTGCGCCGGACCACGACCAAGCCCCTTTGCTGGGGGCCAGACTTTAGCGCGTGCTGTGACGTCACCTTAACGCCCAGCGGTCACGCCGCTCATAGCGAATTACTTTGAATGGTTCTGTCGTTGCTAGATACGCATCATCGCTTTCCTATCTCCTATAGCAGGGGAAATCTACCTCTAAATTCAGATTTTTCGGCCGTTGTAGGCACTTTTCTATTCATAGAATACCGATAGAATACCGATAGAATACCGATAGAATACCGATAGAATACCGATAGAATACCGATAGAATACCGATAGAATACCGATAGAATACTCTAATAAGGTAAAATTATTTCATAGGTTTTTCGCATGAAAAGATATCCGTCTCAGCCCGACGATAGGTTGGCCAAGCTTTTAAAAGACCCAGCGCAGAGCCGTCGCCACGACATCTGGCTCTGGCTGTTCCTTTTTCATTATCGTCATCACATGCTTACGCCCCAGAGCTGCAACGGCTATGAAATGCGTGAAGTCTTAGCTGACTGCTTGGAGCAGGACGAGGCAGTCCGAAACAGTCTCCCCTTGGAGAAGAGCGTTTTTCTCCTTCCCGATCGCAGCTTGGAATGGATTAAGAATGATGACAGGCAATACCTATGGTTGTTGCCACGAATCAAGAACATGACAGAACTAGAATTACCTAAGGGCCTGATTCATCTATCACACTCAGATCGCCTCATTGCAATGATAGATTTATGGAATGCCAATGGTAGAAGATCCGAAAGAAGAAACTCATCTTATCGTCCGTCCAAAAAAACAGATACGGATAATCGCATTTCTAAAAAGAAAGATGCAGTTGATCTCCTTCATTCCGAGTGGCGAAGGCACTCAGAAAAAGACATTGAGTTCGAGTGGTTCAATGATAAAAAGGATGGTAATAAGCGCTGCATCTGCGCTTGGAGGTGGCTTGAAAAAAACTACGCCTATAAGCTAGGTAAACTGACACCATCTCTTTTTCAGTCTTACCAAGACTTATTGATTTTTTTTGACGGGGAAAGCCTGAACTCGATGGAGATACGGCTGATAGTCAAAGCCATAAAGAATCGGTGGAGCCGCCAGCAATTCGATGAGCGCTCAACGGATAAAAAGCAGGTGAATATCCTACTGTCGAAAACAGTAATCACTCAGTTGGATGCGCTCAAACGTAAGCACAACCTAAAGCGCGCTCAGATCGTTGAGAAGCTGTTAAGCATGGAGGCAAAGCAGGGACTTTATCTATCCGACGATTAGCTGTGCAAGCCAAGTACATTGCTCAGAGAAACTATGCAGACACAGTATCTGATACCAGCCTTCGCGCCAGTGTTGTGTTATGCGACCTTATATGCGCTCGGCCAGACTCGTCGCCAACACCAAAATGCCTGCCGGCGTTTGAGGCTGTAACCCAAAGCTTCGCGATGGAGGAACCGCTGGGCACCCGATCACGTGCGCCAGCAGGCCGGCGGCGAGGATACCCTTGTCGATCACCTAGATCGGCACCGGCGCCTGGATCAGCGTTTCGCAGTGGCAGCAGGCCCATTTTTCACGCACATGCTGCTCGATGGTGAACACATCCGGCGTGTAATCCAGCTTTCACTGAGGTCTTCACTCACGCGCTGTAGCTGGCAACCGCAGGCGCACTGGGTGTTTTCCGGTTCATGTGCGCGCACCTGGTTGAGTGTCAGTTGGTCGAGATCAGGCTAAGAAGGCCTGCCGCTGATTGTGCCAGAGCAGGCGCTCAGCGGAGATAAACCGATGGATTAATGACCGGTGCTACAGCACTGTGATCACGCCGGATGCACAGACCCGTTGCCAAGGTAACCCAGTACCAGCGCCTGAAGTTGCTCGGCATCGAGTTCGACTTCCGAGCCGTGCTGGACGCCTAGATGTGTAAAACCAGCACGTTGTTCAGTGGAAGTGGAATGCGGCTGATGGGTGGATTGTAGTCGAGACCGGCATGCGGCCGATGCCAGTTGTAGTGATGTAACCAGGGCAGTAAATGAGCTGCGCGTTGCTCAGAGCTATCGTAGCTACGGGCATAGGCCCATTCCCGCAAACTGGTCTGAATGAAACGCTCCGCCTTGCCATTGGTTCGTGGCGTATGGGGCTTCGTGCGGATGTGCCGTAGCCCTAAGCGTTTGCACACCTGACGGAATCGCCTGGATTTGTAGCAGGAACCGTTGTCGGTCATGACACGCGTAAAACGGATGCCCTGCGCTCGGTAGTAGCGTAGGGCTTGTAGCAGCGCTACGCCCCGTCTCATCAGGTTGAATGCAGGTGAACGCCACGCGTGAGTGATTATCGATGGCCACATGAACGTACTCCCAGCCGGCTCCGTCGCAGGCTAGCTGCCGATTCCCCGTAACCCGATGACCTGGCCTCCAGAAACGACCGAGCTTCTTGATATCCAGATGCAGTAGCTCGCCTGGCTGGTTGAACTGATAGCGCACGATGGGCGGTGCTGGCGTCAGTTCAGCCAAGCGATTCAGGCCTGCATGCTTGAGGTGACGAGCGACCGTGCTGACGGCCAATCTCAACACCTGAGCGATCTGCCGATAAGTCTTGCGAGCCTGGCGCAGCTCGATCAGCTGCCTAACGGTTTCAGGTGGCATGACGTGAGGGCTGAGGTGTGGACGTGACGAACGATCCAACAGGTCAGACTCTCCTTCTTCGCGAAAGCGCTTGAGCCATTTGTAGGCGGTGCGCACGCTCACGCCAGCTGCCTGAGCGGCCTCCTCGACACGTAGCCCCTGATGGATGCGATGGACTAAAAGGGCTCGACCACGCGGGGTAAGACGGGCATGTTTATGCAGGTTCATCCGGGGCTCCTGGAAGGTTGTGTTGGTCGCGCTTCCAGAATTCCGGGAATGCCTCGGATGAACAACCTACCGAGAGATCACACCTAGCCAGTATAGGTGGACACCATCGCCCTTGGCGCAAGGTAAGGAAGGATGTTTTCGCCGCCCGCTTACAGAAAGCTTCCACCACCCACGCTTGTATTGCTCCAAGCTCAAGCGCCAAATCCGGTGGCACAAAAAGTGGCACAAAAATGAAGCCCTGACAAAAGCATTACTCAAAAAAAATCCAGTCACCGCTAAGTGACTGGATTTTCTAGGGTTTTTTGGTCGGGACGGAGTGATTCGAACACTCGACCCCTTGCACCCCATGCAAGTGCGCTACCGGGCTGCGCTACGCCCCGACGATGCTGCCGTGTTACCGGAAGCGGGATGGACTTTACTATAAGCTGCTGAATTGTGGAAGTTTTTTTTGCGATGCGATGCTTATTTGCGAAGCACGTGCAGCACATCTTCCAACTCGGCAATCATCTGCCGGATCAGTTGCCTGTACTGAGTGGTATCGTCCTTGGCTTCGTCGCCGGAGAGCCGCTGACGCGCCCCACCAATAGTGAAGCCCTGGTCGTACAGGAGTGCCCGGATCTGGCGGATCATCAGCACATCCTGGCGCTGATAATAACGACGGTTGCCCCGCCGCTTTACCGGATTGAGCTGGGGAAACTCCTGCTCCCAGTAACGCAAAACATGAGGCTTGACGGCGCAGAGGTCGCTGACTTCGCCGATGGTGAAGTAGCGTTTGCCAGGGATAGGCGGCAACTCGTCGTTATGACTTGGTTCCAGCATATGCCTCTACTCTGGCCTTCAATTTCTGGCCTGGACGAAAGGTGACGACACGGCGAGCCGTGATCGGGATTTCTTCGCCTGTCTTGGGATTGCGGCCCGGGCGCTGACGCTTGTCGCGCAGGTCGAAATTGCCGAAACCGGACAATTTGACCTGCTCGTTGTCTTCCAGCGCGTGGCGGATTTCCTCGAAAAACAGCTCCACCAACTCCTTGGCTTCCCGCTTATTCAGGCCAAGCTCTTCATACAGACGTTCCGCCATTTCAGCTTTCGTCAGAGCCCCCATACGCTACTTCCTTAACGTGGCGTTGAACCTTTCTTCCAGCGAGGTGATGATGTTTTGCGTGGTTGTATTCACCTCATCGTCGTTAAGAGTGCGCGATGGATGTTGCCAGGTCAAGCCGACGGCCAGGCTTTTTCTATGTGGATCAATACCTTTACCGTGATACACATCAAACAGCCTGAGGTCCGTCAACCATTCGCCCGCGGCCTCGCGGATGGTGGCGAGCACGGCTTCGGCCGGTTGTTCGCGGTCCACCAGCAGGGCCAGGTCGCGACGCACTTCGGGGAAGCGTGACAGCTCGCTGAACGCCGGCATGCGACCGGCGGCCACTTCCGCCAACACCAGTTCAAAGAGGAACACCGGCTGGTCCAGGCCGAGGGTCTTGGCCAGCTCCGGGTGCAGGGCTCCGAGGAAACCGACCAGGCGCCCTTCCCGCTCGATACGTGCGGTCTGGCCCGGGTGCAGGGCCGGATGTTCGCCCGGCACGAAGCTGAAGGCATCGGCGGCACCGGCATAGCCCAGCAACGCTTCGACATCGGCCTTTAGGTCGTAGAAGTCCACGCTTTCGCGGCCGTTGGCCCAGCCTTCCGGCAGGCGGCTACCGCTGATCACGCCAGCCAGCATGGCTTCCTGCTTCAGGCCCTCGAGCTGGCCGACGAAACGCAGGCCGCTCTCGAACAGACGCACGCGCGACTGCTGGCGGTTGAGGTTGTGCTCCAGCGCCTTGACCAGTCCCGGCCACAGCGAGGAACGCATGGCGGCCATGTCGGCGGAGATCGGGTTGGCCAACTGCAGCGGCGCCACGCCCGGGTTGAACAGCTCGAACAGCTTGGGATCGATGAAGCTGTAGGTGATGGCTTCCTGATAACCGCGCGCCACCAGCAGGCGACGCAAGGCTGGTAGCTCGGCGCGGGCTTCGGCCTTGGCCTGCGGAGCCAGGCGCGCTTGTGGATAGCGCACCGGCAGGCGGTTGTAGCCGTACAGGCGACCCAGCTCTTCGATCAGGTCCACTTCCAGGCTGATGTCGAAGCGGTGGCTCGGCACGCTGACTTGCCACTGACCGGCATCCTGCGCTGTTACGCCCAGACCCAGCGCGGTGAGCAAGCGCTCGACCTCGGTGCCTTCCATGTCCATGCTCAGCATCTGGCTGATGCGCTCGGCACGCAGGGTGATCGGAGCGACATTCGGCAGATCGGCGGCGCTGGCCACTTCGACGATCGGACCGGCTTCGCCGCCAACAATCTCCAGCAGCAACGCGGTGGCGCGCTCCATGGCGTTGCGCGCCAGCTGCGAGTCCACGCCGCGCTCGAAGCGGTGCGAGGAGTCGGTGTGCAGGCCATAGGATCGAGCCTTGCCGGCTACCGAGATGGTGTCGAAGAAGGCGCTTTCCAGGAACAGGTCACGGGTCTTGCTGCTGACGCCGCTGTGCTCGCCACCCATCACGCCGGCGATGGCCAGGGCGCGGTTGTGGTCGGCGATCACCAGGGTGTCGGCGCGCAGGCTGACCTCCTGGCCATCCAGCAGTACCAGCTTCTCACCCTCTTCCGCCATGCGTACATGGATGCCGCCATTGATCTCGGCGAGATCGAAGGCGTGCATCGGCTGGCCGAGCTCGAGCATCACGTAGTTGGTGATGTCGACGGCGGCATCAATACTGCGAATGTCAGAGCGACGCAGGCGCTCGACCATCCACAGCGGGGTCGGCCTGGACAGGTCGACGTTGCGGATGACGCGGCCCAAATAGCGCGGACATGCCTTGGGCGCCAGCACTTCTACCGGGCGCACTTCGTCATGGGCTGCAGCAACCGGAGCGACGGATACCGCCGACACAGGAGCACCGTAAATGGCGCCGACTTCGCGGGCCAAGCCGGCCAACGACAGGCAGTCACCACGATTGGGAGTCAAGCCGATCTCGATACTGGCATCATCCAGGCCCAGGTAGGCGCGGAGGTCCTGGCCGACCGGGGCGTCCGCCGCCAGCTCCATCAGGCCGCTGTTGTCGTCGCTGATCTGCAGCTCGGAGGCCGAGCAGAGCATGCCCTGGGACTCCACACCACGCAGCTTGGCCTGCTTAATCTTGAAGTCGCCTGGTAGCTCGGCGCCGATCATGGCGAAGGGTACCTTGATGCCGGCACGGGCATTGGGCGCGCCGCAGACCACTTGGAAGGTGACGCTGCCGTTGCTGACCTGGCACACACGCAGCTTGTCGGCGTCCGGGTGCTGTTCGGCGCTGAGGATCTCGCCCACCACCACACCGCTGAACTGGCCGGCGACCGGGATAACGGCGTCTACTTCCAGGCCGACCATGGACAGGCGGGCCACCAGTTCGTCGCGCGAAACTGCCGGGTTCACCCAGCTGCGCAGCCACTGTTCACTGAATTTCATGCTGTCTGTTCTCCTTGAGCGAATTCGATACGGGTCGTGCGGCCTAGCGGAATTGCGCCAGGAACCGCAGGTCGTTATCGAAGAACAGGCGCAAGTCGTTGACGCCATAGCGCAGCATCGCCAGGCGCTCCACGCCCATGCCGAAGGCGAAGCCGGAATATTTCTCCGGGTCGATGCCGCTCATGCGCAGGACGTTCGGGTGGACCATGCCGCAGCCCATCACTTCCAGCCAGCCAGTCTGCTTGCACACGCGGCAGCCCTTGCCGGAACACATCACGCACTGCATGTCGACTTCGGCCGATGGCTCGGTGAAGGGGAAGAAGGACGGACGGAAGCGCACGCCCAGCGACTTCTCGAAGAACACCCGGAGGAACTCCTCGATGGTGCCCTTGAGGTCGGCGAAGCTGATGCCCTCGTCGACCAGCAGGCCTTCGACCTGGTGGAACATCGGCGAGTGGGTGATATCGGAGTCGCAGCGGTACACGCGGCCGGGGCAGACGATGCGGATCGGCGGCTGCTGCGATTCCATGGTGCGCACCTGCACCGGCGAGGTGTGGGTGCGCAGCAGCATGTTCGCGTTGAAATAGAAGGTGTCATGCATCGCCCGCGCCGGGTGGTGGCCGGGGATGTTGAGGGCTTCGAAGTTGTGGTAGTCGTCTTCGACTTCCGGCCCCTCGGCCACGTTGTAGCCGATATGGGTGAAGAACTGCTCGACGCGCTCGAGGGTGCGAGTGACCGGGTGCAGGCCACCGGAGGCCTGGCCACGGCCAGGCAGGGTCACGTCGATGCGCTCGGACGCCAGCTTCTCGGCGAGCAGAGCCTGCTCAAGCACGGATTTGCGGGCGTTAAGGGCATCCTGAACCTGATTCTTGGCGGCATTGATCAGGGCGCCGGCCTGCGGACGCTCTTCGGCCGACAGCTTGCCGAGGGTCTGCATCAGGACGGTAAGCTCGCCCTTCTTGCCGAGATACTGGACCCGGAGCTGCTCCAGGGTGTTCACATCTGCGGTGCTTTGCACGGCCTCGATCGCTTGCGAGACCAATGCATCCAGGTTTTCCATGTACGGACTCCAGATACGAAATAGGGGAAGAGCTGTAAGGCTCTTCCCCTATCGGTGACGTTTGCACCGGGCGAGCCCGGTGATTGTCGGGGGACTTAAGCCAGTACGGCCTTAGCTTTCTCGACAATCGCAGCAAACGCCGCTTTTTCGTTCACTGCCAGATCGGCCAGAACCTTGCGATCGATCTCGATGGTCGCTCTTTTCAGGCCAGCGATCAGGCGGCTGTAGGACAGACCGTTCTGACGAGCACCAGCGTTGATACGAGCGATCCACAGAGCGCGGAACTGACGCTTGCGCTGACGGCGGTCACGGTAGGCGTACTGGCCTGCCTTGATCACAGCCTGCTTGGCAACGCGGAACACGCGGGAGCGCGCGCCGTAGTAGCCTTTGGCGAGTTTCAGAATTTTCTTGTGACGGGCACGAGCGATGACGCCACGCTTAACACGAGCCATGAGTAATTACCTCTAAAGTATCTTGACCGATTAACGAACGCGCAGCATGCGCTCGACTTTTGCCTTGTCCGACGGATGCATCAGCTCGCTACCGCGCAGTTGACGCTTACGCTTGGTGGACATTTTGGTCAGGATGTGGCTCTTGAAAGCGTGCTTGTGCTTGTAGCCGCCAGCGGTTTTCAGGAAACGCTTGGCTGCACCGCTCTTGGTTTTCATCTTTGGCATGTTTGGTACTCCGCATTCATTAACAACTGATAACCATCAGGCCTGCCAGTGCCCGGGAGGTTATTTACGCTTCTTGGGAGCGATGACCATCATCAGCTGGCGTCCTTCCAGCTTGGGATGCTGTTCCACGGTGCCGATTTCGGCGAGGTCGGCTTCGACCCGCTTCAACAGCTCCATGCCCAGCTCCTGGTGGGCCATCTCACGACCACGGAATCGCAAGGATACCTTGGCCTTGTCCCCTTCATTAAGGAAACGTACCAGGTTGCGTAGTTTTACCTGGTAATCCCCTTCTTCCGTCCCTGGACGAAACTTGATTTCTTTGATCTGCTGCTGGTGCTGGTTCTTCTTCGCGATAGCAGCTTGCTTCTTCTTCTCGAACAGGTGCTTGCCGTAGTCCATGATCCGGCAAACTGGCGGGACGGCGTCAGCTGAAATCTCTACCAGATCCAGCTTGGCTTCTTCAGCCACACGCAGTGCCTCATCAATCGAAACAATGCCAATTTGCTCGCCATCCGCGCCAATCAGGCGGACTTCACGCGCAGTGATGTTCTCGTTGATCGGTGCCTTCGGGACGGCCCGCTTGTCCTGTCTCATTTCACGCTTAATAGTGATTACTCCGAATCTTGGCGACCACGCCGGGAAACCGCTTGCTTGAGCTGTTCGGCGAACTGTTCCAGAGGCATGGAGCCCAGGTCGACACCTTCGCGGGTACGCACAGCAACGGATCGTGTCTCAACTTCCCTGTCGCCAATAACCAGCAGATAGGGAACCTTGAGCAAAGTATGCTCGCGGATTTTAAAGCCGATTTTTTCGTTTCTCAAGTCCGACTTGGCACGGAATCCGCTTTGGTTGAGGGTTTTCTCCACTTCCAGGGCGAAATCGGCCTGCTTGTCGGTGATGTTCATCACCACTGCCTGCATCGGAGCCAGCCAGGACGGGAATGCGCCCGCGTAGTGCTCGATCAGCATGCCGATGAAGCGCTCGAAGGAGCCGAGAATCGCGCGATGCAGCATCACCGGGCGCTTGCGGTTGTTGTCCTCGGCGATATAGCTGGCATCCAGGCGCTCCGGCAGGTTCGGATCGTACTGCAGAGTGCCGCATTGCCAGTTACGCCCCAGGCAGTCCTTGAGGGTGAACTCGATTTTCGGACCGTAGAAGGCACCTTCGCCAGGCTGGTATTCCCACTCCAGGCCGGACTCGTTCAGCGCATCGGCCAGGGCGCCCTCGGCGCGATCCCACAGCTCGTCGGAACCCACGCGCTTGGCCGGGCGAGTGGACAGCTTCATGGAGATATCGGAGAAGCCGAAGTCCGAATACACCTGCAGAGTCAGCTTGATGAAATCGGCCGCCTCCTTCTTCACCTGATCTTCGGTGCAGAAGATGTGCGCGTCGTCCTGGGTGAAGCCACGTACGCGCATGATGCCGTGCAGCGCGCCGGACGGCTCGTTGCGGTGGCAGGCGCCGAACTCGGCCATGCGCAGCGGCAGGTCACGGTAGGACTTCAGACCCTGGTTGAATATCTGCACGTGGCACGGGCAGTTCATCGGCTTCACCGCGTAATCGCGGTTTTCCGAGTTGGTGGTGAACATGTTCTCGGCATAGTTCGACCAGTGCCCGGAGCGCTCCCACAGGATGCGGTCGACCACCTGCGGCGTGCGCACCTCGACGTAGCCGTTCTCGCGCTGGACCTGGCGCATGTACTGCTCCAGCACCTGATAGACGGTCCAGCCGCCCGGGTGCCAGAACACCATGCCCGGCGCTTCTTCCTGCAGGTGGAACAGGTCCAGCTGCTTACCGATGCGGCGATGGTCGCGCTTCTCGGCCTCCTCGATGCGCTGGATGTAGGCCGCCAGCTGCTTCTTGTCCGCCCAGGCGGTGCCATAGATACGCTGCAGCTGCTCGTTCTTCGAGTCGCCACGCCAGTAGGCGCCGGAAATCTTGGTCAGCTTGAAGGACTTGAGGAAGCGAGTATTGGGCACGTGCGGACCGCGGCACATGTCCACGTATTCTTCGTGGTAGTACAGCCCCATCGCCTGCTCATTCGGCATGTCGTCGATCAGGCGCAGCTTGTATTCCTCGCCACGGGACTTGAATACCTCGATGACCTCGGCGCGCGGCGTCATCTTCTTGATGACGTCGTAATCCTTGTCGATCAGCTCGGCCATGCGCTTCTCGATGGCCGCCAGGTCTTCCGGAGTGAAGGGGCGATCGATGGCGATGTCGTAGTAGAAGCCTTCCTCGATCACCGGGCCGATCACCATCCTGGCGTTCGGATAGAGCTGCTTGACCGCGTGACCGACCAGGTGGGAGCAGGAGTGACGGATGATTTCCAGCCCCTCTTCGTCCTTCGGCGTGATGATCTGCAGGGTCGCGTCATTCTCGATCAGGTCGCAGGCGTCCACCTGCCGGCCGTCGACCTTGCCGGCCAGGGTGGCCTTGGCCAGGCCCGCGCCGATGGACTGGGCCACCTCGAGCACGGAAACGGGATGATCGAACGAACGCTGACTGCCGTCGGGAAGAGTAATGATGGGCATGGCGCCTCCTCTCCTAGTGGTGACCCCTACCAAAGGTCACGTGGGTTGGGATGAGCCAGGAAGCGATCCGGCGGCATGCCTGCCAGACGATGGCAGGAGCCTTGCGGCAACCGGAACAGACCGCAGTCACTGGAGGTAAACGGAATCGCGGATGCTTCCAGAAAGCCTGGCCCCTGGCAAGCAGCCAATAAAAAAGGGGTCGTATGAACGACCCCTTTCGGATTTGGTAGGCACAATTGGACTCGAACCAACGACCCCCACCATGTCAAGGTGGTGCTCTAACCAACTGAGCTATGTGCCTGCAATGGAGGCGCATTTTAGGGAGATTCGCCGGGGTGTCAACACCTTTTTTCGCTAAGCCACTGAAAAAGTGGATTTTTTGCTGCACAGCGCTGCGTTGAGAATTTTGCACAGAGGCTAGCCGGCTCATTTCCAGTCGGGTAGCATCGGCTCATTCCGTAAAAAATAAGAAACGCAGGTTAAAATATGACGCACACCCCCTACCCCCAGTCCTACTACGCAGCCTCGGCCAACCCGGTGCCGGAGCGCCCGGCCCTGCAGGGCGAGACCGAGACCGATGTCTGCATCATCGGCGCCGGCTACACCGGTCTCTCCACCGCCCTGTTCCTGCTCGAGAACGGTTTCAAGGTGACCATCGTCGAGGCGGCCAAGGTCGGCTTCGGCGCCTCCGGCCGCAACGGCGGCCAGATCGTCAACAGCTACAGCCGCGACATCGATGTGATCGAGCGCACCGTCGGGGCCAAGCAAGCGCAGCTGCTCGGACAGATGGCCTTCGAAGGCGGTCGTATCATCCGCGAGCGCATCGCCCAGTACGGCATCCAGTGCGACCTGAAGGACGGTGGCGTGTTCGCCGCCAACACACCCAAGCACATGAAGCACCTGGAGTCGCAGAAGAAGCTGTGGGAGCGCTACGGCCACACCCAGCTTGAGCTGCTCGACGCCAAGCGCATCCGCGAAGTGGTGGATACCGACAGTTATGTCGGCGGCATGCTCGACATGAGCGGCGGCCACATCCATCCACTCAACCTCGCGTTGGGTGAAGCCGCCGCCGTCGAATCCCTGGGCGGCGTCATCCACGAGCAGAGCCCGGCGATCCGCATCGAGCGTGGCGCCAACCCAGTGGTGCACACCCCCGGCGGCCGAGTGAAGGCCAAGTTCGTGGTGGTCGCCGGAAACGCCTACCTGGGCAACCTGCTGCCAGAACTGGCGTCCAAGTCTATGCCCTGCGGCACCCAGGTGATCACCACCGAGCCGTTGTCCGACGAGCTGGCGCGCAGCCTGCTGCCACAGGACTACTGCGTCGAGGACTGCAACTACCTGCTGGACTACTACCGCCTCTCTGGCGACAAGCGCCTGATCTACGGCGGCGGCGTGATCTACGGTGCCCGCGACCCGGCGGACGTCGAGGCGATCATCCGGCCGAAGATGCTCAAGACCTTCCCGCAGCTGAAGGATGTGAAGATCGACTTCGCCTGGACTGGCAACTTCCTGCTGACCCTGTCGCGCCTGCCCCAGGTCGGTCGCATCGGCGACAACATCTACTACTCCCAGGGCTGCAGCGGCCATGGTGTCACCTACACCCACGTGGCCGGCAAGGCGCTGGCGGAAGCCCTGCGCGGCCAGGCCGAGCGCTTCGACGCCTTCGCCAATCTGCCGCACTACCCCTTCCCGGGCGGTCGCCTGTTCCGCGTGCCCTTCACCGCACTGGGCGCCTGGTACTACAGCCTGCGCGACAAACTGGGCGTGTAGACGATCCGAAAGGGAAACGGCGCCATCAGGCGCCGTTTCTGCTTACAGGACGAGTATGGCCTGCGCCAGTTCGAGGTCACTCGCCCGCAGCTCCGGCAGGCGGTCGCGGACATGCCGCAAGGCCGCCTCCAGACGTGCGCCACGGATATCGCCCTGGCTGGCGATGAAACTGGCCGCATCGTCCCTGGCCTCGCGCACCACCTTGTCGTCGAAGGCCGACGAGGTGACATCGCTGATGCCATCCACCGTGTTGACCATCGCGTCGGTGGTCACGACGAAACTGCTCGCGTTCGCCGACAGGCTGACCCCGAGGGCCAGCGCCGCCAGCCAATATTTGCCGTGCATGATGCAAGCTCCTGTATTGCGGACTGATTTCGGTCGGGGAGATTACCCGTGGCCTCGTTGAAGGTATAGCAGCCACCCTCGCTGAGGTAGAATGCCCGGCCGCGTCCCGCTCCAGTATTTTCCGGCTCCTCCATGCAGAATTCTTCCCCTCGCCCAGCCCTCTCCCGCCGTTTCTCCGTGGCGCCGATGATGGACTGGACCGACCGTCACTGCCGTTTCTTCCTGCGCCAGCTGTCCCGCCAGGCGCTGCTGTATACCGAGATGGTCACCACCGGCGCCCTGCTGCATGGCGATGCGCAGCGCTTCCTGCGCTACCACGACTGCGAGCACCCGCTCGCCCTGCAACTGGGCGGCAGCGATCCGGCGGACCTGGCCGCCTGCGCCCGGATGGCGGAGGCGCATGGCTACGACGAGGTCAACCTGAACGTCGGCTGTCCCAGCGACCGGGTGCAGAACAACATGATCGGCGCCTGCCTGATGGGCCATCCACAGCTGGTGGCCGATTGCGTGAAGGCCATGCGCGACGCCGTGGCCATCCCGGTGACGGTCAAGCACCGCATCGGCATCAACGGCCGCGACAGCTACGCCGAGCTGTGCGACTTCGTCGGCACCGTGCGCGATGCCGGCTGTACCAGCTTCACCGTGCACGCGAGGATCGCCATCCTCGAGGGTCTGTCGCCGAAGGAGAACCGCGAGGTCCCGCCGCTGCGCTACGAGGTAGCGGCGCAGCTGAAGCAGGACTTCCCGGAACTGGAGATCATCCTCAACGGCGGCATCAAGACGCTCGATGAATGCCAGCATCACCTGCAGACCTTCGACGGCGTGATGCTGGGGCGCGAGGCGTATCACAACCCCTACCTGCTGGCCCAGGTCGACCAGGCGCTGTTCGGCTTCGACAAGCCCGTGATCGGCCGGGCCGAGGCCCTGACGCGCCTGCTCCCCTACATCGAAGCACACCTCGCCGAAGGCGGCGCCATGCACCACATCACCCGTCACATTCTGGGGCTCGCCCAGGGCTTCCCGGGCGCGCGCCGCTTCCGCCAGCTGCTCTCGGTGGATGTGCACAAGACCCGCGAGCCCCTGGCGCTGCTCGACCAGGCCATCGAACTGCTCGCCGGCCGCTGAAAAGCCCGAGCCAGACGTTGAAGCGCCCCTCGGGGCTCGGGTAAGGTCGAGGTCATCGCAAAGACAGGGCTTCGTCATGACCTCCAAGCTGGACCAACTCAAGCAGTTCACCACCGTGGTCGCCGACACCGGCGACCTCGACGCCATCAGCCGGCTCAAGCCGGTGGACGCCACCACCAATCCCTCGCTGCTGCTCAAGGCCGCCGCCCTGCCCCGTTACACCGAGCTGCTGGACCGCGCCGTGAGCGCCTGCGACGGCGACCTGGGACTCGCCTGCGACCGCTTCGGAGTGGCCGTCGGCCAGGAGATCCTCAACGTGATTCCCGGGCGCATTTCCACCGAGGTGGATGCCCGCCTCTCGTTCGATACCGAGGCCACCCTGGCCCGCGCCGAGCGCATCATCGGACTCTACGAGCAGGCCGGCGTCGGCCGCGAGCAGGTGCTGATCAAGATCGCCTCCACCTGGGAAGGCATCCGCGCCGCCGAGCGCCTGGAAAAGGCCGGCATCCAGACCAACCTGACGCTGCTGTTCTCCTTTGCCCAGGCCGTGTCCTGTGCCGATGCCGGCGTGTTCCTCATCTCGCCCTTCGTCGGGCGCATCTACGACTGGTACAAGAAGGCCGAAGGCCGCGACTTCGTCGGCGCGGAAGACCCCGGCGTGAAGTCCGTTGCGCGCATCTACCAGTACTACAAGGCCAACGGCTACTCCACGGTGGTCATGGGCGCCAGCTTCCGCAACCTCGGCCAGATCGAGCAGCTCGCCGGTTGCGACCGCCTGACCATCAGCCCCGAGCTGCTGCAGCAACTGGCCGACGACCAGGGTGAGTTGCCGCGCGTGCTCACGGCGAGCACGGGCGAGCCCCGCCAGGCGCTGGACGAGCGCGCTTTCCGCTGGACCATGAACGAGGACGCCATGGCCACCGAGAAGCTGGCGGAAGGCATCCGCCTGTTCGCCCGCGACCAGGAGAAGCTGGAGGCCCTGCTGGCCGCACGCCGCTGATTCAGGAGAAAACAAAAGGGGCGATGTCCGTGTGGACATCGCCCCTTTTCATATCGATGACGGCTAGCTGCGCTCCAGCGCGCTCACCAGGTCGTGAAAGGCCTCGCGGTTGGACTCGTTGAGCCCCATGAGGATGCGGTGCGCTTCCAGCACCTTGGCCTTGACCACCTCTTCCGACTGGTCCTGGGACGGCAGGTCGCTCAGACATTCCGGGCAGGGAATCGGCCGGTCGACGATGTTGAACACCTGATCGAAGCCCATGGACTGCAGCAGGCGCGTGATGTCCTCATGGGTGGTGACCACGGTGGGCAACAGGCCGATCTTCTGCCGGGAGAGGATGGACAGCTTGGCCAGCAGGCCAAGGGTGGTGCTATCGATACTGCGGGTTTCCGTCAGGTCGATGACGATCGCCGAAAAATTCAGCGCCGTGAAAATCTTCTCGATCGTTGAATCCAGTGCCGAACACAAGGTCAGGCGGACTTCGCCGACGAACTTCAGGACGAAGGTTCCGTCCTGCTCGGCGAACTGGATCCTACCGGGGCTATTCCCAGGGTTCATGCAAGGTTCCTGCTCAACACCAGCAAGGCAATATCATCCGGCATATCGCGCAGATTGGCCAGACCGAAGACCTGGCGCAGCCCGTCGAGGGTGCCTCCGGCCTCGCTCACCAGCCTGGGGAGCGCGGCCTCCTTGTCTTTGAGCGTGTCGCCGGGCAAAAGGTCCAGAATACCGTCGGACATCAGGCTCAGGCTGAAGGACTGCGGCAGCTGCACGGCCAGGTCGCCGTAGCTGGCGTCCTCGAACAGGCCGACCGGCAGACCGCGGCCTTCCAGGTAGCTCGCCTTGCCCTCGCTGAACAGCACCGGCAACGGCAGGTGGCCGCCGACGCTGTAGGTCAGCTGGCCGGTCTCCTCGTCGATCACGCCGCCCAGCATGGTCACGTGCTTGCCCAGCTTGCAGTTGAGCAGCCCGCGGTTGATGTGGGCGAGCACGTCGGACGGCTTGAACTCGGGCAGCACGCCATTGCGCCGCCACTCGTAGAGCAGGCGTGTGGTCATGAACTTGAGCAGCACGGTGACGAATGCCGACGAGGCGCCGTGACCAGAGACATCGGCCAGATAGAAGGCCACCCGTCGCTCGTCCACCCGGAAATAGTCGACGAAATCGCCGGACAGATAGAGAGAGGGAATGATCTGGTGGGCGAACTCCAGGCTGTCGGCCTGCCAGGGCGTGTTCGGCAGCATGTTCATCTGCACCTGGCGCCCAGCGTTCTGGTCTTCCTGCAGCAGGTGCAGGCTGGCCTGCAGCTCGCGGTTGGCGGTTTCCAGCTTCTCGCGGTAGCGCTGGTTCTCCAGGCGCAGGTGGGAGCGATCCAGGGCGCGGCGCACCGAATGCTCCAGCACGGCCAGGTCTTCCAGCGGCTTGATCAGGTAGTCGGCGGCGCCCAGGCGCAGGGCCTCGACCGCATCGCTCATCACCCCGGCGCCGGACACGACGATGACCGGGACTTCGCTGTTGAGCGCATTGATCCGGCGGATCAGCTCGAGACCGTCGATCTGCGGCATGCGCAGATCGCAGATGATCACCTCGGGCCGCTCGCGCTCGAACACCTCCAGCCCTTGCAACCCGTTCCCGGCCTGCAGGACCTGGAAACCGCTGTCGTCGAGGTAGGCCGCGAGGCTCGCACGCACCACCTCGTCATCATCGATAATCAGCAGCTTGGCGCTGGTTTTATGCATGGGCCATCCAGGCAAACGACGCCGGAGAAGTTGAATTTGGCGCCTCGGAACAGACTGTACACCTGTGCTCGGACGATTCAAGGCGCAGACGGTACTCCCATCCGCCGGGCGATTCAAGCGGCCAGCCGATTGTCGCCGGGCGCCTTTACACCGCAAATCGGCGGGAGTTATAAAACCCTCCAGAGAGCGTCCCAAAACAAGAGGATAGGTCCATGAGCCAGAACGATCGCGCCTACAGCGAGAAACGCGACTTCATCCGCATGCGACTGGAAGCCCCCGTCACACTCCACCACGCCGGCAAGGAAATCCAGGCCCAGTGCCTCGACCTCTCCAGCACGGGCATGCAGGTGGAGGCGGACTGCCAGGTGGCCATGGGCGACAGGGTGAAGGTCCACATCCCCTCCGAGCACAGCGAACTGAAGGGGCTGGAAGCCGAGGCCGAAGTGGTGCGCATCATTCAGCTGGAAGACGGCCGGAGTTCGATCGGCCTGGCCATCCTGTCGATGACCTGACCTGCAGGCGGAAAGAAAGAAGGCGGCCAATGGCCGCCTTTTTCATTGCCGCGAACGGCTCAGAAGTCATCCACCACTTCGCCATCCTTCACGCGGAACTCGCGGTTCTGCAGGTAGGCGTTGCGGATGAAGATGTACTTGTCGCCGGTCATCATCTTTTCCGCCGATAGCAGGCTGGCGCGGGTATCGATCACGTTGACGGCGCGGGTGACGTTGCGGGTCGGTACATGGTCGATGTAGGGGTACGGGCCGAGGTAGCCGTCGGGAATCTTGGCGCCGGCGTCACGCACGGTGCTGGGCCCGAGGAACGGAATCACCAGGTAGGGACCGCTGCCCAGCCCCCAGGCGCCCAGGGTCTGGCCGAAGTCCTCGTCGTTGCGCTGCAGGCCCATCTCGCTGGCCACGTCGAAGAAGCCCAGCAGGCCGAAGGTAGTGTTGAAGATCAAGCGGCTGCCGTCGACGCCCGCATCGTGCACCTTGCCCTGCAGCAGGTCGTTGGCCAGGTTGCCGACGTCGCCGATGTTGCGGAACACGTTGTGCACGCCGTCTTCGAGGAACTGCGGGGTCACCGCCTGGTAGCCCTTGGCGACGGGCTTCAGGGCGTAGGTGTCGAGCGTATCGTTGAAGCGGAAGATCGGGCGGTTGAAACTCTCCCAGGGGTCTTCCTCGGCCGCGTTCGCCGCCAACGGCAGCATGGCCATCGCGGCACAGGCACACAGGCGGCCCAGACGATCGAGCCAGCTCGCACCGATCATTCGCATTTGCAGTCTCCCCATCGCATCAGTAGTGTGGCGGCCCGTGGCCAGCCGGATATCCTTGCAGGCCGCGCAGTATAAACGTCGCTGTCCCGTATGGCAGCAGCATAGTGGACTCCAGCATGTCGGAAAAACGCCTGCTCCATACCGCCCATATCCCAGTGCGCTGGGGCGACATGGACAACTACGGCCACGTCAACAACACCGTCTACCTAGAATACGTCCAGGAAGCACGGGTGGCCTGGTTCGCCAGCGTGGGCCTGGACATCGACCACGACGCCCAAGGGCCGGTGGTGCTGCAGACCCTGCACACCTACCTGAAGCCGGTGGTCCACCCCGCCACCGTGGTAGTCGAACTATACGCCGGCCCGGTCGGGCGCAGCAGCCTGGTGGTCGAGCACCGCCTGAGCACCCTGGAAGACCCGCAGAGCTGCTACGGCGAGGGCCACTGCAAGCTGGTGTGGATCGACCACGGCGGCAACGCCTCGGTGCCCGTGCCCGACGACGTGCGACGGGTGATGGGCGTTGATCCGTCGTAACCGGATCGTCACAGGCGCTCGCTACCCTGCCCCGAACGCTTCGGGAAACGAGTCGCCATGCCAGCCCCCCAGTTCACCGCCCTGCTGTTCGGCTTGACCGGTTGCTTGGTCGACCACGGCGCCCGCACCCTGCCGGTCGCCCTGCAGCATATGGGGCTGCGCGACTGCCCCGAAGACCTGCGGCAACCGCAGCTGCTGGACAGCCTGCTCGCCAGCGCGAACGAGCGGGCCGAGGCGCTGCCCGGCGTGATTGAGCTGCTGGAGGAACTGGCTCTCCAGCGCCTGCCCCATGCCGCCCTGGACGAACTGCCCACCGAAGTCGCGCAGCTACTGGCGAGCGCCCTGCCCCGCGACGTCACCCTCTGCTGTACCGGAGACGCCCGCCCCTGGCCGGCGCCTGACAGCCTCTGGCAGGCGCTGGCCCTGTTGCAGGTGGAGTGCCTGGAAGGCTGCGTGCTGATCGCCAGTGAGCCGCGCCTGCTGCAGGCAGGACTGAATGCCGGACTCTGGTGCATCGGCCTGGCCAGCTGCGGCTCGCCGTGCGGGCTGGCCCTGGCCGACTGGCAGGCCCTGCCCGCCGCCGAGCGCGAGAAGCTGCGCGCCCAGGCCACCCTGGAGCTGTACCGGCTCGGTGCCCATTCGGTAATCGACCACCCCGGCGAGCTGCCGGCATGCCTGCACGATCTTGCGGCGCGCCGGGACAAGGGCGAAAAACCCTAGCCACGCCGTAGCAAACGACGTGGTAGTTGAATGTATCGTTAGGCTCCTGCGACGAACTCGAAGCGATAGCCCTCGAAAAAACGGAAGCTGGAGGCTTCCATTTCTTGCAAGTTGACTGAAATTTCGCCTACCAGAATAGGTGGCTCTTTTTTGTCATTGCACCAAGCATCAATGCAATCGAGATCATGGCCGCCAGCCAATATTGATCTGAATACTTCTAAAGCCTGTAGCGTTGCATCTATATCTTCTTGATCTTCTGGCCACCAGTCTACCGGCTGAGAAAATCCGAGGTCTGCCGAGCCTCGGTCAAGGTGCCTAAAACCGCAGCTACAACCATCCTTTGAACCAAGAAACCATTTTTGGGGATACTGCAGAAGCTCTGCCTCTGGGACTCCGGAGATGCTTCTTGAGAACTGCATTAAAGGCGTATTTAGCAGGGTTAAATCCGCCTCTGATGTGGTGCTGATTACGGTCATGTAGCACATGGTGAAACCTAACGGTTGGTCAAGGGCGGGGTTTAGCTCATCCAACGAGCGAAGCAAACGGCTTGAGCCATTCTCTGTCTTATTTCCAAAGCTGGCCTTCACGCACGACCCTGCAGTGGTAGCAGCCACTCTCTTTACTGTTGATGTTGCACCACTCATGGTTACCTTCTGCCTGTTCGCAGTCGACTCCTTTGGCAGCAACACCCCAATCAATTATCAACCAAGGCAGATGGCTTTTGAGCCAAATTCTAAAGCGATATGGACCCCTGAAATATTTAGGCATTGGCAACACCCCCTTGCAAAGATAAATAAAGCAAGGTTAATGAAAACTAGCCAAGGGGGCTGTGTCAGGCCTCCCCCGACTTCAACGAACTATTAGTCAAAGCCAGCCCCAATACCGGCACAATCAGCATATACAAGTACTGATCCCAGTATACGGACAAGCCGGCAATAAGCCCTGACACATGTAGCCAAGGATTCATCAATGCGAGAAAAGAAGCAATCGCTGCTGCGTAGGCAAGAACATAGCTTGTCGTCTCCCTCGCCCCGAAAAACACTAACAGCAAAGATGCTACCGATGAAATTACAACAGTTGGCAAGGCTGAAATTACAAACGAGTACAGCTCAATCCAGTTGTGCCCTGGAGTCGGCCGTGCCACCAGGCTCCCAATCAGAGAAACCGCTAGCCACGGGACGAAAGCGCCAACAATGATTGCTAGAATATAGTTTCTGAAATTCATCGGTGCTTCACTCTGGTTGACATGTAGTTAGAAGTTGAGATTTAGCCCGACCCAACGAACAACATGAGCCCTTTGAGCATATTGCCATGTACATTTAATCAAGCTGCTCGGTAATGCTTGAAAAATATGACATTGAAATGATGGCGCCGATTCCAATCACGAGAAAATAGGAAATTAATGAGTCGAATCCACCTTGAACGATAAGCCCAAACATCGGCGTAATAAGCCCGGAAATTATGACTATTATTAGAAACAACGTTCTCCCCCACCTCTTAAGCTGGTGAAGACCAACTAGAGAAATCAATGTGACCCCGGTGATAATGTAAGGAATAGGGCCGTAAAAACTGACCCACCCTCCATACCCATTCCAGCTTAAGGCGTCAAGTTCTTCTTGACTGCACATAAGATGCCATGCATATGGCATAAGAATGTACACCAAATATAATAGAAAGACTGCCACAACAACTTTCTTAAAGAATCCCTTCATGATTTCCTCGACCGAACATAACTGTTATTGAGCGAAGTCACTGCCTCATAATGCTCTTGCAAAATGTCACAGGGCAGCCTTATACACTAATTTCTTGGTATCCATGCGAGCAAAGAAAATCAAACGCGACATCGGTGGAACGAAAATCGACACACCCGAAGACTATGTATGAGCACAAAGGCTGTCTAGAGAGGTGTCGAAAAATGCGGTTTGGTCTTGACTCCTACCAGAAAACCCTGACACCCAAAACTTGCCCTGGATCAGGCAAGCATCCCCGGCCTGGATTAACCTTCAGCCAGATGCAGCGAACCCGGAACGAAAGGTCCGGTCCACTCTGCGATAGCCATAAAGGAGACGACCATGTCCGAACGCCTTCAGCACCATTTTCAGCAACTGCGCGAGGAGCTCGCGACCGACGCGCCGCTGGACGTCGATGATCGCGCCGCGCTGCTCGAACTGATGCAGGAGATCGACCTCAAGCTGGCCAGGGAGCTGGCCAGCGACCCCGACGCCACCCTGGTCGACGGCGTCAACCTGGCGGTCGAACGCTTCGAGAGCCAGCACCCCACCCTGACCGGCACTCTGCGCAACATCCTGCAGAGCCTAGCCAACATGGGTATCTGATTTTCGCCCCGCAACGAAAAACGCCCCCTCCGGCCTGGCCGGAGGGGGCGTTCTGCACATCGACTTCTGAATCAGTCTTCGCGGTAGCGACGCAGCTTCAGAGACTTGCCGGCGACGCGGGTGTCCTTGAGTTTGCCGAGCAGACGATCCAGGCCGTCTTCCGGCAGCTCGATCAGGCTGAAGGTCTCGCGGATCTGGATGCGGCCGATCGCGTCGCGCTGCAGGCCGCCCTCGTTGAGGATGGCGCCCAGCAGGTTCTTCGCGGCGATACCGTCACGCGCGCCCAAGGCGGTGCGGCAGCGGGCCTTGCCTTCGCTCGGCGCAGCCATCGGGCGGCGCTCGCGGACTTCGCCACGGTCACCGCGGTCGTACGAGCGTTCGGGACGGTCGCCGTCACGCTCGCGGCGCTCGCGCGGGGCACCGACGCTCGGCACCAGCGGCTGCTCGCGCTCGACGCTGGCCAGATCCAGGGCCTGGCCACCGGTGGCCTTCTTCAGCAGGGCCGCGGCCAGGGCGCGCGGGCTGCAGCCGATGTCGGCGATCAGGCGGTCCAGCAGGGCGCCGTGGCTGGCTTCCGCGTCGGCGGTGAGCGGAGTGAGGCTGGTGGTGAGCTTCTTGATGCGGGCGTCCAGCACCTGCTGCGGGTTGGGCAGCTTGACCTCGCCGACCTTCTGCCCGGTGACGCGCTCGATCACCTGCAGCATGCGGCGCTCGCGCGGGGTCACCAGCAGCAGGGCACGGCCATCGCGACCGGCACGGCCGGTGCGGCCGATACGGTGCACGTAGGACTCCGGGTCGTACGGCATGTCGACGTTGAGCACGTGGGTGATGCGCGGCACGTCGATGCCGCGGGCGGCCACGTCGGTGGCGACCACGATGTCCAGGCGGCCGTCCTTGAGCGATTCGATCACGCGCTCACGCTGGTTCTGGGCGATGTCGCCGTTCAGCGCGGCGGCCTTGTAGCCCTTGGCTTCCAGGGCGCCAGCCAGGTCCAGGGTGGCCTGCTTGGTGCGCACGAAAGCGATCAGGGCGTCGAAGTCCTCGACTTCCAGCAGGCGGGTCACGGCATTGATCTTCTGATCGGCGTGGATCATCAGGTGCGCCTGCTCGATGCGCGACACGGTCTGGGTCTTGGCCGCGATCTTGACGTGCTTCGGCTCGCGCAGGTGCTTCTCGGCGATCTCGCGGATGGAGTGCGGCAGGGTCGCGGAGAACAGCACGCTCTGGCGGGTGGCCGGCATGGCCTGGAAGATCACTTCCAGGTCGTCCATGAAGCCGAGCTTGAGCATCTCGTCGGCTTCGTCCAGCACCAGGTGGCGGATGGTCGACAGCAGTTGGTCGTTACGGCTCAGGTGGTCGACCAGGCGGCCCGGGGTGGCGACGATGATCTGCGCCCCCATGCGCAGGGACTTGAGCTGCGGGCCCATCGGCGCGCCGCCGTAGACGGCGACCACGGAGACGCCGGGCATCTGCTTGGAGTAGGTCTCGAACGCGGTGGCCACCTGCAGGGCCAGTTCGCGGGTCGGCGCGAGGATCAGCGCCTGGGGCTCGCGCTTGGCCGGGTCGATCTTGGAGAGGATCGGCAGGGCGAAGGCGGCGGTCTTGCCGGTGCCGGTCTGGGCCTGGCCAATCATGTCGTGGCCGGCCAGGATCATCGGGATGGCCTGGGCCTGGATGGGGGACGGCTCTTCGTAACCGACCGCGGTCAGCGCGGCGAGAATGGCGGGATGAAGGCCGAGATCGGCAAAGGTGCCGGTTTCCTGGGTCATGGGTCTGCCTCTGTGTGCATCCGCAAAAACCCAGGAACAAAGGCTGCGCATGCCGTGTAAGACCTTGTGGGTCACCCTGGCAGCCGATCGACGGGTATTTGCGAAAACGATGGATGAAACGTCAAGGGTAGTCCGCGCGGGCGGACCAGCAGCGAAGCCGGGCTTCGTGAAATTGACGGGGCCAGTTTTGGCCGGGCGCGAATCATACAGGAAAAAGCTGACTACGGGTCGGGATTTTGCGCCATCCGGCCGAACGGCGCGCTCAGGTGGCCGGGCGCAGCACGTCCAGCAGCGGCTGCAGGGAGTAGCCCAGACGCGGCTTGAGCGCCTCGGCGCGGGCCGTGAGGGCATCGAGGCCGAGCGGCTGGTCGAGGTCCGCCGGCACCAGCAGGACGACGTTGCCCTCCTTCACCGGAATCTCCCAGTAGTGGCGGTGGTACAGGCCGCGCAACAGGGCCGCGCCCAAGGGGCGGCCGTCGTCGGTGCCCCACTGGTTGATCACCAGCCAGCCGCCGGGATTGAGGCGCTTCTGGCAGTTCTCCAGGAAGCGCCAGGCCAGGTGGCCGGCGGCCGGACCGGTGTCGGTGTAGAGGTCGACGAAGATCAGGTCGGCCGACTCGGCGCTGTCCAGCAGCTCCAGCGCATCGCCGATGCGCACGGTCAGGCGCGGGTCGTCGGCCAGGCCCAGGTGGCGCATGGCCAGGCGCGGCACGTCGGGGCGCAGTTCGATCACCTCGACGTCGTCCAGCGGCAGGAACTTCAGGCACGCCTGGGTCAGGGTGCCACCGCCCAGACCGAGGAACAGCGCGGACTCCGGCGCCTCGTGGCACAGGCCGCCGATCAGCATGGCGCGGGTGTAGTCGTACTCCAGCCAGGCCGGATCGCGGGTGTAGGTGCAGCTCTGCTCGATGGCCTCGCCGAACTCGAGGAAGCGGTAGTCGCCCACCTCCAGCACGCGGATCACGCCCCAGTCGTCGCGCACTTCCTCCAGCAGGATTTCCTCGCGCAGGTCGCTCATTGGCCGAGCCCCTGGCGGAACTGCCCGGGCGTGATCCCGCTCCAGCGCCGGAAGGCCTTGGCGAAGGCGCTCTCGTCGGAGAAGCCGAGCCCCTCGGCGACCTCGGCCACCCGCGGCGATTCGCGCAGGCGCTGTTCGGCCATCTGGTGCAGCACCTGGTCGCGCAGCAGCTTGAAGCTGGTGCCCTCGTCGGCCAGCTTGCGGTTCAGGTGGCGGCCGCTCAGCTCCAGCTGTTCGGCGATGCGCTCCTTGCCCCAGCGCGGCTGCTGGCGCAGCAGTTGCTGCACCCGCACCGCCAGGCTCTGGTTGCCGAGGCGCTCCAGCAGGCTGTCGGCCAGGCCGCGCAGGTGCTCGCGCATCAGCGCGTTGGCCTGGATCAGCGGCATGCCCAGGTCGGCGCGATCGAACACCAGGGCATTGTCATCGGCGCCGAAGCGCAGCGGACAGCCGAGCAGCTCGATGTAGCGCGCCTCGGCCGCGCGCGGCGGATGGGCGAAGTGCAACTCCAGCGGCTGGATGCGCTCGCCGGTGATCCAGCGCGCCATGTGCACGAGGCTGGCCAGCACCGCTTCCACCCGTTCCTCGCGGCGCACCTGATAGTGCGGCAGGTAGACCAGGCGCAACTGGTCGCCCTCCTCGACCAGACCGAACTCGCCGCCCTCGCCGACGATGGGGTAGTACTCCAGCAGCGCTTCCAGCGCCTCGCCCAGGGTCTCGCAGCTCATCAGCAGCGCGCCGACCATGTCCAGATGCCCGACCTGCAGGGCGCTGCCCAGGCGCAGGCCCATCAGCGGGTCATGGGCGGCGGCGCAGAAGGCCTCCCACAGGGCCTCCTGGCGCGCCAGCGGGATGCGTACCTCCTGGCCGAGCAGGCGCAGCTCGGCGGGCAGCGGCAGGGCCAGGCGCTCGGCGGCCTGGAGGATGGCCTGGGCGTAGTGGACGGTGACCGAAGGCGGGTTGCTCATGGAGTCCTGAATTAACCGGAAGAGGTCCTGTTTGAGCCGTTACGGCATGCAGGTGGCTGCATATGCTTGCGGAACATAACCAGAAAGACAATCGAGTAGCCTTGCATGCATGCCATCATCGGCGCCGGCCCCATGGGGCTGGCCGCTGCACGTCAGTTGCAGCGCCATGGTATCCCTTTCGTCGGCTTCGAACTGCACCACGATGTCGGCGGCCTGTGGGATATCGCCAACCCGCACAGCACCATGTACGAGTCGGCCCACCTGATCTCGTCCAAGGGCATGACCCAGTTCGACGAGTTTCCCATGGCGGACGACGTGCCGCCCTACCCGCACCATAGCCAGATCGGCCGCTACTTCCGCGACTACGCCGAACGCTTCGGCCTGCGCCAGCATTACCGGTTCGATACCCGGGTGGTGCGCGTCGAGCGCCTGAGCCGGGGCTGGCGGCTGGTCAGCGAGCACGGCGGCAGCCAGCGCGAGTGGCAGTTCGACGGCGTGCTGATCGCCAACGGCACCCTGCACACGCCCAACCAGCCGGCGCTGCCCGGCTGCTTCGCCGGCGAGCTGCTGCATTCCTCCGCCTACAAGAGCGCGGAGGTGTTCGTCGGCAAGCGCGTGCTGGTGGTCGGCTGCGGCAACTCGGCCTGCGACATCGCCGTGGACGCCGTGCACCGGGCCAAATCGGTGGACCTGTCGGTGCGACGCGGCTATCACTTCCTGCCCAAGTTCATCCTCGGCAGGCCCACCGACACCTTCGGCGGCGCGGTGAAGCTGCCGCGCCGGCTCAAGCAGCTGGTCGACGGCCTGGTGGCCCGCGTCCTGGTCGGCAAGCCCTCGCAGTACGGCCTGCCCGACCCGGACTACCGCCTGTACGAGTCGCACCCGGTGATGAACTCCCTGGTGCTGCACCATATCGGCCACGGCGATATCCGGCCGCGCGGCGACATCCGTGCGGTGGAAGGCAGGACCGTGATCTTCGCCGATGGCCGCCAGGGCGAGTACGACCTGATCCTGCAGGCCACGGGCTACCAGCTCGACTACCCCTTCATCGACCGCGCCGAGCTGAACTGGCCGGACGGCGCCGATGCCCCGCAGCTCTACCTCAACGTATTCCACCCGCAGCACGACGACCTGTTCATGCTCGGCATGATCGAGGCCTCGGGCCTGGGTTGGCAGGGCCGCGCCGAACAGGCCGAGCTGGTGGCCCTGGCGATCCGCCAGCAGCTGGATGGCCGTCCCTCGGCCAGGGCCTTGCGCGACACCGTGCGGCAACGCGCCGGCCAGCGCCTGGACGGCGGCTACGCCTACCTGAAGCTGCCGCGCATGGCCTACTACGTGCACAAGACAAGCTACCGCGCCGCGCTCAAGGCACATATCGCCGAGCTGCGCCGCGACCTCGCGCCCACCACCCAGCCCGAGGAGCGGCCCGATGCCCAGCGTCAATCTTGAGTTCTCGCCCACGGCGATGATCGCCCTCAACGCCATCATCGCCCTGATGATGTTCGGCGTGTCCCTGGAGCTGCGCGCGGAGGACTTCAGCCGCATCGTCCGCGCCCCCAAGGCGCCGGCCATCGGCATGCTGGTGCAGTTCCTGCTGCTGCCGGCGGCCACCTGCGGCCTGACGATTCTGCTGCCGATCGACCCGCAGCTGGCCCTGGGCATGATCCTGGTCGCCACCTGCCCCAGCGGCACCTTCTCCAACATCATGACCTGGCTGGCGCGCGGCAACGTGGCGGTGTCGGCCAGCGTCACCGCGGTGTCCAGCCTCACCGCCGGCATCTTCACCCCGCTCAACTTCGCCCTGTACGCCGGGCTCAACCCGAGCACCCGCGCGCTGCTCACCGAGATCAGCGTCGACCCGCTGGAGCTGCTGGCCATGGTGGTGCTGGTGCTGATCGTGCCGATGCTCGCCGGCATGGCCCTGGGCAGGCGCCGCCCGAGTCTTGCGCGCAAGCTGGAGAAGCCCTTGCGGCACTTCTCCCTGCTGGTGCTGGTGGCCTTCGTCGGCGGCGCCTTCGCCAAGAACTTCGCCCAGTTCATCGAGCACTTCCACCTGTTCTTCTGGCTGGTGGTGCTGCTCAACTCGATGGCCCTGGGCCTCGGCTACCTGTGCGCCCGGCTGTGGCGGCTGAGCGACGCCGACGTACGCGCGGTGACGCTGGAGACCGGCGTCCACAACTCGGCCCTGGGCATGGCGCTGATCTTCACCTTCTTCCCCCAGGCCGGCGGCATGCTGCTGATCGCCGCCTTCTGGGGCTGCTGGCAACTGCTGGCCGGGCTGGTGCTGGCCCTGCTGTGGGCACGGCGCCCCCTGGGTGACCTGGCCGAACAGCGTGGGAGCGGCCTTGGCCGCGATTACCAGCCATGACTTCGCATCGCGGCCAAGGCCGCTCCCACAAGAACACTCCCGCGACCGTCCTGATCACCGGCGCCGCCAGCGGCCTGGGCTGGGCGCTGGCCAAGGCCTGCCACGCCCGCGGCCACAGCCTGCTGCTCACCGACATCGACGCCGCTGGCCTGGCCGCACGGTTGGCCGAACTGGACAGCGACCGGGTCGAGGCGCTTTCGGGCGACATCACCGACCCGGCCCTACATCGCCAGTTGGTCGACGCCTGCCGCACGGTGTTCGGCCGCCTCGACCTGCTGATCAACAACGCCGGCATCACCCACCGCTCGCCGACCCTGCTGACCCGCCCCGAAGTGTTGCGCAAGGTGATGGCGGTGGACTACCACGCGCCGCTGGAACTGACCCTGGCCGCCACCGACCTGCTGCGCGAGAGCCGTGGCCGGGTGGCCTGCATCGGCTCCATGGCCAGCTGGATGCCGGTGCTCGGCCGCGCCGGCTATTGCGCGGCGAAGGCAGCCCTGGCGCAGAGCTTCGAGGTGCTGCGCGCGGAACTGGTGCAGGACGGCGTGGGCCTGCTGATGGTCTACCCGAGCTTCCTCGACACCCCTATCGACCGCAACGCCCTGGGCGCCGACGGCCAGCCGGCCGGCCACGCCCGCTCGACCCTGGGCAGCGTGCGCAGCGCCGCGTGGATGGCCGGGGAAATCCTCGACGCCCTGGAAAGTGGCCGCGAACGGCTGTTCCCGGACCGCGGCAGCTGGCTCGCCAGCCTGCTCTGGCGCATCGCCCCGGGCCTGTACTACCGGCAGATGAGCCGCCGCTTCGCCGGCGAGCTACCGCCACCCACACTTTCTGTAGGAGCGAGCTCTGCTCGCGAAAAGGCTTGTGCGGTGCCCGGTTCGCGAGCAGAGCTCGCTCCTACTGATCAGGGCGAGGCCCGACCATGAGCGCCTCCTACGCCCTCGGCGCCTTCATCCTGCTGGCCTACACCCTGGAGGCCGTCACCGGCTTCGGCAGCATCGTCATCGCCCTGTCGCTGGGGGCTCTGCTGCTGCCCATAGAACAACTGCTGCCGGTGCTGGTGCCGCTGAACATCGGCATGACCGGCTACCTGGTGTGGCGCCACCGCGCGCAGATCGACCGCCCGCTGCTGTTCGGCACCATCCTGCCCGGCATGCTCGTCGGCACCCTGCTCGGCTACTGGCTGCTGCCCTGGCTGGACGCGGCGCTGCTCAAGCGCGGCTTCGGCCTGCTGATCCTGTGGTTCGCCGGGCGCGAGCTGTGGCGCCTGCGCCATGCCACCGCGCTACCGGTACGCCCGCCGTGGCTGACCCGCCTGCTCACCCTAGGCGCCGGCTTCAGCCACGGCCTGTTCGCCTCCGGCGGGCCATTGCTGGTCTACGGCCTGGCCGGCACCGCGCTGGACAAGGCGCGCCTGCGCGCCACCCTGGTCAGCGTCTGGTTCACCCTCAACAGCCTGCTGACCGTTGCCTTCCTGATCGACGGCCGCCTGCAACCGGCCCTGCCCCAGGTGCTGGCCTACGCCCCGCTGCTGCTGGTCGGCCTGTGGCTGGGCGAACACCTGCACCGGCGCTTCGACGAACGCCACTTCCGCATCGCCATCTACGCCCTGCTGCTGGTCACCGGTACCCTGCTGCTCGCCCCCTGGAGCTTCGTATGAGCTACGACATCGTCATCAACAACGGCCTGTACTTCGACGGCAGCGGCGCGCCCGGCGCGGTGCGCCATATCGGCATCAAGGAAGGACGCATCGACACCCTGAGCGTCAGCCCGCTCGACGAGAGCGGCGCCGAGGTCATCGACGCCGCCGGCAAGTGGGTCACCCCCGGCTTCCTGGAAATCCACTCGCACTACGACGCCGAGGTGATCGCCGCGCCAGCGCTCAAGGAGTCGGTGCGCCACGGCGTCACCAGCGTGACCATCGGCTCCTGCTCGATCAGCATGGTGCTGGCCGACGCCGAGGACTGTTCGGACCTGTTCACCCGCGTCGAGGCAGTACCGCGCGAATACGTGCTGCCGATCCTGCAGGAGAAGAAAACCTGGCGCGATGCAGCCGGCTACCGCGCCTTCTACGACCAGTTGGCACTGGGCCCCAACGTCAGCTCCTTCCTCGGCCACTCCGAGCTGCGCGTGGCGGTGATGGGCCTGGAGCGTGCCACCCGCAAGGTGGAGCCGACCGAGCAGGAGCTGCAGCGCATGGAGCAGCTGCTGGAAGAGGCGCTGGACGCCGGCTGCATCGGCCTGTCGGTGATGACCACGCGGCTGGACAAGATGGACGGCGACCGCGCCTGGTCCAGCCCGCTGCCCTCCACCTTCGCCAGCTGGAAGGAATTCTCGCGCCTGTTCGCCATCCTCCGCCGGCGTGGCGCGGTGATGCAGGGCGCGCCCAACGCGGTGACCAAGGTCAACGTGTTCGCCTTCCTCTGGCAAGCCCACGGCTGGTTCCGCACGCCGCTGAAGTGCTCGATGCTCACCGCCCTGGATCTCAAGTCGCAACCGCTGCTGCACCGCTTCACCCGCTTCTCCGGCTGGCTGGCCAACCGCGTGCTGCGCGGCAATTTTCGCTGGCAGACCCTGCCGGCGCCCTTCACCCTGCGCCTGGAAGGGCTCAACGTGAACGCCTTCGAGGAGTTCGGCGCCGGCGAGATCCTGCGCAACATCAAGGACCCGGACGAGCTGTACGCCAAGGTGCTGGAGCCGGAGTTCCGCGCCCTGTTCAAGAAGCAGGTCAAGGCCATCCTCACCAAGGGCCTGTGGCACCGCGACTTCTCCGACTGCTGGGTGACCGAGTGCCCGGACGCCAGCCTGGTCGGCAAGAACTTCAAGCAACTCGGCCAGGCCCGCGGCCTGGATGCGGTGGATGCCTACTTCGAACTGGCCTGCCAGTACCGCGAGGCCCTGAAGTGGACCACCTGCTACGGCAACCAGCGCCTGCCGGTGATGCACAAGCTGCTCGCCAGCCCGTGGACCCAGCCGGGCTTCGCCGACTCCGGCGCGCACCTG
The DNA here is from genome assembly GCF_029840585.1 of Pseudomonas sp. GD03875. NCBI lineage: Bacteria > Pseudomonadati > Pseudomonadota > Gammaproteobacteria > Pseudomonadales > Pseudomonadaceae > Pseudomonas > Pseudomonas sp. GD03875. The sequence continues at coordinate 33,049 of NZ_JAOCCV010000010.1, read as the reverse complement.
CGCTCCATCGCCCAGTACAACTTCCCCCTGCGTTTCCTCAAGTACGTGCGTGACGCCGAACTGGCCGGCGCGCCCTTCATGGAGCTGGGGCAGGCGATCCATCGCCTCTCCGGCGAGCTGGCTGACTTCATCGGGGTGGACGCCGGCCGCATCCGCGTTGGCGACCGCGCCGACTTGGTGATCATCGACCCCGCCGGGCTGACCGACGCGCTGGACGAGATGCACGAGGCGCCCATGGAAGTGCTCGGCCTGGAGCGGGTGGTCAAGCGCAACGACGCGGCGGTGGACGCCACCCTGATCAACGGCCGCATCGCCTACCGGCGCGGCCTGGAATACCCGGACGACCTCGGCAAGGCGCAAGGCTACGGCCGCTTCCTGCCCGGCCGCGACGTGTTGCCGCGCCAGGCGCCGAACGGCGCCTTCCAGCCGGCCACGGCATAGCCCAGTCCGAGGATGGCCCACTGTGGGTCTCTGTGGGAGCGGACTTGTCCGCGAATGCTTACCGGCACATTCGCGGCCAAGGCCGCTCCCACACAAGATTTTTCCCACACAACGCATTCGCACCTGCCTCCAATCCGCCACGGGGGCTTATCGGTTACCATGCTGGCCTGCCCGATCAGCCGATAGAGAAGTCCGATGCACCCCTGGAGTCCCGAAAGCTGGAGGGCCAAGCCCATCCAGCAGCAGCCCGAATACCCCGACGCCGCCCACCTCGCCCGCGTGGAACAGACCCTGGCCGGCTACCCGCCGCTGGTGTTCGCCGGCGAGGCACGCGAGCTGCGCCGCCAGTTCGCCGAGGTGACCCAGGGCCGCGCCTTCCTGCTGCAGGGCGGCGACTGCGCCGAGAGCTTCGCCGAATTCTCCGCCGCCAAGATCCGCGACACCTTCAAGGTGCTGCTGCAGATGGCCATCGTCATGACCTTCGCCGCCGGCTGCCCGGTGGTGAAGGTCGGGCGCATGGCCGGCCAGTTCGCCAAGCCGCGCTCGGCCAACGACGAGACCATCGATGGCGTCACCCTGCCGGCCTACCGCGGCGATATCGTCAATGGCATCGGCTTCGACGCCGCCAGCCGCGTGCCCGACCCGGAGCGCCTGCTGCAGGCCTACCACCAGGCCACCGCCAGCCTCAACCTGCTGCGCGCCTTCGCCCAGGGCGGTTTCGCCGACGTGCACCAGGTGCACCAGTGGAACCTGGACTTCATCGCCCACTCGGCGCTGGGTGAGAAATACAGCGCCCTGGCCGACCGCATCGACGAGACCCTGGCCTTCATGCGCGCGGTCGGCATGGACAGCGCGCCGCAGCTGCGCGAAGCCAGCTTCTTCACCGCCCATGAAGCGCTGCTGCTCGGCTACGAGCAGGCCTTCGTGCGCCAGGACAGCCTCACCGGCCGCTGGTACGACTGCTCCGCGCACATGCTCTGGATCGGCGACCGCACCCGCCAGCTGGACGGCGCCCACGTCGAATTCCTGCGCGGCGTGGAGAACCCCATCGGGGTCAAGGTCGGCCCGAGCATGGACCCGGACGAGCTGATCCGCCTGATCGACATCCTCAACCCGGACAACGACCCCGGCCGCCTCAACCTGATCGTGCGCATGGGCGCGGACAAGGTCGAGCAGCACTTCCCGCGCCTGCTGCGCAAGGTCCGGGACGAAGGCCGCCAGGTGCTGTGGAGTTCCGACCCCATGCACGGCAACACCATCAAGGCGTCCAGCGGCTACAAGACCCGCGACTTCGCGCAGATCCTCTCCGAGGTGAAGCAGTTCTTCCAGGTGCACCGCGCCGAAGGCACCGTGGCCGGCGGCATCCACATCGAGATGACCGGGCAGAACGTCACCGAGTGCATCGGCGGCTCGCGGCCGATCACCGAGGACGGACTCTCCGACCGCTACCACACCCACTGCGACCCGCGGATGAACGCCGACCAGTCCCTGGAACTGGCCTTCATGATCGCCGAGACGCTGAAACAGGCCAGGAGCTGACGCCCTGGCCACCGCTTCAAGGTGAGATTGGCGTCACGAATTGACCGAGGAGTGCGAATCGCTTCACGCCTCGCCGGGGTCAGATCGCCGACAATGCGCAGCCGGCCGGAAGCCGACGCCTCTCGGCCACCCCATACGCCACATTTAAGGATGATGCCATGAAGCTGCAGTACACCCTTTCCGCCCTCGCACTTGCCACTCTGGTTTCGGGCTGCCAGAACATGAGCGCGGACAGCATGCTGAACACCGGCCTGCAGGCCTTCCAGGCCGTGACCCTCAGCGATGCCGACGTGAAGAAGATGTCGGACGAGGCCTGCGCCCAGATGGACTCGGAAGCCAAGATCGCTCCGGCCAGCAGCAAGTACAGCCAGCGCCTGAAGAAGATCGCCAATAACCTGGGCAGCGACGCAGGCGGCACCCCGGTCAACTACAAGGTCTACCTCACCAACGACGTCAACGCCTGGGCCATGGCCAACGGCTGCGTGCGCGTCTACAGCGGCCTGATGGACCTGATGAACGACAACGAAGTGGAAGGCGTACTGGGCCACGAGATGGGTCACGTCGCCCTGGGCCACAGCAAGAAAGCCATGCAGACCGCCTACGCCACCTCGATCGCCCGCGACGCGGCCGCCTCCTCCGGCAACGGCGCCGTCGCCGCGCTGTCCAGCTCGCAGCTGGGCGCACTGGGTGAAGCCCTGGTCAACGCCCAGTTCTCCCAGTCCCAGGAAAGCGACGCCGACGACTTCTCCTTCGACCTGATGAAGAAGCGCGGCCTGCGCCTGGAAGGCCTGGCCAGCGCCTTCGACAAGCTGGCCAAGCTGGGCGGCGGCGACAGCAGCATGTTCGACTCCCACCCGGGCTCGGCCGACCGCGCGGCGCACATCCGCCAGCGCATCGCCGCCGGCAAGTAAGCGTTCCACGCCCGCCCGCGCCCCGTGCGCGGGCGGGTGCTACTCCTGCAGCAACGGCCGCAGCAGCCCCGCCACCGGCGAGCGGCAGTTCAGCGCCACCCTCTCCAGCCCCAGCCAGTTCGCCAGTGCCCGCAGTTCCGCGGCCAGGGCCAGCAGCGCCTCCTCGTTCAACACAGCTTCCTCCAGATGCACGGCATGCACCGCCAGGCGCCCGTGCGCGCGTTCGCTGCGCAGGTCGACCCGCGCCAGCAGGCGCTCGTGGTGCAGGAACGGCAGCACGTAGTAGCCGTACACGCGCCTGGCGGGCGGTGTGTAGATTTCCAGGCGGTAGCGGAAGCCGAACAGCCGCTCGGTGCGCTCGCGCTCCCAGATCAGCGAGTCGAACGGCGACAGCAGCGCGCTGCGCCTAACCCGGCGCGGAATGCTCGGCTCGCCGCGGCAATAGGCCAGCGGTTTCCAGCCCTCGACCGCCAGCGGCTGCAGCTCGCCGGCCTCCACCAGTTCGGCCAGGCGCCGCTTCGCGTCGGCGGCGTCCAGCCGGTAGTAGTCGCGCAGGTCGCGTTCCGTGGCGACGCCCAGGGCGTCCGCCGAGCGCAGCAGCAGTTGCCGCTGGGCCTCGGCCTCGTCGATCTCCGGATGCTCCAGCAACGGCGCGGGAATCACCCGCTCGGGCAGGTCGTACAGGCGCTCGAAGCCACGCCGCCCGGCCACCGCCACTTGGCCGGCGGCGAACAGCCACTCCAGCGCCTGCTTCTCGGCGCTCCAGTCCCACCAGGGCCCGGCCCGCTCGGTGCGGGTGGCGAGGCTGCCGGCGCCCAGCGCGCCCTGGCGGCGCACCGCCTCCAGCACGCGCTCGATGACGTCCCGCCGCTGGCGGCCGAACTCGGCCAGCTGGCGATAGATGCCCTGCCCGTCCGCCGCCCGACGCATGCGCCAGCGCATCAGCGGATACAGCTCCAGCGGCAGCAGCGAGGCTTCGTGTCCCCAGTACTCGAACAGCCGGCGCTGGCGCGGCCGGCCCCAGGCCAGGTCGTCCAGCAGCGTGGCCTCGTAGTGGCCGAGCCGGGAAAAGGCCGGCAGGTAGTGGGAGCGCACCAGTGCGTTGACCGAATCGATCTGCAGCACGCCCAGACGCTCGATGCGGGCCAGCAGCTGCCGGTGACGCACGGGGCCACGCGGCACGGCGACGAAGCCCTGGGCGGCCAGGGCCAGGCGGCGGGCCTCGGCGAGGGAAAGGGATCGGGTCATGCCGGCAAGCCTAGCTCACCCTAAAGCGGCGACGCAGCCAGCTCTCCCCGCTGACCAGGCAGATGCCCAGCAGCACCAGCAGCGCGCCGATCATGAAGTTCAGGCTCAGCGGCTCGTCCAGCACCAGCACGCCGAAGCTGACGCCGAACATGGGCGTCATGAAGGAAAACACCGCCATGTTCGACGCCAGGTAATGGCGCAGCAGCCAGAACCAGGCCAGGTAGCTGAGGAACGACACCACCACGCCCTGCATCAGCACGCTGCCGATGGCGATCGGCGTCCAGCGCACCGGGCCGAGCGCGCCGGTAGCCACGACGAAACCCAGCAGCAGGACGAAGGACACCGCCAACTGATAGAACAGGGTCAACGCCGGCGGCGCCTCCGACAGCCGCGAGCCGCGCACCACCACGGTGGTGGCGCCCCAGGCCATGCCGGCGAGCAGGCCGAGCAGATCGCCCAGCAGCATGCGGGCATCCATCGAGGCCCAGTCCGCGCCGGCGCCGAAGGCGATGGCCACGCCACCGAAGCACAGGCCGATGCCCAGCCACTGCAATAGCCGCAGCCGCTCGCCGGGCAGCAGCAGGTGCAGCCCCAGGGCGGAGAAGATCGGCGCGGTATAGAGGAACACCGCCATGTGCGACGCCGAGGTGTACTGCAGGCCGCGGGCGATGAAGAAGAACTCGAGGGCGAACAAGGCGCCGGCCAGCACCCCGCCGCGCCAGGTACTGCCCAGCCAGCCTCGCCAGCTGCGCTGCCAGAGCAGCACCAGGCCCACCAGCAGCGCGGCGATGGCCGAGCGCAGCGTCACCTGCAGCAACGGCGAGATATCGGGAGCGGCCAGCTTGATCGCCACCTGCTGGCTGCCCCAGATGGCGCACAGCAACAGCATCAGTTGGAACAGGAAGACATCGGCACCCTTGCGCGACGCACTCATGCGCAGACTCCAGCAACCACCCGCATTCTCCTCGTATCAGCGTTGCGACGGATCGTCCCAGAACGGACGCTCGCTTTCCTGCAGCGCATCGGCCCGGCTGAGGCCGATGTCCTTGAGCGCCGCATCATCCAGCCTCGCCAGCTGGCGGCGCTGCATCGCCAGTTGACGCCAGCGCCGCAGGCGGAGCCACAACCGGCCGAGACCGAGGCCCGGCAGAGCGGGCTCGAAGGATACCGAGCGAACCAGTGCATAACCTTTCTGACCTTTCATCATGACGTCCTCCCTGTGGGGTTGGCGCCAGTTTCCCTTCGCGATTAAGATCAATCCAACGAATGTTTCTTATGCCTCACATCTTGAGGATTGATGAATGAGCTACCCCAGCATCGACACCGAACTGCTGCGCAGCTTCGTCGCCATCGCCGACAACGGCGGCTTCACCCGCGCGGCGGAAGTGGTCAACCGCACCCAGTCCGCGGTCAGCATGCAGATGAAACGTCTGGAGGACGACGTAGTTCAGCGCACCCTGTTCGAGCGCGACGGCCGGCAGGTGCGCCTCACGCCCGAGGGCCAGGTGCTGCTGGGCTACGCGCGGCGCATCCTCAAGCTGCACGGCGAGGTGCTCAACACCCTGCGCGAACCGCACATGGTCGGCGCCGTGCGCATCGGCACGCCGGACGACTACGTGATGCGCTTCCTGCCGGACATCCTCTCGCGCTTCGCCCAGGCCTACCCGCTGGTCCAGGTGGAGGTGCACTGCGAGCCCTCGACCCAGCTGCTGCAGCGGCAGGACCTGGACCTGACCATCGTCACCCGCGAGCCGGGCAAGGAGATCGGCCAGATGCTGCGCCAGGAGCGCTTCGTCTGGGCCGAGGCCCAGGGCTACAGCCCCCACGAGCAGAACCCGATCCCGCTGGCGATGTTCAACGCCGACTGCTTCTGCCGCGCCTGGGCCTGCAACGCGCTCGACGCGATGGAGCGGCCCTACCGCATCGCCTACACCAGCCCGAGCCTGGCCGCCCTGTTCGCCGTGGTCGGCGCCGGCCTCGCCGTCACCGCCCAGCTGCAGAGCCTGATCACCCCGGACATGCGCATCCTCGGCGAAGCCGAGGGCATGCCCACCCTGCCGATGACCAGCATCGTCCTGCTGCGACATCCCCAGCGCCAGTCGCAGGTCACCGACACCCTGGCCGAGCACATCGTCGAGGGCTTCAGGCTCTGAGCATCGCGATCGGTGCGCGCGGCGCACCCTACGAGCGTACTCCCAGCAACACCGCGCAGAGCAGCAGGAAGCCGCAGAACAGGCCGCGCAGCACCCGCTCCGGCAGCGCGTGGGCCAGTCGCACGCCCCAGGAGATGCTGAGTAGGCCGCCCACCGCCAGGGGGATGCCCATGGCCCAGTCCACATGGTCGTGCAGGGCGTAGGTCAATAGCGTCACGCCGGTGCTGGGCAGGGCCAGCGCCAATGACAATCCCTGGGCCACCAGTTGGCCGACGCCGAACAGGTTGGTCAGCACCGGCACCGCCAGCACCGCGCCGCCGACCCCGAACATCCCGCCCAAGGCGCCCGCGGCGCTGCCCAGCACGCCGAGCCAGGGCCAGGGATGGCGCAACTGCGCCGAGGGCGCCGGGGTCCGCATGAACAGCCGCGCCAGGTTGTAGAGCGCCAGCGCCACGAGGAAGCCGACGAAGGCCAGGCGCATGCGCTCGGCCTGCAGCTCCACCGCGTACAGCGAGGCCAGCCAGGCGAAGACGAAGGCGGAAAGGCTGAGCAGCAGCGCATTGCGCGGCTGGATGCGGTTGCGCTGGTTATAGCGCCACAGCGCCAGCACCACGTTCGGCACCACCATCACCAGGGCCGTGCCCTGGGCCAGTTGCTGGTCCAGGCCGAACAGCACGCCCAGCGCGGGAATCGCCACCAGCCCGCCGCCGATGCCGAACAGCCCACCGAGGGTTCCCATGGCCAGGCCCAGCAGCAGGTTGAGGATCAGGTCGAGGGGATTCATCGGGGCCTCCGGTTGCAGGCCGGCATCCTAGCCACCCTCGGCTGGCGGGGAAACGCACAGCAACGCACAATGGTTTTGCACAATTCGCAAAGCCATGACCATGAACCCCGACGCCCTCACCGAACAGTTCAACCTTTACCTGGATGTGCTGGAGGCCGGCAGCTTCTCCGCCGCCGCGCGCCGCCAGCAGCTGAGCCCATCCTCGGTGGCGCGCCGCATCGACGCGCTGGAGCGGGCGATGGGCTGCCCGCTGCTGGTGCGCAGCACCCACGCCGTGCGCGCCACGCCGGCCGGCCTGGCTTTTGCCGAGCGGGCCCGGCGCATCCTCGCCGAGCTGCGCCAGGCCCGCGCCGAGGCGGTGTCCCTGAGCAGCGCGCCCGAGGGGCTGATCCGCATCGACGCGCCCGCCCCCTTCGGCCGCCGCCACCTGGCCCCGGCCATCGCCGAGTTCCTCACCGCCTATCCGGGCCTGGACGTGCAGCTGCGTCTGATCGACAGCTTCATCGACATGCAGGGCGAACACCTCGGCGAGGTGGACCTGGTGCTGCGCATCGGCCCGCTGGCCGACACCCGCCTGGTGGCGACGCCACTGGCGCCGATGGTGCGGATACTCTGCGCCAGCCCGGACTACATCCGCCGCCGCGGCCTGCTGCGCGACCCGCGCGAGCTACCGGAGCACGACGGCCTGGACTGGGACGCCCTGTCGCCGCCGCACGCCTGGCGCTTCGAGGTGGATGGCCGCCTGCAGGTGCTGCGCCCCGGCCGCCTGCGGTTGACCGCCAACAACGCCGAGACCCTGCTGTTCAGTGCCGTGGCCGGCCTCGGCATCGCCCACCTGCCGACCTGGCTGATCAGCGACTACCTGCTGCGTGGCGAGCTGGTGCCGCTGCTGTGCGAGGGCGGCCTGCCGCCGGCCGAGCCCAGCGGCATCTACGCGCTGCGCCTGGCCAGCGACGCCAGTTCGCGCAGCCGCCTGCTGCTGGAATTCCTCAAGCGCCGCTTCGGCCCGGTCCCGCCCTGGGACCTGGCGCTGCAGCGCGGTTTGAAGCAGGACTAGGCCCGCACCGACTCCCAGGCGACCCTCGCCAGCAGCTCCCGGCAGTCGGCCAGCTCGGTCTGGGTGCGGCCGGCCAGCCAGTTGCGGGCGAAGTCGTGGGTCGGGCCGATGATCACCGAGGCGAAGCAGTCCGCCGGCATGTGCTTGAACAGCCCCTGCTCGCGGTAGCCGGCCAGGGCGTCGAGGATGCGCTGGAAGTGCACCCGGTTCGCCTCGCGCAACGCCTCGCCCATCTCCCCTGCCTCGACCCGGCCGCGGCTGTGTAGCACGAAGCGCGCCCAGTCGGGGTTGCCCACCACCCAGTCGATGTAGCTGGTCACCAGCAGCCGGACGCACGCCTCGGCGCTGTCGGCCACGGCGAAACCCTCGTCCAGCAGGGCGGCGTACTCGGCCGTGCCGGCCAGGTAGAGGGCACCGATGATCCGCTCCTTGTTACCGAAGTGGTGGTAGAGGCTGCCGATGCTGGCCCCGGAGCGGTCGCGGATCATCTCGATGGTGGTGGCGTCCACCCCGGATTCGGTGAAGCAGGCCAGGGCGGCCTGGAGGATTTCGTCCTTGCGGGAACGGCGGGCCATGGGGCCTCCGGTGAAATTAGAATAATTTTCTAGAATTACTTTCTAGTATCCGTATACTGCCTGGGCGCGCGCTTCTCTTCAATCAACAGGAGCACCCCATGAGTCAGATGATGCAGATGTACCAGCAGGTCGGCCCGGAGCAGTTCAGCTCGATGATCGGCCAGGTCGCCCCCTACTTCGCCAGCATCGCCCCGCGCTTCGTCGAGCTGCGTCCGGGCTATGCCGAGGTGACCTTCCCCAAGCGCCGCGAGGTGCTCAACCACATCGGCACCGTGCACGCCATCGCCCTGTGCAACGCCGCGGAGCTGGTGGCCGGCACCATGACCGACGCCTCCATCCCCGCCGGCCACCGCTGGATTCCGCGCGGCATGACGGTCGAGTACCTGGCCAAGGCCAAGGGCGACGTGCGCGCCGTGGCCGACGGCAGCGCCATCGACTGGAGCCAGGCCGGTGACGTGAAGGTGCCGGTGATGGCCTATGTCGAGGGCGAGCCGGTGTTTCGCGCCGAGATCACCATGTACGTCAGCCAGGGCTGATTACGTAGGGCGGGTGAAACCCGCGCTGTGGTTTCGCGGGTTTCACCCGCCCTACAACAAAAAAGCCCGGATCGACCGGGCCCTTTCTTCCATCGCAAGCCTCAGTCCAGCCTGACCAGCACCCGGCCGACCAGCTTGCCGGCGAGGATCTGCTCGATGGCCTTCGGCAGTTGCTCCAGGCTCACTTCCTCGGCCAGGCTCTCGAGGTTGCCCAGCTTCCACTGCAGGGACAGCTTGTCCCACATGGAGGCCTTGACCACCAGCGGCAGCTCCACCGAGTCCACCCCCAGCAGGTTGACCCCGCGCAGGATGAAGGGCGCCACGTTGCCCTTGAAGCCCATGCCAGCGGTCAGGCCGCAACAGGCGGCGCTGGCGCCGTAGCGCAGCGACTTGACCACGTTGAACAGAATCTCCCCGCCCACGGTGTCCACCGCGCCGGCCCAGCGCTCCTTGAGCATGACCTTCTCGGCGCCGTCCTGCAGCTCCTCGCGCGGCACGATCTGCTGGGCGCCGAGCTGGCGCAGGAACTCGCCCTGCCCGGCCTTGCCGGTGGACGCCGCGACGTTGTAGCCGAGGCGCGCCAGCAGGGCCACGGCGATGCTGCCGACGCCGCCGGTGGCGCCGGTGACCAGCACCGGGCCGGCGGCCGGCGTAAGGCCGGCCTGCTCCAGCTTGTCCACGCACAGCGCGGCGGTCAGGCCGGCGGTGCCGAGCAGCATGGCCTCGCGCAGGGACAGGCCGGCCGGGCGCTTGATCACCCAGGCGGCCGGCACGCGGATGTACTGGCCGAAGCCGCCGGAAGTGTTCATGCCCAGGTCGTAGCCGGTGACGATCACCTCATCGCCCGCCGCGAACTCGCTCACCGAGGACTCGGCCACCACGCCGGCGGCGTCGATGCCCGGGGTGTGCGGGTAGGCCTTGGTCACGCCGCGGTTGCCGCTGGCGGACAGGGCGTCCTTGTAGTTGAGCGAGGAATACTGCACGCGGATCAGCACTTCGCCGGCCGGCAGGTCGGCCACCGCGCGCTCCACCACCCTGGGCACGAAGGCGCCGTTCTCCTCGCTGACCAGCAATGCCTTGAACTGGCTCATGCCATGCTCCTTACCAGAATCGTTGTTGATTGAGACGGCTCCACCCGTTCAGCAGCACGCGGTCGAGCGCGACGCTGGCAGCCAGCCCGAAACGCTCCGGCAGGCTCTTCTTCTCGGCGAAGTGCAGATGAAACAGTTCGGCCTCGCGGGCGCGCTCGGCCAGGTATTCGTCGCTGGTCCGGAGTTCGTCGACCAGGTGCTTGTTCAGCGCGGAGATGCCCAGCCAGACCTCGCCGGTGGCGATCTCGTCGATGCTCAGCTGCGGGCGGTAGCGCGCGACGAAGTTCTTGAACAGCTCGTGGGTGGTCTCCAGGTCTTCCTGGAACTTCTCCCGGCCCTTCTCGGTGTTCTCGCCGAACACCGTGAGGGTGCGCTTGAACTCGCCGGCGGTGAGCACCTCGACATCGATGTCGTGCTTCTTCAGCAGGCGGTGGACGTTGGGCAGCTGCGCCACCACGCCGATGGAGCCGAGGATGGCGAAGGGCGCGGACAGCACCTTGTCACCGATGCAGGCCATCATGTAGCCGCCGCTGGCGGCGACCTTGTCCACGCACACGGTCAGCGGCACGCCGGCCTGGCGGATGCGCGCCAGCTGCGAGGCGGCCAGGCCGTAGCCGTGGACCATGCCGCCGCCGCTCTCCAGGCGCAGCACCACCTCGTCCTGGGCGGTGGCCATGGTCAGCAGCGCGGTGATCTCGTGGCGCAGGTTGTCGGTGGCCGAGGCCTTGATGTCGCCGTCGAAGTCGAGCACGAACACCCGCGGCTTGTGCTTGCCTTCCTTCTTCTCCAGCTTGGCCTGCTTCGCCTCGGCCTTGCGCTGGACCTTGAGCTGCGCCTTGTCCAGCAGTTCGTGCTCGAGGCGTTCGCGCAGCGCCTTGTAGAAATCGTTGAGCTTGTTGACCTGCAAGTGGCCGGAGCCCTTGCCACGGCCCTTGCCGCGCAGCGCGGCGATAGTCAGCAGGACCACGATGATCGCGACCACCACCGTCAGGGTGCGAAGCAGGAACTCCGCATAATCCAACAGAAACTCCACAGGTTCCCCCTCGTCTATCCTGTCGCAGGCCCCCGGCAGGGCGGCTTGCCAGCCCCAAGCATACCGGCGCCGGGACGCGCCGGCCAACCGCCGCGAGCGGGTGCCGGCGAATTCAAACAAGCGTATGTTTTTTCGTTGACAGCGGCTCGACTCTGCCCCTAACCTCGCGAAACCTCAACCCGTCAGGATCGGTAGCCGACGTGGGCAGCATCTATCTGATACGACATGGCCAGGCCTCCTTCGGTGCGGACGATTACGACGTGCTGTCGCCCCTCGGCGTGCGCCAGGCCGAAGTGCTCGGCGACCACCTCGCCCAGCTGGGCGTCAGCCTCGACCGTTGCCTCAGCGGCAGCCTGCGCCGCCAGCAGCATACCGCCACCGCCGCCCTGCAGCGCTGCGTGGCCGCCGGCCTGAACGCGCCGGAGCTGGAAATCGATCCGGCCTTCAACGAATTCGACGCCGAGGCGGTGATCCGCAACCTGCTGCCCGCCATGCTCCCCGACGAGCCGGACGCGCTGGACATCCTGCGCAACCCGAAGGACAACCGCGCCGCCTTCCAGCACCTGTTCGCCCGCATCATCCGGCGCTGGGTCAGCGGCGAGCACGACGCACCGGGCCACAACACCTGGCGGACCTTCGTCGAGACCGTGGAGGATGGTCTGCAACGCCTGCTGGCGCAAGCGGAGCGCGGCCATTCGGTGGCGGTGTTCACGTCCGGCGGCACCATCACCGCCCTGCTCCACCTGCTGACCGGCGTGCCGGCCGACAAGGCCTTCGAACTCAACTGGCAGATCGTCAACACCTCGCTCTCGCGCCTGCAGTTCCGCGGCAGCGACGTGACCCTGGCTTCCTTCAACAGCCGTGTGCATTTGGAACTGTTGAGGACCCCGGAACTCATCACCTATCGCTGAGTCCGGCCCACAGCGGCCCCGCAAGGTCGCGAGCAACCCTAGATAAAAAGGATAGAAACCATGAGCTCCGTTGCCGACATCATCAACACCATGAAATCCAAGTTCAACGCCAGCGCTGCGTCCGGCCTGGATCTGGTCTTCCAGTTCAACATCGAAGACGGTGAGAACTACGCGCTGATCGTCAAAGACGGCACCTGCGACGTACAGGCTGGCGACAACCCCAACGCCAACGTCACCCTGATCATGGACAGCGCCACCCTGGCCGGCATCGCCAGCGGCGAAACCGACGGCATGCAGGCCTTCATGGGCGGCAAGCTGCGCGCCGAAGGCGACATGATGCTGGCCATGAAACTGGCCGAGCTGTTCCCGGTATAAGCCTCGGGCACGCCGCGCAACAGCGAAAAACCGGAGCCTTCGGACTCCGGTTTTTTTTCGCCCGCGCCCAGGCGAAACGCGGCAATCAGGGCTCTTGATCGATGACCAACAGCCACATCTATAACGCTGTGCTTTGCTTAAGGGCACCATTAAATTAGCCAATGATTAGTGGCCCCCATCATCAGCAGAAGGGATAAGCATGACGCTGACAGACCAGTCCACCGGCATCCGCGAAGGCGAAGAGCTAGACGCCGCGCAGATCGACCCCTACCTGAAGGCGCACATCCCCGGTCTCACCGGAACCCCGCGCATCAGCCAGTTCCCCGGCGGCGCCTCCAACCTGACCTACCTGCTGGAATACCCGGGGCAGGAATTCGTCCTGCGTCGCCCGCCCTTCGGCCACAAGGCCAAGTCGGCCCACGACATGGGCCGCGAATACCGCATCCTGAACCAGCTCAACGCCGGCTTCCCGTACTGCCCGAAGGCCTACGTGCACTGCACCGACGAGTCGGTGATCGGCAGCGAGTTCTACGTGATGCAGCGGGTCAAGGGCATCATCCTGCGCAGCGACATGCCGGCCGAGCTGAACTTCAGCGCCGAGCAGACCCGCGAGTTGTGCAAGAGCTTCATCGACAAGCTGGTCGAGCTGCACAACGTCGACTACCAGGCCTGCGGCCTCGCCGACCTGGGCAAGCCGGAAGGCTACGTCAAGCGCCAGATCGAAGGCTGGAGCGACCGCTACGAGAAGGCCCTGACCCCCGACGCTCCGGCCTGGGAAGCGGTCAAGACCTGGCTGCGCGACAAGATGCCGGCCGACCACCACAAGCCGGGCATCGTGCACAACGACTACCGCTTCGACAACGTCATCCTCGACCCGGCCAACCCGATGCAGATCATCGGCGTGCTGGACTGGGAGCTGACCACCATCGGCGACCCGCTGATGGACCTGGGCAACACCCTCGCCTACTGGATCGATGCGGGCGATCCGCCCCCCGTGCAACTGATGCGCCGCCAGCCGAGCAACGCGCCGGGCATGCTGACCCGCCAGGAGTTCGTCGACTACTACGCCGAGCGCGCCGGCATCCGCATCGACAACTTCGACTTCTACTACGTGTACGGCCTGTTCCGCCTGGCCGGCATCGTGCAGCAGATCTACTACCGCTTCTTCCATGGTCAGACCAAGGACAAGCGCTTCGCCCAGTTCATCCACATGAACAAGCTGCTGGAACAGATGGCCCTGCAGATCATCGGCAAATCCACCCTCTAACCCCGGCTCAGACAAGGTAACCACAATGTCCAAGACCCACCTGTTCGACCTCGACGGCAAGATCGCTTTCGTTTCCGGCGCCAGCCGCGGCATCGGCGAGGCCATCGCCAAGCTGCTGGCCCAGCAGGGCGCCCACGTGATCGTCTCGAGCCGCAAGATCGAAGGCTGCCAGGCCGTCGCCGACGCGATCATCGCCGAGGGTGGCAAGGCCACCGCCATCGCCTGCCACATCGGCGAGATGGAGCAGATCCAGAACGTCTTCGCGTTCATCCGCGAGCAGTTCGGCCGCCTCGACATCCTGGTCAACAACGCCGCCACCAACCCGCAGTTCTGCAACGTGCTGGACACCGACCTGGGCGCCTTCCAGAAGACCGTGGACGTCAACATCCGCGGCTACTACTTCATGTCCATCGAAGGCGGCAAGCTGATGAAGCAGAACGGCGGCGGCAGCATCATCAACGTCGCTTCCATCAACGGCGTCTCCCCGGGCGAGTTCCAGGGCATCTACTCGGTGACCAAGGCCGCTGTGATCAGCATGACCAAGGTGTTCGCCAAGGAATGCGCCCAGTTCGGCATCCGCTGCAACGCCCTGCTGCCGGGCCTGACCGACACCAAGTTCGCCTCGGCCCTGGTGAAGAACGACTCCATCCTCAACGTCGCCCTGCAGCGCATCCCGCTCAAGCGCGTGGCCGACCCGAGCGAGATGGCCGGCACCGTGCTGTACCTGGCCAGCGACGCCTCCAGCTACACCACCGGCGTGGCGCTGAACGTGGATGGCGGCTTCCTCTCCTGAGAACGCCCGCACAGCCATGAAAAAAGGGACCTTCGGGTCCCTTTTTCATTGGCGCGGGTTGTTGCCCGCAGGGTGCGCCGCGCGCACCGGAACATCCGGAGAAATTCACGCGGCGCTCCCGGATTTGCCTCCGGGCTACTCCCACTCCTTCAGCGCCTGCTCGGCCGCCTGGTTCATCGGCTTGGCCAGCAGGCCGGTCGGGCTGAGGCTGACGCTGTAGGCGGCGCCGTCGGCGATGGGCAGGTAGGTGACCCGGCCGGCCTGGGCGTCGAATAGGAACAGGTCGCGCTGCCCCAGGCGCAGCCAGCGCCACAGGTCGATGCCGTAGGGGCTCTGCGCCAGCTGGACCTGGGCATGGCGGGCGGTCTGCTGCTGCTCGATGGCGAGGAAGCGGCCGGACAGCCGCTCCAGGCGGTAGCCCGGTTCCAGGCCGATCAGCGCAGCCAGGCCCTTCCAGCCCAGCAGGCGGGCGTCGAGCTGCCAGAGGTCGCCTTCCAGCGTCACCTGGCGCTCCTCGGCGCCCTCGATCACGCTGACCCGGTAGCGCTGCGGGCCGTCCGCCGCGAAGCTCAGGGTCACCAGCGGCCGGTCCTGCACCTGCGGGTCGTAGCTGCGCAGGTCGTAGGCCACCACGCCGATCAGCAGCGCCAGGGCGAGAAAGGCGAGGCCGACGGTGCCGCGCAGCCAGGCCAGGAACCAGTGGGGTGTGAACAGGATGCGGGCGGCGATGAACAGCGCCAGCAAGGCCAGCAGGCCGGTGAACCAGGCCAGGCCGTCGTACTGCATGGATGCGATTCCTTCTGCGGTTTTTTGCCGGCATTATGCGGAGTGGCCGCCCGGCTAACCAGCAACGGCCCGCCACAATTGAATCCACTTCGAGTTTTTTATGCCGTTTCCCTTCGAACTGGGCGTCGACCCGGCCACGCTGCTGGTGCTCGCCCTGGTCGCCTTCACCGCGGGTTTCATCGACGCCATCGCCGGCGGCGGCGGTCTGCTGACCATCCCGGCGCTGCTCACCGCGGGCCTGCCGCCTCATCTGGTGCTGGGCACCAACAAGCTGTGCGCCACCTTCGGCTCCGCCACCGCCAGCTATACCTTCTACCGGCGCAAGCTGTTCTCCCCCAGGCACTGGCGCAACGCGCTGATCGCCACGGCCGTGGGCGCGGCCATCGGCGCCATCATCGCCCACTGGCTGCCGGCCGCCTGGCTCAACCAGATGCTGCCGGCGGTGGTGTTCGGCTGCGGCCTGTACCTGCTGTTCGGCAAGACGCCGGAGACCCACGGCCAGGAAGATGCGCCCGTGGCCCAGGGCCGCCAGTGGCCCCAGGGGCTCGGCCTGGGCTTCTACGACGGCGTGGCCGGCCCCGGCACCGGCGCGTTCTGGACGGTGAGTACCCTGCTGCTCTACCCCATGGACCTGGTGCGCGCCAGCGGCGTGGCGCGCAGCATGAACTTCGTCAGCAACGGCGTGGCCCTGGCGGTGTTCGTGATCGCCGGCCAGGTGGCCTGGCTGCTCGGCATCGCCATGGGCCTGGCGCTGATGGCCGGTGCCTTCCTCGGCGCTCGCACGGCGATCAGCGGCGGCTCGCGCTTCATCCGTCCGGTCTTCATTCTGGTGGTTCTGGCGCTGACCGCGCGCCTGGCCTGGCAGCACTGGTTCTGACTCACGAGGCATCCCCATGAAACTTGGCAAGACCACTCCGATCCTGCGCGTTTTCGACGAGACCAAGACACGGGAGTTCTACGTCGACTTCCTCGGCTTCCGGGTCGACTGGGAGCACCGCTTCGCCCCCGACCTGCCGCTGTACCTGCAGGTCTCCCGCGACGGCTGCGTGCTGCACCTGTCCGAACACCACGGCGACGCCTGCCCGGGCGCCGCACTGCGCATCGAGACCGACGCGCTGGACGCCTTCCACCGGGAGCTGGAACAGAAGCACTACGGCTACGCGCGCCCCGGTATCGAGGCGATGCCCTGGGGCAGCCGCGACATGAACGTGCGCGACCCCTTCGGCAACCGCCTGACCTTCACCGACGCGGTGGGCTGAGAACCTGTTCACGATCTTCTGTATTAGAGCCAGATGGTGGCAAAAACGACCGAGGAAGCGGAGTTTACGAGTGGTAAATGAGCATTCCGAGGGCGTTTTTAACGCCGTATGGCCGCGAGCCAGGAGATCGTGAACAGGTTCTGAGGCTCAGCGGTGCAGCTGCGGCTCAGGCTGCCCCAGGCGGCGGGCCACGTAGAGGTCGATCAGGTAGCGGGCGATGGAGCGCGACATCGGCAGCGGCGGCAGCCGGTCGAGGGGGAACCAGGCGGCGTCCTCGATCTCGTCGGCCTGGGGCACGATCTCGCCGCCGGCGTATTCGGCATGGAAGCCGAGCATCAGCGAATGGGGGAACGGCCAGCTCTGGCTGCCCAGGTACTGCGGGTCGCGCACCTGGATGCCGACCTCTTCCAGCACCTCGCGGGCCACGCACTCCTCCGCCGACTCGCCGGGCTCGACGAAGCCGGCCAGGGTGCTGTACATGCCGGAGACGAAGCGCGGCGAGCGGGCCAGCAGGATCTCGTCGCCACGGGTGACCAGCACGATCATGCTCGGCGAGATGCGCGCGTAGCTGTCCAGGCCGCACTCGGGGCAGCGCATGCAGCGCTCGCCCGGCACCTGGCGGTTGCGGCTGCCGCAGCGGCCGCAGAAGCGGTGGTTGAGGTCCCAGTTGCCGACCTGCTCGGCGAACGAGAGCATGCGGAAGGTGGGATAGTCGGCCTGCAGCATGAACTGGCGCAGCCCCTGCCAGAAGCAGCCGGGCATCTCCGCCGGGCGATCCAGGGCCAGCAGCCAGACCGGCTCGCCGTCGAAGTGGCCGAGGCCGTGCTCGGCGATCAGCGGCAGGTCCTGGCGCTTGAGCCATTCGCGGGGGAACAGCACGCCGTTGGCGTCGGCGAGAAAGCCCTGCGAGCTGCGCACCAGCGCCCAGCCACCGGGCTGGCCGTTGTCCAGCGGCGGCTGGGTCTGCCAGCCGGCAGCCATCAGGCGGCTACCGGCATGCCAAGAGCCCGGACGCTCTCCTCGGCGAGGTCGAGCACGCTCGGCGTGGTCTCGGGGCGCAGCACGGCGCCACCTTCGAGGTAGTACTCCAGGCTGCTGAGGGCGTCGGCCAGGGTCTCCAGCATCTGCTCGGAAGGCATTTGCAGGGAATCGATCATTTGCGTCTGGATGTAGTCGGCGCACAGGCCGATCAGCCGTGCCGCGCGCTCCTGGTCGAGGAACCAGAGACCGCCACGCACCGCCTGCAGGCTGAAGGGCACGTTGGCCAGGTGCAGCTTGTCGCCGGCTGATTCCAGGTAGGAAGTGATCGCCCGCTTGGCCAGGGCCAGGCCGCCACGGGCCTCGTCGACCACCACGATGCGCGCCTCGGCCAGCTGGTGGGCGGCGAACGCCTCGCCCTCGTCGCCCGGCTGCGCCGCGCTGGGACGCTGGTTGCGCTGCTCGCCGCGCTCCAGGCTGGCGACCATGCTCTCCACGTACAGCACGGCCTCGGCCAGCTTGTGCAAGTCACCGCTCTCGGCCCGGTTGTCCTCGCCCCAGCCGGCCACCAGCGGCAGCTGGCCCTGCAGGGCGCTGGCGGCGGAACTCAGGCCGACCATGCCGAGGGTCTTGGCCAGCTTGCCGAGCAGCGCGTGCAGGTTGCCGTAGCTGTCCGGCTGGGCGGTGCCGCGCTCGATCAGGTCGAGCAGGTCCTTGACGCTGGCCAATTCCTCGCGGATGGCGGTGGACAGCGAGCGCAGCACGCCCTGGCCGGGGCCGGACAGGCGCTGGTATTCCTCGTCCAGCAGGTGGTCGGTGAACGGCAGCGGGGTCAGCCCGAACACCTCGCGCACCGCGCTGGCATGTGGCCCGCGGCTGTCCGCCAGGGCCACCAGGTAGAGCAGTTCCTTGAGCAGGCTGCGCGGCGCCTCGTAGCCGCCGTTGCCGCCCAGGGCCTGCCTGATCTCGCGATCGAGGCGGGAGAACAGCTGCTTGCGCGCCTTGCGCGGCAGCAGTTGGCCGTCCAGTTGCGACTCGACGGCCGCGGCGCCGATCCAGTACAGGCGACCGGCCGGCTTGTCGGCGAACAGGCTGTCCAGGCGTCCCAGGGCGCGCAGCATCAGCTTGAGGCCGGCCTGGGGGTTGTCCTCGCGGATGAAGCCGAGCAGGCCGACCTGGAACATGTGGCGCAGGCGCCGCGCGTCGGCGGCGCTGACCGCCCCGCCCGGCGTGCCGGCGGGACGCGGCTGGTCGAGACGCACGCTGAAGAAGAAGCTTTCCGGCAACGGCGGCTGGGCACCGGCCTGGCGCAGGTCGTTGATCGCCGGCAGCAGCAGCTCGGGCATTTCCTGGCGGTGGGCGTCGACGTTTTCCAGGTAGCGGCGCAGCACGTAGAGCGCGTTGCTCAGGGCGGACAGCTGGCCGTCGCGCTCCTCGCCCGCGCCGGTGGGGATGTCCGTCGCCTGCTGCAGCACTTCCTGGGCCAGCAGCTCGGCGCCGGCCAGTTCGATCAGGTTGAGGGTGCCGCGCACCTGTTGCAGGTTTTCCACGGCCTGCTGCAGCAGGCTGCCGTTGTTGCGTTCGGCGATGAACTGCTCGAGGCTCTGTTCGGTCTCTTCCATGGTGGTGAACAGTTCGTCACGCACCAGACTCAGGGATGTCGCTCCAGTGACCATGGGTCTGCTGAACCTCTTCTAGGCTAAGGTCAGTCCGCGAATTCCGGCTTCTGCTTGCTCATGTGCGCGGCCATGGCCACGCGCAGGTCTGCGGATTGCAGCATGGCGCCGTTCCAGTTGGCGACGTACTCCAGGCCGTCGTCGACCCGGTGATCACGCATGTAGCGAATCATGTGCTTGGTGCCGCGGATGGCGATCGGCGACTTGGCGGCGATCTCGCGGGCGATTTCGAACACGCCTTCCAGCAGTGCTTCCTGGCTGGCGTAGGTGCGGTTGACCAGGTTGATGCGCAGGGCCTCGGCGCCGTCGATGGTGCGGCCGGTGAAGGCCAGCTCGCGCATCATGCCGTCGCCGATGATGCGTGGCAGGCGCTGCAGGGTGCCGACGTCGGCGGCCATGCCCATGTCGATCTCCTTGATGGAGAACTGGGCGTCGGCGGTGGAGTAGCGCATGTCGCAGGCCGAGATCAGGTCGATGGCGCCGCCCAGACAGTAGCCCTGGATGGCCGCCAGCACCGGCTTGCGGCAGTTGTCGACGGCGTTGAACGAGCCCTGCAGCTGGAGGATCTTGCGGCGCAGGCCCTCGGCGTTGCGGCCCACGTCCTTGCCCAGCTGGCTGCCGGCCTGGGCCAGCAGCATCAGGTCGATGCCCGAGGAGAAGTGCTTGCCGGCGCCGGACAGCACCACGACGCGGACCTCGTCGGTGTCGTCGACCCAGCGGAAGATGTCGATGATCTCTTCCCAGAAGTCGGCGTTCATCGCGTTGACCTTCTCGGGGCGATTGATCTGCACATGGGCGATCTTGTCGACGAGTTCGACTCGGAAAGCTTTGTAATCAGGCACGCAGATCATCCTCGAGGGCAAGGCACGCAATGGCGCCATAGATATGTTGTTTTGGAATCAATCGCCCAACTATAACAAGCGTGCAATAAATGTCGATGCTGGCAACTGTGATGGAGAACACGCTAGCAGACCTCAGATGGTTTCTGCCTATGTTCGATAAATAGTTGATATTTTTGGAGCTTGCCACTTCCGACACTCGCTCCGATCGACGAAATTCCGGGCGATTTCAGAGCCGTTGGCCTTCCACCCGGTTGCGCCATTGGCGCCAGGTATAGAGGGGAATGCCGACCATCAATACCAGGAAACCCCAGAAGATCGCCTGCTCGCCGGTGCCGTAGAGCGCCCACATCGAGTAGATGAAGGTGCAGCAGCCGATCCACAGCAGCCGCCCGCGCTCGCGCTCGCCGAAGTCCCCCGGCTGCATCGCCAGCAGGTGCATCAGCGCCGCCGCACAGAACACGTAGGGCACCACGCCGGCCATGGTGCCGAGCAGGATGATCACGTTGAACACCTCGACCAGATCGCCCTGCCCGTCCACCAGTACCAGCAGGGTCACCAGCACCCCGGACACCAGCAGGCCGTTGGCCGGCACGCCATAGCGGTTGGTCCTGGCCAGCGCCTCGGGCAGTAGGCCGTCGCGGGCGGTGGCCATGGGAATCTGCCCCTGCAGCAGCACCCAGCCGTTGAGCGCGCCGAGGCAGGCGATCACCGCGCCGCCGGCGATGAAGTAGTAGCCCCAGTCGCCCAGCATCACCCGCGCCGCGTCGGCGAACGGCGCGGTGGAGCGGGCCAGCACCTCCGGCGGCAGCACGCCCTGCACCGCGGTGATCGAGAGGATGTACACGCCAGCGGCCACCAGAGTGCCGCACAGGGTAGCGCGCGGGATGGTGCGGCGCGGGTCGCGCACGTGCTCGGCCGGCACGGTGGCCGACTCCAGACCGATGAACGACCACAGGGTGAGCGCCGCCGTGGTGGCGATAGCCTGCACGTAGCCGCCGCCCGGCAGCGCCGCCGGCTCGGGGATGGCCAGATGCTCGGGATGGAAGTGGAACCAGCCGAGCACGCCGACCAGCACCAGCGGCACCAGCTTGAGCAGGGTCAGCACGTTCTGCACGTAGCCGAAGGCGGTGATGCCGCGCAGGTTGATCAGGGTGCACAACCAGATCGCGCCGATCGCCGTCGCCACCATCGGCAGCGGCGCGCGCAGCACCGGCAGGAACACCTGCAGGTAGCCGACCAGGGTCACGGCGATGGCCGCGTTGCCGATCCAGGCGGCCTTCCAGTAGGTCCAGGCGCACAGGTAGCCGGCGAAGCCGCCGAAGGCGTCGCGGGTGTAGGCATAGGGGCCGCCTGCCGCCGGGTTGAGCCGCGCCAGGCGGGAGAAGGTCAGGGCCAGCAGCACGGCGCCGGTGCTCGACACCAGCCAGCCGACCAGGCTCAGCCCGCCGTAGGGCGCCAGGGCCGACGGCAGGAGGAAGACGCCGGAACCGACCATGTTGCCGACCACCAGGGCGGTACAGGTCCAGAACCCCATTTCGCCCCGCCCGCCCTTCTGCTGCGCCATGCTCTCCCCCGGATCGAAGCCAGCCCGTGCCTGTATGGCGGCGCAGGGACTATTTGATGCAATCCACGGTATAGCACGCATCCTCGCGCTGCAGGCCGTGGACGTCGGCGTCGAAGCCGGGGAACTGGCTGTCGAAGGTGCGGGCGAACTGCAGGTAGTCGATGATCGAGCGGGTCTCGGCGGTGAAGCGCTCGCCCGGCATGATCAGCGGGATGCCCGGCGGGTACGGTACCAGCATCACCGCGGCGATACGCCCTTCGAGCTGCTCGATGGGCACCGCCTCGACCCCGCCGCGCACCAGCTGGTCGTAGGCGTCGGCCGGCTTGATCGCCACCTCCGGCAGCACGGTGTACATGCGCTTGAGCGCCTTGGCCGTGGCGTTCTCTCGGTAGCAGGCATGCAGCTCGTCGCACAGGTCGCGCAGGCCCATGCCGGCGTAGCGCGCGCCGCCCTCGCGGGCGATCGACGGCAGCGCGTCGGCCAGCGGCACATTGGCGTCGTACAGGCGCTTGAATTCCAGCAGTTCGGTGAGCAGGGTGCTCCACTTGCCCTTGGTGATGCCCATGGAGAACAGCACCAGGAAGGAATACAGGCCGGTCTTCTCCACCACCAGGCCGCGCTCCCAGAGGAACTTGCTGACCACCGCCGCGGGAATGCCGGCCTCGGCCAGCCTGCCGTCGGCGCTCAGGCCCGGCATCACCAGGGTCACCTTGATCGGGTCGAGCAGCACATAGTCCTCGGCCACGTCGCCGAAGCCGTGCCAGTCGGCCGCGGGCGCCAGCAGCCAGTCGCCGGTGGCGACAGCGTCGGCGCCATCGGCCTGCTCCGGCTGCCAGATGCTGAACCACCAGTCGTCCGCCGCCAGGTTCTGGCGCAGGTTGGCCAGGGCACGGCGGAAGCTCAGCGCCTCGTCGAAGGTCTCCTGGATCAGCGAACGCCCGGCCGGCCCTTCCATCATCGCCGAGGCCACGTCCAGCGAGGCGATGATGCCGTACTGCGGCGAGGTGGAGATGTGCATCATGAAGGCTTCGTTGAAGCGGTCACGGTCCAGCTGGCGCACGCCTCCGTCCTGCACGTGGATCATCGAGGCCTGGCTGAAGGCGGCCAGCAGCTTGTGGGTGGAATGGGTGGTGAACACCAGCGGCGAGTTCTCGTCGCTGTGGGTGCCCATGCCATAGCGCCCGGCGTAGAACTCGTGGAAGGCGGCGTAGGCGTACCAGGCCTCGTCGAAGTGCAGCACTTCCACCGAGTCGCCCAGGGCCTGCTTGACCATCTCGGCGTTGTAGCAGAGACCGTCGTAGGTGGAGTTGGTGACCACCGCCAGTTTGACCTTGGGTGCACGCCCCTTGGCCAGCGGACTGGCGTCGATCTTGGCCTGGATCGATTCGCGGCTGAACTCGGAGAGCGGAATCGGCCCGATGATGCCCAGCTCGTTGCGCTCGGGGCACAGGTACAACGGGATGGCGCCGGTCATGATGATCGAGTGGAGGATCGACTTGTGGCAGTTGCGGTCGACCAGTACCAGGTCGTCGCGGCCGACCATGGAGTGCCAGACGATCTTGTTCGCCGTCGAGGTGCCGTTGATCACGAAGAAGGTGTGGTCGGCGCCGAAGTTGCGCGCCGCGCGTGCCTCGGCCTCGGCCAAGGGGCCGGTGTGGTCGAGCAGCGAGCCCAGCTCGGGCACCGACACCGACAGGTCCGAGCGCAGGGTGTTCTCGCCGAAGAACTGGTGGAAGGCCTGCCCCACCGGGCTCTTGCGGTAGGCCACGCCGCCACCGTGGCCAGGCGTGTGCCAGGAATAGTTGGATTGCGCGGTGTGCTGTACCAGCGCCTTGAAGAACGGCGGCAGCAGGCCGTCCAGGTAGTTGTGTGCGGCGCGCGCCACCTGGCGGGCGAGGAACGACACGGTGTCCTCGTAGAGGTAGAGAATGCCGCGCAGGTGGTTGAGGTCGGCCATGGCGTCGGCCGGCGCGTTCTCGATGGTCACCTGCTCGCCGAGGGCGAAGATCGGCAGCTGCGGCGCGCGCACCCGGGCGATGCGGATCAGCTCAACCATGTCCTGCAGCAGGCGCTGGTTCTCCCCCGCCCCCTCGGCGGCCACCAGGATGCAGGCCAGGCCGTGGTGGGTCGAGGCGACGATGCGGCCCTCGGCGGAGCTGGCGGTGGAGAGGATGGTGAAGCCGTCCTTGCCCAGTTCTTCGGCAATGGCCCGGACACGCTCGCCGGCGACGGTGTCGGCCTTGATGTCGCGGTGGACGATGAGGATGGGGAAGTTCAGGTCTTTGTACATTGGAGGTTCCTGAGGGTAGGCGCTCTGCGGCGCCTGATCACCTCAGGGTAGAAGTTCGCCGTGGGCGGCGGAACCCCCTGTGCGGAAGGCTATAAGAAAAGGTCGCAATACGGCAGCTGCAAGCTGCAAGCTGCAAGCTGCAAGCTGATCAGTATGCGAGCCGAGGTGCGCCAGACTTTTCAGTGTTTTTGCTTGGCTATGTCTCTGTTGCGTGTTGCGGCTACAGCTGCTCTGCGGAAGCGGCCTGCCTGCAAACCTGTAGGTGGGTCAGGCCACAGACCATGGCTCGCACCGTGGCACCACTGGTGGGTTACGCCGGCCAGCGGCTAACCCACCCTACGCGCTACGTGGTCAAGCCCCTGACTGAACGCTGCAGCTGCCTGCCCTTGGATTCCCGCATGCGCGGGAATGACGAGGTAGGGGGGAGTTTTTCCGAAACCGTCATCCCCGCGCAGGCGGGGACCCAGAAGGGCTCGGGGCACCGCCACATCCAACGGGGACATAATCCAACGGGACTTAGCCGTTTGCTTGCGGCTTGCAGCTTGTCGCTTATGACTGCGCTTCTTCCATCTTGACCCACAGCGGCGGGCCGCCGGCGGCCTTCTCGATGATCGCCAGGCGCACCGCGTGGGCCGCCAGTTCTTCCTCGGTGGCGCGCAGCACGCGGATCGGCGCGCGGTTCGGGTCGAGCCGGCGGATCGGGCTGGGCAGTATGCGGCCGGAGCCGTCGCCGCCCTCGCCGGCCAGCGACAGGTGGGTCTGGCCACCGGTCATGGTCAGGTAGACGTCGGCCAGGATCTCGGCATCGAGCAGTGCGCCGTGCAGGTCGCGGCCGGAGTTGTCCACACCGTAGCGCTTGCACAGGGCGTCGAGGTTGTTGCGCTGACCCGGGTGGCGCTCGCGGGCCATCAGCAGGGTGTCGAGCACCGAGCAGTAGTCGTTGACCTCGCTGCGCTCGCTCTGGCCCAGCAGGGCGAATTCGTTGTTGATGAAGCCGATGTCGAACGCCGCGTTGTGGATGATCAGCTGGGCGCCGTTGATGAACTCGAAGAACTCGTCGGCCACGTCCTTGAAACGCGGCTTGTCGGCGACGAATTCGTTGGTGATGCCGTGGACCGCGATCGCGCCTTCGTCGATCTCCCGGTCCGGGTTGAGGTAGACGTGGAAGTGGCGGCCGGTCAGGCGGCGGCCATCCAGTTCGACGCAACCGATTTCGATGATGCGGTGACCGTCGGTCACCGGCATGCCGGTGGTTTCGGTATCCAGCACGACCAGACGAGTACCGGAGAATTGTCCACTCATAGAACCGCAGAACCCCATCAAGAAAAGTGCCTGTGAATGCCGGGCACAATTAGAACCTCGATGGACGCGGATGGCGAGTGGTTTTGCCGGTCGCTCGACGGAGAGTCTGCCGCAGAGGCACGAAGGCCCCCGCGGCACGGGATGGTCAGGCGACCGAGGCGGCGCTTTCCGCCGGCGCCTCGACCTTGGCCGGCTGCGCCGTCGCCAGCTTGCTCAGGCGGCGGCGCTCCTGCTCGGGCTTGTACAGGTGCTCGAAGCAGAAGTTGGTGGCCTCGACGTAGCCCTCGGCGGCGCCGCAGTCGAAGCGCTTGCCCTTGAACTTGTAGGCCAGCACGCAGCCCTGCCGGGCCTGCTTCATCAGCGCGTCGGTGATCTGGATCTCGCCGCCCTTGCCCGGCTCGGTCTGCTCGATGAGTTTGAAGATGTCCGGGGTGAGGATGTAGCGGCCAATGATCGCCAGGTTAGACGGCGCGTCCTCGGGCCTGGGTTTCTCCACCATGCGGTCGACCCGGAAGATGTCGTCGCGGATCGCCTCGCCGGCGATGATGCCGTACTTGTGGGTCTCCTCCGGCGGCACCTCCTGGATGGCGACGATGGAGCAGCGGAACTGGTTGTACAGCCTGGCCATCTGGGTCAGCACGCCGTCGCCGCCGGGGTTCAGGCACAGGTCGTCGGCCAGCACCACGGCGAAGGCCTCGTCGCCGATCAGCGGGCGGCCGGTGAGGATGGCGTGGCCGAGGCCCTTCATCTCGATCTGGCGGGTGTAGGAGAAGGTGCACTTGTCGATCAGCCGGCGGATGCCGCGCAGGGCGCTCTCCTTGTCGGTGTTGCTGATCTCGCGCTCCAGCTCGTAGCTGATGTCGAAGTGATCCTCCAGCGAACGCTTGCCGCGCCCGGTGACCATGGCGATCTGGTGGAGGCCGGCCTCGTACGCCTCCTCGACCGCGTACTGGATCAGCGGGGTGTCCACCACCGGCAGCATTTCCTTGGGCATCGACTTGGTGGCCGGGAGAAAACGGGTGCCGTAGCCCGCGGCGGGAAACAGACATTTCTTGATCATCTTGGTATCACCGATTGACGTGTCAGCATGAACAGCTGACTCGCCCCGCGGCGGCCCGGTTCAAGCTATTTCGCCGGCGGGCGGGTGACACTAAGGACCACCGCGGCGATGCGCTCGACCGCGTCGTAGCCGGGCTCCAGCAACTGCTCGCCGAACACGTCCGGGTCCATCTCGCGGTAGCTCCAGACGAAGTCCTGGCCGGCCAGGCAGGCCTTGCAGTACTCCAGCAGCGGGTCGCGGCCGCCGACCATGGCGACCCCGGTGTACAGCAGCAGGCTGCCGCCGGGAGCCAGGCGCGGCAGCGCGGCCTCGATGATGCGCAGCGCCAACTCCGCGCCCAGCTCGCCGCCGCCGTGGCGGTAGGCGCGCTCCTGGGGGTCGAGCATGTACGGCGGGTTGCTGACGATCAGGTCGAACTGGCCGGAGACGCCATCCAGCAGGTCGCTGCGCAGCGCGCGCAGGTTGCCGACGCCGGCCAGCCGGGCGTTGACCTCGGTGTACTCCAGCGCCAGCGGGTTGATGTCCAGGCCGAACACCTCCGCGGCCGGGTTGGCGTGGGCCATCAGCAGCGCGCCCGGGCCGGCGCCGCAACCGATGTCGGCGGCGCGGCGCAGGCTGCCCGCCGGCTGGCGGCGCAGTTGCTGGTCGATGGCCTGGGCGAAGCGGTAGGTGTCCGGGCCGAAGAACACCGCGTCCTGCGCCAGGGTCGGGTAGCGCGTGTGCACGTAGAGTTCGTCGCCAAGGCTGGACCAGCGCACCGCGCTGGCCCAGCCGCCGGGCACTTCGAGCAGCACGTTGGCGCTGTCCATCAGGGCGAACAGCTCCTCGCCGACCGTTTCCCGGCAAAACGGCTGGCTCCAGCCGAACACGCCGGCCAGGTCGGTGGCCCAGGCGTTCTCCGGGCGGGCGTTGACCCGCTGGTGGGTCAGCGGGGTGACCGTGGTGAAGCGGTAGGCGCGGGCGTGCAGCGCCTGGCCGAGGCGCAGCAGGTGGCGGTTGAGCCGGCCCATCAGCGATGGCTCGCGGCGAACAGGCGGGTGGCCAGCAGCCCCGCCGGGGTATGGTGCAGCGCCGGCGCCATCAGCGCGATCAGGCGGTGCGTGCGCTGCCCGGCGGACAGGCCCTCCAGCTCGGCCAGCAACGCCCGCGCCTCGCTGGCGAAGTCACCTTGCGCCGACGCCGCCTCGGCGGGCTGGCGCCGGGGCACGGCGGCGCCCTGCTCCGCCAGCCAGTCGCCGGCGATCCAATCGTGCAGCAGCGCCCGCTCGTAGGGGCTGAACACGCCGAACATGGCCGCCTTCTCGCCGTCGATCAGCTGCCAGAAGTGGCTGTCGCGCGGGTCCTGGTGGCGACGAATCCAGCCGCGCGCCTGCAGGGCGGCGAGGAAGTCGCCCATGCGCCCCGGCGCGCCGAGCCACTGGTTGACCGTGCGCCCGTCGATGCGGCAATGGTCCGAGTGCACCCGCCCGGCGACCTGGCGCTTGCGTTCGAGCATCGCCAGCAGCTCGCGCTGCAGGTCGAATTCGGCGATGGCCGCCGTGCTGCCCAGGCCGAGGTCGTTGAGGCGGTAGCCGAGGCCGACCCGACGCAGGAAGCGGGCGCGGTCGCCGACCACCGGCAGGTTGTCCCACAGCGCCTGCACCGCGCGTTGGGCATGGCCGCTGCCGGCGTTGTCGATGGTCACGTGGAGCTGGAAGTAATAGGGGTCGATGCCCAGCTCGCCGAGTTCGTAGGTAGTGATCAGCAGGTGCAGCGGCAACTGCTCGTAGCCCAGGTTGTAGCCGATCAGCTCGGGCAGGTAGCGCTCCGCCAGGTGGCCCAGGGCGAGCTGCTGGGCGCCCTGCACATAATGCGCGTCGCCCAGGCCGGCGAGGTCGTCGCAGCCGTGCTCGGCCAGCAGCCGGCGGTAGAGCAGCACATGGTTCTGCGCCGCCTGGCCGCCGCCGAGTTCTTCCACGTAGGTCTGCACCAGCGGCTGCAGGCGCAGCTCGTGCCAGTGGGGTAGCACGCCGTAGAGCCAGGCGCCGTCGACCAGCTTGGTCGGCGCCACGGCGCGGAGGAAGTACAGGGCGTGAGCGCGGCCGCCGAAGTAGCGCCGCGGCGCGCCGTCGCGGCGGTCGCGCAGGTACTCGGCGTAGGCCTCGGTGGTGCGCTTGGCGCCGGTCCGCACCCAGTCGAGCAGGCGCTGCGGGTCGTCCGGCAGGTCGCAGGGCAGTTGCTCCGCGTGAGCCAGCTGGGTGTCCAGGAAGTCCGCCGCGCGGGCCAGAGTGGCGGGCTCGGCGGGCGTGTGCAGCAGCGCCTGGTAGAGATCGCGCAGCGGATGGCAATCCACCGCGCTCAGCTGACTGCAAGGCGTTGACGCTGTGCTCATGGCCTGTTCCCGGATCGTGGTCTGGTTAAGCTCTCGGATTTCGCGGCGCGGCAAAGATTCAGGCGGATTGAACTTGCCCTCGCGGCCGCCCGTCCCTTGGGAATGCGAGCCACCCTGCCCCCTTGCGCCCCCGGCTTCGGCATCGAGGAAGAATTCCTCCTCGTCGACCGGACCAGCCGCGACGTCTGCGCCGAGCCCCCGCGCGAGCTGATCGAGGCCCTGCGCCAGGCGTTCGGCCCATGCCTGGCCGAGGAGATGTTCCGCAGCCAGATCGAACTGGTGACACCGGTGCTGCACGACGCTGACGCGGCGCGCGACTGCCTGCTGCTGGGCCGCCGGCGCCTGGCCGAGCTGGCCGCGGGCTTCGGCCTGGCGCCCTATGGCGCGGCCTCCCACCCCTTCGCCGACTGGCGCCGGCAGTTGGCCACCGACTCGCCGCACTATCGCCGGCTGTTCGACGACTACCGCGACGTGGCCCGGCGCAGCCTGGTGTCGGGGCTGCACGTGCACGTCGGCGTGGCGCCAGAAATCGACCGGGTGCAGGTGATGAACCGGGTGCTGCCGTGGCTGCCGCTGCTGCTGGCCCTGAGCGCCTCGTCGCCGTTCTGGGAGGGCCGGCGAACCGGCCTGCTCAGCTACCGCCGCACCCTGTGCGGGGAATGGCCGCGCATGTGCATCCCCGAGCCGCTGGCCGACGCTGCCGCGCTGGTCGGCTATGTCGAGCGGCTGACGGCTTGCGGCGCGATCCGCAAAGCCGGCGACCTGTGGTGGTTCATCCGCCCCTCGGCGCGCTTCCCCACCCTCGAACTGCGCATCGCTGACGCCTGCCCCCGGGTGGACGACGTGCTATGCATCGCCGGGCTGTTCCGCGGCCTGGTGGCCTGGGCCAGCGAGACGGACGACACGCCGGCCGATGGCGCTGGGCGAATATGGCTGGAAGAGAACTACTGGCGCGCCCGGCGCCTGGGCTGTGCGGCACGCTTCCTCGACACGGACGGCGAGGAATGGGCGGCGGGCGACTGGCTGGAACGGCTGGGCGAGCGGATCGGCCCGTGGCGGGACGAAGCGGCATTCGAGCAGGCCCGGCGCATCCTGCGCGACGGCAGCAGCGGCGAGCGCCAGCTGGCGCACTACGAACAGGCCATCGGCGCCGGCCTCGACCCGCGGCAGGCGCTGGCCGGCGTGGTCGACCAGGTGTTGAAGGAAACTTCTGCAGCCTGTGACACGCCGTAGGGTGCGCCGCGCGCACCGTGGGGAACGTTGCGGTGCGCACGGCGCACCCTACGCGCGTCGAGATCAGGCCGCCTCGCGGCCCAGGGATTGCTTGAGGCTGCGCTTGCGCGCCTCCATCTGCTCGCCCAGCTCCTCCAGCTTCTTCGCCCCGAGCAGCTTCCTGGCCTTGGGGAACATGTCCTTTTCCTCTTCCTCGATGTGGTGCTCCAGCAGCTCCTTGAGCACCTTGGCGCGGCCGGCGAAGGTGGTGGTGGACGGATCGGTCTTCATCAGCTCGGGCAGCACGCGGGCATCCACGGCGCGGTGCTCCTCGGTCGCCTCGGCGGTCATCACCGCCTCGTCCCGGGCGCCGGCCGCCTGATAGGCCGGGTAGAAGATCTGTTCTTCGAGGTCGGTGTGCACCGCCAGCTCCATGTGCAGCCTGTGCACCAGGTCCTGGCGGGTCTTCACCGCGCGTTCGGTGGTGGCGACCAGTTTCTCCAGCAGTTGCTTGACCACCTGGTGGTCCTGTTTGAGCAGCTCTACGGCGTTCATCGTTTTCTCCAGGCTAGGGGGACTGCGTCCGCGTCACGGTGTGCGGACATAAAGGTCGACTCCCCGCTGCGCCTCGAAGTTCGAGCGATCGGTGCCCGGGCGATTTAGCTGAACTTCACCGCCGCGCGGGGCTTCTACAACCTCGTAACCTGACTGGAGGACCCGCCATGCACAGTCTGAAACGCCTCTCCCTGGGGCTGCTCGCCGCCACCGTGCTGGTCAGCGCCAACCTGCACGCCGAGGGCAGCGCCGAACAGGGCCAGGTCAGCCCGCGCAACTTCGTCGAGGAAGCCTCGGCCAAGGGCATCGCCGAGATCGAGACCGGCCGGCTCGCCCTGGAAAAGGGCACCACCGACGATGTCCGCGAATTCGCCCAGACCATGGTCGAGGACCACACCGCCGCCAACGACAAGCTGCGCGCCCTGGCCCAGCAGAAGGACCTCGAGGTGGCCAGCGACGCCGAGCTGATCGCCCAGGCCAAGGCGCTGATCCTCCAGCTGCGCGGCGAAGGCTCGTTCGACAAGGCCTACATGAACAACCAGGTGGCGGCCCACCAGCAGACCATCGAGCTGTTCGAGAAGGCCAGCAACGCCGAGGACGCCGAAGTGGCGGCCTTCGCCAAAGAGATGCTGCCCAGGCTCGAATCGCACCTGAAGATGGCCGAGCAGATCAACGCACAGCTGCCTGACAAATGATGATCCTGCTGCTGCGCCTGCTCGGCGCCGGCCTGCTGCTCGGCGGCCTGGTGCTGGCCGCCGGCGACATCCGCCTCGGCGCGCCGCTGAGCGAGTTCTTCGGCCACCTGCTCCTGCTGCCGGTCGGCGCGTTGCTGCTGTTGCGGCGCGTCGAGGCGCTGGCGCTGTACGCGCTGATCTCGCTGATCGCCGGGCTGTGGGTGCTACTGGAGGTGGAGCTGGACGTCTGGCAGCTGCTGCCGCACCTGACCCTGTGGCTGACCGTCGGCGCCCTGTTCCTGCCGGCCCATCGCGCCTTCGCCCGCCTTATGGACCGCCAGCGCGCGCCGACCCTGCATGGCTGACGACTGGCTCGCCCTGCTGCCCTGGCCGGAACTGCGCACCCTCGCCGTCGCGCTGCTGGTCGCCCTGGTGCTGATGCTGGCCTGCGGCTGGCTGCTCGGCCTGCTGGAACGCCTGGCCCGCCCGCTGCCGGTCGCCCGCGTGCTGCTGCAGCGCGCCCGCGCCCCAGCGCGCCTGCTGCTGCCGCTATCCGGCGTGCAGGTGGTGCTCGGCTCGGCGCCGGACGACCTGCTGATGATCGAGGGCACGCGGCGACTGGTGCTGCTGGCGATGATCGCCGCCTTCACCTGGCTCGGCCTGCGGGCGACCGACGCGATCCAGCGGATCATCGTCGCCCGCCACCCGGTGGACATCGCCGACAACCTGCACGCCCGGCGCATCCAGACCCAGACCCGGGTGCTGGTGCGCACGCTCGGCGTGTTCGTGGTGATCTTCGGCGTTTCCACCATGCTCATGACCTTCCCCGCCGCGCGCCAGTTCGGCACCAGCCTGCTGGCTTCCGCCGGGCTGGCCGGCCTGGCCGTGGGCTTCGCCGCCAAGCCGGTGCTGGGCAACCTGATCGCGGGCCTGCAGATCGCCCTCACCCAGCCGATCCGCCTGGACGACGTGGTGATCGTCGAGAACGAGTGGGGGCGCATCGAGGAGATCACCGGCAGCTACGTGGTGGTGCGGGTGTGGGACGACCGCCGGCTGGTGGTGCCGCTGCAGTGGTTCATCGAGAACCCGTTCCAGAACTGGACCCGCAGCACCTCGTCGCTGACCGGCGCGGTGATCCTCTGGGTCGACTATTCCACTCCGCTGGAACCGCTGCGCCAGGAGCTGACGCGCCTGTGCGAGGAGGCGCGGCACCTATGGGACGGCCGGGTCAGCGTGCTGCAGCTGGTGGACGCCACCGACAAGGCGGTGCAGCTAAGGGTGCTGGTGAGCTCGGCGGACTCGTCGCGCAACTGGGACCTGCGCTGCTATGTGCGGGAGAACCTGGTGAATTTCCTCTGCGCCCACTATCCGGGGTGCCTGCCGCAGGTCAGGGCTTCGGTGGGGAGTGGGTCGGGGGAGGATCGGATGGAGAACCCTGCACCGGGGCAGGTGGTGGAGGCGGAGCGGCAACCGCCGGTTTAGAAGCTTATGAAAGTCTTGGTTTCATTGGCCGATTGATCGTAGTTAAAGCTGAAGCCTCGGGTTTCGCCCTCCCGGGCGAGTCACTTGACTCGCTACGCTCGCCCTTCGGGCCAGCCTGCGGCTGTTACTCCGCTTCGCTTCGTTGCTCTTGTTTGCGGATCGCCGCCCGGGCTAAGAGAAAGTAACCAAAGAGAAGGCCACCCCGGCTCCGAGTTGTCTGTTGGGTTCTTTCAGGCGCTTCCGCGCATTTCGGTAGCCCGGATGCAATCCGGGATGGGAGCCAT